>CACYLC010000024.1 GCA_902775105.1 Oscillospiraceae bacterium
GTCAACATGGCACGATATGATAATCATTCGTACGGGTCGGCGTCCTCGACGACCCGCATTGACTGCCAGCACTCGCTTATCGATGAGCGGGACGTCGGGCAAGGAGCCGCAAAGCGGCGGGAGTGCCCCGGAGAGGGTAGACGCCGTCCCGTACACACTGAATTCCGTACTCTTTCCGCCAATTCACATAGCGGACTTATCTGGATAACCATATACGGTTATTTACAGTGAAACGCGGAAAAGGGAAAATTACTTCAAATCGGCCTGATCCACCAGTGTGATGGTGATCTCCAGCTCTTCCAGCCCCCCGTCGTCGTCGGGACGGAGAACCACCAGCGCAACGTCGTCCCCGATTTGAGCGTCGGAGAGAATGGACTTGACCTCTTCTACGGAGACAACCTCTGTTCCGTTGACGGAGAAGATAAAGTCGCCCACCCGAAGCCCCTGTTCCCCGGCGTTGGAGGCCTCGTTGATGGAGGAGACCAACAGCCCCTTGGTGGGCTCACCCTGGCGCTCGGCGGTCTCGGCGTCTATGCCTGCGCAGGTGATGCCCAGCACAGGGCGGCTCACCTTGCCCTCGGCAGAGAGGATGGGGATAATATCCTTCACAACGGAGGTGGGGACGGCAAACCCCAGACCCTCTACGGTGACGGCATTGGAAATCATCTTCATATTGTTCACGCCCACCACTTGACCATAGATATTGAGGAGCGGGCCGCCGGAGTTGCCGGAGTTGAGGGCGGCGGTGGTCTGCAAAAGGGTCATGGAGTAGGTATTCACCGTCACATTCCGGTTGATGGCGGAGATAATGCCGTTGGTCAGCGTCCCCCGCAGCTCTACGCCCAGGGGGTCGCCGATGGCCAGCGCCTCATCGCCGACGGTCAGCTCGTCAGAGTCGCCGAATTCGGCGGGCTTCAGTCCCTCGGCGTCGATTTTCAGCACGGCAAGATCCGTCTGAGGGTCCCCGCCCACCAGAAGGGCGTCATAGACTGTGTCGTCGAAGGTCGTGACGGTGCAGGTGACGCCGTCAGAGACCACGTGGTTGCAGGTGAGGATATACCCGTCCTCGGTGAGGATGATGCCGGTTCCGGTGCCCCCGCTGTCCTCGGTATAGACGGTGATGGAGACGGTGGAGGGAAGGCACTGCTCGTAAAGCGCCTGATAGCTCAAAGGCTGCCTGCCCTCGGCAGAGTGGATGTCCAGCGTCAGCGCGCCGTTCAGCTCCGCCCGGGGAAGGGCGGTTTTCTCATCGTCTGGGGCGGTTTTCTCGTCCTCGTCCTCGGGCGTAAAGCGCCAGGGGGTGCCGCCTTCCGCCCAGGGAGGCGTCCAGTCGTCCGGCTCCGCCTCCTCTTCGGCGGAGAAGGGAGTGTCGCTGCCGCTGTAGGTCTCCGTATAGAACCCCACAAAGATGGTGACGAGGACGGCAATGATGACAATCAGGAGAATGCCGGTGAGAGAGGAGCGCTTCTGCTTCGGACGGCCCGGGGCGGCAGGGGGCGCACCATAGGGCAGGTCGTTGTAGATGTACCGATCCCCTCTGGGGTCATGGGGAGGATTGCCATTCCCCGGCTGCTCCATGCCCGACTGGGCACGGCGGCGCTGGGCGGCCTCTCTGGCCTCGACCATCCGGCGGCGGGCATCCTCCCGCTCCTGTGCCATGCGCTGACGAACCGCCGCCCGTTGGCGCTGGATGTCGTTTTGCACATTGGAGCGGCGAGCCTCCGCCTGAATCCGTGCCTGCTTGTGCTGCTCCACTTCATGGCAGTAGCCGGCGGTGGTGTCGTCCACCTTGCGGCAGGAAAAATGCTCCCGCACCCGCCCATTGGGGCTCAGCTCCCAGGGGGGACGCTCCTCGGCAGGGGAATAGCGGATATCGTCGGCGTCAAACATAGTGAGATCCCTCTCTTTCTCCCGATCAACGGGCCAGCGTCAGGGTAAAGACGAACTCGGTCACATGGTCCCGGCTGGTCACCGTGATGGTCTCTTTCAAATCATTCAAAATGGTTTTGACCAGGTAAAGTCCCAGTCCCACGCCCTCCTTGTCCAGACTTCTGGAGCGGTCGGACTTGTGCAGCCGGTCGAAGATCAGGGGAAGCTCCTCCTCGGGAATCGTCTCCCCTGTGTCCCGGATGGAGACATAGGCCTTGCCGCCCCGGGTGGAGACGGCCACGCCGATGACGGTGCCGGGGTGGGAGAACTTGATGGCGTTATCCAGCAGGTTGTAGCAGACCTGGGTAATGGCGTCCGGGTCGCCCCAGACGTAGACAGAATTGTCCGGAAGCCGGGCGTCCACATCCAGCCCTTTGCCGTTGACCTTGCCCTCCAGACTGATGAGCGTTCGAGCCAGCACCTCAGTGAGGTCAAATTCCGTCTGGCTGAGCACCATGTCGTGATTCTGGAATTTGGACATATCCAGCATCCGCCGCACCAGACGGGAGAGACGTCTGGTCTCGTCGGAGATGGTCTTGAGGTACTCCTTCTCCTTTTCCGGAGGGATCGTCCCGTCCAAAATGCCGTCGGCAAAGCCGGCGATGGTGGTCATGGGGGTTTTCAGTTCGTGGGAGATGTTGGCCACGAACTCGCTCCGCTTCTGCTCAGACAGGGCGATGGAGTCCGCCATGGCGTTAAAGGCCCGGGCCAGCTCGCCCACCTCGTCCTTGCGCCGGCAGGTGTGCTCCGGTACCCGGAGATCGTACTCTCCCATGCCGAACCGGCGAACCAGGCCGGTCATCTCCTGCAACGGCCTCACCTGCTGGCGGGAGGAGAGGGAGCTGGAGAGAAAGGCGATACACAGCACCACCGCAGCGGAGAGAATGAACAGATTGGCCAGCAGCCCCCACATCTCGGTCAGCGCCCGGGTGGAGACGGAGACCAGCACGTAGCCAAGCAGCAGATGCCGCCCCTCCATCTCCAGCGTCACCGGGGCGCCGGAGACGAACCGGGACTCCGAAAACAGGTTCAGACTGGAAAAGGCCACATAGTCCTCTTTCTCGTCCAGCTGCCGGAGAAAGTCGGCGGGGACAGACTTGCCCAGCCAATCGGAAGTCCCCTCCGCCCGGTCGCAGACGGCGAGAACGGTGCCGTCCTCATTACAGACCAGCACATCCGCGTCGATCAACTGGGCGGCGGCGGAGAGATAGTCGTTAAAATCGTCGCTCTCCACGTCCAGTCCCATCAGGAGCAGCCGCCCGGTGAGCACGGCCATGTAGTCCGACTTCTCGTCCAGTGCCGCCTTCTGGTCCCGCACCGTGACCCGATAGCTGAGCGTCATAAACGAGGCGCCCAGAAGGGCGAAGGAGAGGAGGATCATGCCCGCTGTCAGGGCAAAGTGGCGTTTAAAGAGGGTGTTCATGCCGTCAGCTCAAACTTATAGCCCACGCCCCAGACGGTTTTCAGGCTCCACTGGTCGGAAACGCCTTCCAGCTTCTCCCTCAGGCGCTTGATGTGGACATCCACCGTCCGGCTGTCCCCGAAGTAGTCAAAGCCCCAGACCTCGTCTAAAAGCTGATTTCTGGTAAACACCCGGTTGGGCGAGGAAGCCAGATGGAACAGCAGCTCCATCTCCTTCGGCGGCGTATCCACCCGCTTTCCGTCTACCAGCAGCTCGTAGGAGTCCATATTGATGACCAGCTTGTCAAAGGTCAGCTTTTTGGAATTGGTGTCCTCCGCCCCGCCGTAGCGCCGCAGCACCGCCCGGATACGGGCCAGAACCTCCTTCATCTCGAAGGGCTTTACGATGTAGTCGTCCGCACCCTGCTCCAGACCGCTGACCCGATCTTCCGTCTCGCCTTTGGCGGTGAGCATAATGACGGGAGTGTCGCCCGCCTCACGGAGCTTGTGCAGTACGCCCCAGCCGTCCAGCACGGGGAGCATAATGTCCAAAAGCACCAGATCCGGCTGGAAGGAGCGGTAGAGCTCCACGCCCTTGCCGCCGTCCGGGGCGGTCTGGGTCTCAAAGCCCTCCTTTTCCAAATAGAGCTGCAGGAGCTGGGCGATGTTGCTGTCATCCTCAACAATGAGCACCTTGGTCATGGGGATTCCTCTTTTCTTTGGTGGAGTGTTCCTATCAATTATGGGGGGTTGTTTTGCATTTGTATGGGACGCCGTCCCGTACGCATCCTTGTCCGAAAGCATCACAATTATATCGCAATCGCTCACAAAGGGGTGAATTTTCTGTAAATCACCCTTGCCCTCTGCCCTGCAGCAATGCCTACCGCTTTTGCAAGGGGAGCATATGCCCGCACCTTCCACGGCAGACGCCAGTACGAGCGGGCGATGTCCCCCGCATCCCCCTCTGCCGCCAGAGCGCAGATCAGACCGGCGGGTAGTTCGGGCGGAGCGCCTGCAGTTCCCCGCTCTGCCAGCGCCCGGCAGCGGCGGGCGGTGTAGGCCAGGAGGAAGGCGGGGTTTTCCTCATTGCGCTGGGACGGCAGCTCCGGCACATCCGGCCATTCCGCCGACCCAAAATCCGAGAGGACAGAGGCGAACCAGTCGTGGGAAAGGGAGAGCAGGATCATCCCGTCCTCGGCCGTTTTCCGGTCAAAGGGCGTTTTTTCCAGAGAGAGGACGTCTATCAACGCCTCCGCCAAGGGTTGGGCGTCTCCGCCGTTTTCTGCCGCCAGACGCCGGGGCAGGGCGGAGAGGAGCAGTCCCCCATTGTCTCTCCGCCGGAGGGGAACGGTGCGGTCAAGGGCAAACCCCAGCCCTGCGGCGGCGTCAGACAGCAGCGAACGTGCGGTTGCGCAGCACCGCTCCATGGGATTCATGGGCGCTCAGCCCTTCTCCCGCACCGAGATGCGGAAGGAATTGTATCCCGCCAGCCCGTGGTCGATCTCCATGGAATAGTCGATCTCCAGCGTTCCGCCCGTCTGAGAGACGGTGGAGAGGAGATGTCTGGTGGCAATACCGATCTCCAGATCTCCGTAGGGAGTGGAGTAAATGGAGTGGTGCCGGCGTCCCTCCTCAAAGACCATTTGCGAACAGATCTCCCCCGTCCGCATCAGGGTGACTCTGGCTCCTTCGATGAGGATGACGGTGGTGGTGCCCGCCATGCCGGTGACCTCCGTCTCTTCGTAGCGCAGCTCATAGCCCCGGTCGGTGACGGTCAGGGTGCCTGTGGTCATCATCTGAATCTCGTCCGGGCTGCTGTCCAGATGATTCTGATTGCCTAAAATAGAGATAATGACGTCTTTTGTCATGCTTTAGTACCTCTCAATGTCTACCAGATCCACCGGCTCCGTGACGGCCCGCCCCAGAAAGCGGGAGGCCAGATCCCGAAAGCCCTGCTGAGAATCACTGACGCACCAGCGGCGGAGCCCGGAATGGCCGGTTTCCGCCAGAGCGTCGTGGGTTTCCAGCCAGCTGCCCACAGCGTGCGCCACCTCTGCCCCGGAGTCCACCAGCTCCACCTCAGGCCCCATAAAGGCGCCGATGACCTCCCGCAGCAGGGGATAGTGGGTGCAGCCAAGGACGAGGACGTCCACCCCCGCCTCTTTCAGGGGGGTCAGGTAGTCCCGTACCACTGTCTCAATGACCACGTCGCCCGGCTGAGTGCGGCCGTTTTCCACCAGCGGGACAAACAGGGGGCAGGCGATGGGAAAGATCTCCGCCGCAGGATGGAGCGCATGGATGGCGCTCTCATAGGCCCCGGTGGAGATGGAGGCACGGGTGGCGATGAGGCCGATCTTTCCGTTTCTCGTCCGCTCCGCCGCCCGCCGGGCAGAGGGCTCCACCACGCCAAAGACGGGAATGTCCTGCTCGGCCTTGAGCACGTCAATGGCAGTGGTGCTGACGGTGCCGCAGGCGATGACCACGGCCTTTAAATCAAAGGAGCGGAGAAAGGCCACGTCCTGCCGGGCGTAGCGGGTGATGATCTCCCGGCTGCGGCTGCCGTAGGGCACACGGCCGGTATCTCCGAAGTAAATAATAGACTCGCTGGGCATCCGCTTTTCCAGCTCCCGCACGGCGGTCAGCCCGCCCAGCCCGGAGTCAAATACGCCAATGGGGCGATTATCCATAATCAAGGATCTCCTCTTGTTATGATTGCAATGCATTTTCCTACAAATATACTATACGTCATCTGAATGTGGAAAACAAGGAAAACATTTCGCAAAGGGTGACAATTGACATCCGGCGGAAATATACTATACTATATCAATAGAAAGCCCGGACCTTAAAGAGGAGGTCGTTATGATGGAACTGAAGCTGACGACAAAGCAATTCCGCCGTCTGCTGGATATGGCCTATATCGGCAACTGGATCTTAAATTCCGCCCGGGGAGACGACCGGTTTGGAGACTACGATCAGGTACAGCACCTGCTGTTTCAAAAGGCAGAGGAGGAGGGTCTGGACGCCCTGACCCTCCGGCTGGGGCCTGTGTGTATGCCCAGTCCCGCGTACATCAACGGCGGTATCCACGACGCCATTGCCGACTATGAGGACGCCATCTTCTTCCGCATTCTGGCAGAGGAGCTGGCGCGGCGGGATATGGACGACGTGCCCATCGACGAGAGCAATATGGAAGAGCTGCACCAGCGGATGGATGCGTATATGGAGGAGTTTGAGCTCCACGGCACCGACCATGTGATGGTGGAGACGGAGGAGAATTGAGACGTAAAATGCCCCGCCCGGATGTTCCGAGCGGGGCTTGGATCGTTATAATATGGCGTTGATTGGCGGGCGATCCTTGATCGCCCGCCACTAATTTCCATACTACGCCAGCGCCGCCGTGATGATCGCCATGGAATAGACCTCCATGCCGTTGCAGCCCCGGGACAGGTCGTTGACGGGGGCGTTCAGACCCAGCAGAATGGGGCCGTAGGCGTCGAATTTGCCCAGACGCTGGGCGATCTTATAGCCGATGTTGCCGGAGTTGATGTCGGGAAAGACGAAAACGTTGGCGTGACCTGCCACATTGGAGCCGGGGCATTTGGTCTGCGCCACACGGGGGGAGACGGCGGCGTCGAATTGCAGCTCCCCGTCGATGGAGAGGTCGGGACGCATGCCCCCTGCCAGATGGGCGGCCTCCCGCATCTTGTCCACGTCCTCCCCGAAGCCGGAGCCGTGGGTAGAGTAGCTCAAAAAGGCGATTTTGGGGTCGATACCGAAGATCTTGCCGCACTCGGCACAGTGGATGCCGGTCTCGGCGATCTCCTGCACGGTGGGCTTGATGTTGATGGCGCAGTCGCCAAAGGCCAGCACCTCGTTCTCGCCGGAGGCGGAGGGGCGCACCAGGATGAAGCAGGAGGAGACGCTGGTATAGCCGGGCTTGGTCTTGATGATCTGAAGGGCGGGACGGACGGTGTCGGCGGTGGAGTATGTAGCGCCGCCCAAAAGGGCGTCGGCAACACCCATCTTGACCAGCATGGTGCCGAAGTAGTTTGGCTGCTTGAGAAGCGGCAGCGCCTTTTCCTTGGTCATGCCCTTGCTTTTCCGCAGCTCGCAGAAATAGTCCACCATCTCGTCAAAACGCTCGTAGTTGTCCGGGTCGATGACCTGCGCCCCCCGCACGTTATAGCCGGCGTCCTCGGCGGAGGACCAGACGGCGTCCGGATTACCGATGAGGATGGGGGTCAGGAAGGTGCTGGCCAGCAGCCGGGAGGCCGCCTCCAAAATACGAGGGTCGGCGCCCTCGGTAAATACAATGGTCTTGGGGTTCTTTTTCAGCTGCTCAATCATGGAGCCGAAACCGAATGCCATAATCTCGTCCTCCTTATATCTCAGCCTGTCCGGCAGGACGGCCACAATTTCCTGTATATCAATTTAGCACTTTTCCTCTACGATTGCAAGAGTTCCGATGACTATTTTGTGAAAAATGTCTTTGTTAACTTTATCACAAACTTTTGCGCCGCCCGCCGCTTTACTTTTTCGGGACAAACAGGTATCATAATATGGAAAATCAATTTCCTGCGAGGAGATTCTCATATGAACCAAGATCACATTCGCAACTTTTCCATCATTGCCCACATTGACCATGGCAAGTCTACGCTTTCCGACCGCCTGATCGAGCTCTGCGGCGCGGTTGAGGAGCGGGACATGGAGAGCCAGCTTCTGGACAACATGGACTTGGAGCGGGAGCGGGGCATTACCATCAAGGCCAGAGCCGTCACCCTGCACTACAAATCTGACGACGGGGAGGAGTACCAGCTCAACCTCATCGACACTCCGGGGCATGTGGACTTTAATTATGAGGTCAGCCGTTCTCTTGCCGCCTGCGAGGGAGCGGTTCTGGTGGTGGACGCCAGTCAGGGCGTGGAGGCTCAGACCCTGGCCAACACCTATCTGGCCTTAGATCACGATTTGGAGATCCGTCCGGTGGTGAACAAGATCGACCTCCCTGCCGCCGACCCGAAGCGGGTGAAGGAGGAGATCGAGAACATCATCGGCCTTCCCGCCGAGGACGCCCCGGAAATTTCGGCAAAAGCGGGCATCAACATCCCCGCCGTCCTGGAGGACGTGGTGGCGAATGTCCCGGCGCCCACCGGGAATGCAGACGCACCCCTGAAAGCGCTGATTTTTGACAGCCAGTACGACGCCTATCGGGGCGTTATCGTGCTGGTGCGGGTGTTGGACGGCAAAATTGAAGTGGGCACCGAGGTCAAAATGATGGCCTCCGGGGCTTCTTACAAGGTGGTGGAGTGCGGCCATATGCTGCCCATCGGCCTGGATCCCTGCGGGGCGCTCTCCGCCGGCGAGGTGGGTTATTTTACCGCCAGCATCAAAAATGTCCGGGACACCAGCGTGGGCGATACCGTCACCGAGGCGCAGAACCCCACGGACGCACCCCTCCCCGGCTACCGTCCCGCTCAGCCCATGGTCTACTGCGGCATTTACACCGAGGACGGCTCCAAGTACCCCGACCTCCGGGACGCATTGGAGAAGCTGCAGCTCAACGACGCCTCCCTCGTCTTTGAGCCGGAGAGCTCCGCCGCATTGGGCTTTGGCTTCCGCTGCGGCTTTTTGGGACTGCTGCACATGGAGATCATTCAGGAGCGTCTGGAGCGGGAGTTTGACCTCGATCTGGTCACCACGCTCCCCAATGTGATCTATGAGATCGAAAAGACGGACGGCACGGTTCTTCGGGTGGACAATCCCCACGACTACCCCGACCCCGGCTCCATCCGGGAGGCGAGAGAGCCCTATGTCAACGTCTCCATCATCACCCCCAACACCTATGTGGGCGACATAATGCCCATCTGTCAGGAGCGTCGGGGTGAGTATCAGGATATGCAGTACCTGGACGCATCGCTGGTGGAGCTTCACTACCAGCTGCCGCTGAACGAGACCATCTTTGACTTTTTCGACACGCTGAAGGCCAACACCAAGGGCTATGCCTCGCTGGACTACGAGCTTGCGGACTACCGACCCAGCAATCTGGTGAAGGTGGATCTGCTTTTGAACGGGGATAAGGTGGACGCTTTGAGTTTTATCGTCCACAAGGACAAGGCCTACGCCCGGGCACGGCGCATCTGCGAGAAGCTGAAGGAAAACATCCCCCGTCAGCAGTTTGAGGTGCCCATTCAGGCGGCCATCGGCGGCAAGATCATCGCCCGGGAGACGGTGAAGGCGCTGAGGAAGGACGTCCTTGCCAAGTGCTACGGCGGCGACATCACCCGGAAGAAAAAGCTGCTGGAAAAGCAGAAGCGGGGCAAGAAGAAGATGCGCTCGCTGGGTACGGTGCAGCTGCCGACGGAGGCGTTTATGGCGGTCTTAAAATTGGACAGTCAGTGACCTCGATTTGAGCGCCACCCGGCTGCGCTGAAACTGGACAGTCCATAAATGTTTCATCTCATTTATGGTATTCTGTTTGAGAAAGTTGGGAACAAAGGAGAGCTGCCATGAAGATCGGAACCGTGGAAATTCCCGGCAGGCTGGCGCTGGCGCCCATGGCCGGAGTGACAGACCGGGCGTTCCGGGTGATCTGCCGGGAGCTGGGGGCGGACTATACCGTCACCGAGATGGTCAGCGCCAAGGCGCTGTGCTATCAGGACAAAAAGACCATTCCCCTCATGGCGCTGGACGAGACGGAAACCCCGGCGGCGGTGCAGCTCTTCGGCAGCGACCCCGTCTGCATGGAGGAGGCGGCGGCGAAGGTTGCCGAGCTGGCAAACCCTGCCATGATTGACGTCAATATGGGCTGTCCCGTCCACAAAATCGTGGGGAGCGGGGACGGCTCTGCCCTGATGAAAACCCCCGACCTTGCCTGCAAGGTTGCTGAGGCGGTGGTTCGGGGAGCGGGACGGCCGGTGACAGTGAAATTCCGAAAGGGTTGGGACGCCGACCACATCAACGCCGTGGAATTTGGGAAAATGCTGGAATCGGCGGGAATCTCTGCCCTTACCGTCCACGGCCGTACCCGGACGCAGATGTACTCCGGCAAGGCGGACTGGGAGATCATCGGACAGGTGGCTGAGGCAGTCTCGATCCCCGTCTTTGCCAACGGCGACGTCTTTACGGCTCGGGATGCGGCGGATATTTTGGAAGTTACCGGGGCGGAGGGCGTGATGATCGGCAGAGGCGCCTGCGGAAATCCGTGGCTCTTTCGGGAGGCTAAGGCGCTGCTGGAGGGTGCGCCCCTCCCCTCTGCGCCCACTGTTTCGGAGCGGTGCGACACGGCGCTGCGTCAGTTCCGTATGGCCTGCCGGTGGAAGGGAGAGCACATCGCCTGTCTGGAGGCGAGAAAGAGCTATGCCTGGTATTTGAAAGGCGTCCGAAACGGGACAAAGTGGAAATCCCGCATGAGCCAGCTTGCCACCATGGAGCAGGTGGAGCAGATCACCGAGGAGCTGAAGGCGGCGCTGGGGGAAGAAATTCCACAGGAAAATGGAAAATAAGGGTTGACAACTCCGGACAAAATGGGTATACTAATAAAGTCCGGTTCGGACGATTAGCTCAGTTGGCTAGAGCATCCGCTTGACGTGCGGAAGGCCACTGGTTCGAGTCCAGTATCGTCCATCGACACAAAACCATCTGCGAAAGCAGATGGTTTTCTTTTGCCTTATAGATACGTCAAGCGGGCGCCTGATGGCCGATCACCTGTTTTGCTGGGCGGCACAGCCCCGACATCCGAAATGTGAAGTTTCCCTAAAATCCGTCCCTCTCCCGTCCCTGCCACCTTGAAAGCGCAGTCATTGTCTGATATAATTACAACATATTACAATTACCCCGCCCGGAGAAAGGAGACGCCATGGCCCCGAAGATCATTGTCATCGCCGGCCCCACCGCCTCCGGCAAGACGGCACTGAGCATCGCTCTGGCAAAGCGCTTCGGCGGCGAGGTGGTGAGCGCCGACTCCATGCAGATCTACCGCCGAATGGACATCGGAACCGCCAAGCCTGCCTTGGAGGAGCGGGAGGGGATCCCTCACCACATGATGGATGTGGCGGAGCCGGACGAGGCATTCTCCGTGGCTCGATATGTGGAGCTGGCCTCCCGGTGCGTAGACGACATTCTCTCCCGGGGCAAACTCCCCATTGTGGCGGGCGGCACAGGACTTTATATTGACTCCCTTCTCTCCGGGCGCACCTTTGCCCCCTTTCCTACCAGCGGTTGGAGGGAGAGATTGCAGGAGCGGGCAAAGTCAGAGGGCATCACGGTTCTCATGGAAGAGCTGCGCCGGATCGACCCGGAGGCCGCCGAACGTCTGCACCTGCACGATGAAAAGCGGATCATTCGGGCGCTGGAGGTCTGGCACGAGACGGGAAAGACCATCTCCCGGCACAACCGGGAGACGAAGGCTGTTCCGCCCCGGTATCAGGGCTGTCGGATCGGACTGAATTTTGAAAAGCGCGCCGACCTGTGGCGGCGGATCGACCGGCGGGTGGACGAGATGATGGCTCAGGGGCTGCTGGACGAGGTGAAGGCGCTCTTGCGGGGCGGCATCGACCCCAAATGTACCGCTATGCAGGCCATTGGCTATAAGGAGCTGGCGGACGCCGCCCGGGGTCTCGCTCCCGTAGAGCAGGCTGTGGAGGAGATCAAGCTCCGCACCCGGCAGTATGCCAAGCGTCAGGTGACCTGGTTCCGGCGAAACGGGGAGATGCAGTGGTATCTCTGGAGCAGCGAGCCGGATTTTCGCCGGGCCTTACAGTTTGCGACAGAAAAAATAGAGGAATCGGGTATAGGATGACAGGGAGGACAAGCCCTGCGCCAACCTGATTTTCGGAGCATACAGGCACGTCCTCGACTACATAGAAAAGGATGTGTCCCACATGAACAAGAGCAACAATTTACAGGAGATCTTTCTGACCCGTGTGCGGCGAGGCCGCATACCCGTCACCGTCTTTCTCGTCAACGGATTCCAGCTGCGCGGAGTCGTCACCGGATTTGACGCCTTTATTGTAGTGGTAAATACGGAGGGACGGCAGCAGGTCATCTACAAGCACGCAATTTCTACCATCGTCCCCGCCCACCCCATCGGGCTGGAGGAGACGGAAGCACCGGAGACCCGGGAGGGATAAGTTTGCTCCCTCCTGCCGGTGGGTGGGCAAGGAGGCAGCCATGAAGCCCAGCAAGTACATTACCCGTATCATCACGCTGCTGTTTTTTCTCAGCGCAGCGGCCTATTTCGGCGTCTACGCCTACAAGATCTTCTACGGCAGCTATGAGACCGCCGCCGTTTATGAGTACACCGGCGAGAGCACTCTCCCCGCCGAGGGCTGGCTCATTCGTCAGGAGACCGTGCTGCCAAACGGCGGCAATCTGGAGGAGATTGCGGTAGCCGAGGGGGAGAACGTGGCTGCCGGAGATGTGGTTGCCCGTGTTTACAGCACGCAGGAAGCGCTGGAGCGGCACCGGGAGCTGGAGCGGCTGGAGGCGGAGCTGGAGCGGCTGAACTACATCCATACCAGAGGCGCCGAGGAATCCGACGCCATCCGTCTGGGTGACGAGATCATCTCCTCCATGACGTCGCTGCGGTTCGAGGTGAGCCGTAATCAGCTCGCGCAGCTGGGAGATCAGCTGGACGGCCTGCAGGAGCTGGTCTTTCGCAGAGACTACACATACAGCACCAGCTCCGCCCTCTCCGACCAGATCGCCGAGCTGAACAACCGCATTGTAGAGCTGCAGACCGCCACCCAGAGCGCCACCTCCACCGTCTATTCCCCTGTCGCCGGCATTTTTTCCGCCACCGTGGACGGGTATGAGTCCGCCCTCACCTTTGACATTCTGGAGGACGTCACCCCCGATTCTCTCCGTGCCGCCGCAGGTCAGCGCAGCGCCACCTCCGGTCAGGAGCTGGGCAAGGTGATCACCTCCTTTGACTGGTATTACGCCGCCATTATGGATCAGTCTGTCACGAAACGGCTCTCCACCGGCAGTGCCGCCAGCATCCTCCTGGAGGGCGCCGGCGCCGCTCAGAAGATGACCGTATCGTACATCAGCAGTCCCAACGAGGCGGGCGAGGTGGTCATCGTCTTTCACTCCAACAAAAATCTCTCCGCTGTCACCCAGCTGCGGGAGCAGAATATCGACGTGAGCTACGGCTCCTATACCGGACTGCGCATCCCCGCCCGTGCCCTCCGTGCCGATCAGGAGACGGGACAGCTGGGCGTCTACCGGGTCAGCGGCACCCAGGCGGAGTGGGTGCCGGTGGAGCTGCTCTACTCCGGCAGCGACTACTATCTGGTGCGCTCGCTCACCCAGGGGGAGCTGAGCCAGTTTCAGTCCGCCAAGCTGCTCCGGGCAGGCGACGAGGTGCTGGTGCGGGGCAAGAATCTTTATGACGGAAAGGTGATCGAGTGATGTCGATTCAGGCAAATATTGCTGCGGTTCGCCGCGCCATTGACGAGGCGGCGATTCGGGCGGGACGTGACCCAAAGGGGATCACGCTGGCCGCCGCCACCAAGGTCCAGACCTCTGACACCATTCGGGAGGCCATCCGTGCCGGCATCACTGTCTGCGGCGAAAACCGGGTGCAGGAGTTTAACGTCCACTGGGCGGACGGAGCCTATGAGGGGGCGCAGGTGCACTTCATCGGTCACCTGCAAAAGAACAAGGTGAAGTATCTGGTGGGCAAGGTGAGCCTGATCGAGTCGGTGGACTCTGAGGAGCTGCTCCGGGTCATTGACAGCCGGGCGCAGAAGCTGGGTATCCGGCAGGATATTCTGCTGGAGGTGAACATTGGCGGCGAGGAGAGCAAGTCCGGCGTCCGGCCCGAGGAGGCGGAGGCGCTGGCGGAGCTTGCGGCCGCGCTTCCCGGCATTCGGCTCCGGGGACTGATGGCAATTCCTCCTGCGGCACAACTTTCCAGGGGAAACGGCCGATATTTTGCCGAAATGCATCAGCTTTTTGTTGACATTAAGGCGAAAACGTATGATAATAGGAGTAGTATGGACTGCCTGTCCATGGGCATGAGCGGAGATTTTGCCGACGCCATTGCCAATGGATCCACCGAGGTGCGCATCGGCACCGCCCTTTTTGGGCAGCGGCCGCCCATGCGGATCAACGGATAGAAAGATAAAATACCTGTACAGGAGGAATATGACATGGGCTTTATGGATGAACTGAAACGCTTGGCACGCCCCTACGAGGACGAGGACGATTACGTTGAGGAGGTCGAGGACGAGGTTTCTGAGGAGCCTCGTGAGCGTACCCGCCGCGCGCCCCGTGAGGAGAGATCCGGCTTTTCCGATCTCGGCTCCTCTGACCGCCGCAGCACCGACAATGTGGTGAATATCAACACCACCACTCAGCTGCAGGTGGTTTTGGTCAAGCCGGTAGAGTTTGAAGAGGCCTCCAGCATTGCAAACCATCTCCGTGATAAGCGCACCGTGGTGCTGAATCTGGAGTCTGCCAATAAGGAGATCTCCCGCCGTATGGTGGACTTCCTCTCCGGCGTTGCCTACGCTCTGGAGGGCAAGATCAAGAAGGTGGCGATCTCCACCTATATTATCACGCCCTACAACGTGGACATCATCGGCGACGTGCTGGATGAGCTGGAGAACAACGGCGTCCGCTTCTGATTTGAGCAGACCCAGACCTTTGACATTGAGATAAAAAGGGGGATTTACCGTGCTGACACCGCAACAGGTGGCCGAACAGACCTTTAACCCCGCCGGCCGGGGCAGGAACAGCGGCTATAACATGGAGGAAGTGGATAACTTTCTCGATCAGATCACCCAGGATTATACGGCGCTCTATAACGAAAACGCGGATTTGAAGAACAAGCTGAAGATCCTGGCCGACAAGATAAACGAGTATCGTGAGACGGAGGATATTATGCGCTCCACCCTCCGCAGCGCTCAGAAAACCGCCAACGATCTGGTCTCCGAGGCCGAGCAGAAGCGGGAGGGCATTCTGGACGCTTTGGAGCAGGACATCCGTGCCCGCAAGGCCGCCTATGACGACGAGATTGCCGTCTGCCGGGCTCAACTGGCCGCCGCCCGGAAGGAGACTGCCGACTACATCTCCTCCATTCAGGCGCTGACCGACCGGCAGCAGAGCTTTTTGGACACGCTGCCCGATCTGGGTCTGGACGGTGAGCTGCCGGAGGAGCCGGAGCTGGAGACACCTGACGTGCCCGAGGAGGAGACTGCCGAGGTCGAGACTGAGGCTGAGGCTGAGACGGAGTGCGCCGACTCCATTGGTGATCTGATTGCCGAGGAGGCTGCCGAGGCCATTGACGAAAAAGAGGAAGCTCCTGCAGCTCCCGCGCCCCAGCCTGATCCCGTGGCCACCTCTGCCACCAGCCGGATCGACTTTTCCAACCTGAAATTCGGCAAGGACTACGAGATCAAATAAGCCCCACAACATAGGATAGCTTCGATCACATAGCCCTCATATTGGGGGCTATGTGATTGTGTTGTATTTGAATGAAAGGAGACAAACGGATGCCGGACTATAACAAGACGATCCATCTGCCCAAGACTGACTTCCCTATGCGGGCGGCACTGGCCAAGCGGGAGCCGGACATGCTGGCAGAGATGTATCGCAAGGACAGCTACAACAAACTGATGAAGAAGAATGAGGGCAAGCCCTCCTTCATCCTCCACGACGGCCCTCCCTACGCCAACGGCAATATCCATATCGGCACTGCTATGAACAAGGTGCTCAAGGACTTTATCGTCCGCTCCAAGAATATGCTGGGCTACAAGGCGCCCTATATCCCCGGCTGGGATACCCACGGTATGCCCATCGAGACCGCCATCCAGAAGCAGGGCGTGAAGCGCAACGAGATGCCCGTCCCCGAATTTCGGGATAAGTGCCGTGCCTTCGCTTTGGAGCAGGTGGACAAGCAGCGCACCGACTTCAAGCGTCTGGGCGTCATCGGCGACTGGGATCACCCCTATATCACCTTAAAGCCCGAGTTTGAGGCAAAGCAGGTAGAGGTTTTCGGCGCCATGGCCCTCAAGGGTCTGATCTATCAGGGTCTGAAGCCCACCTACTGGTGCCCCACCTGCGAGACCGCTCTGGCCGAGGCAGAGGTGGAGTACGCAGAGGACCCCGTCACCACGATCTTTGTCAAGTTCAAGGTGCATGACGACAAGGGCAAGCTGGCGCAGTACGGTGATCTGGACAAGATGTATTTCGTCATTTGGACGACCACCACCTGGACGCTCCCCGGCAACATGGCCATCTGCCTGAATCCCCAGTTGGAGTATTCTCTGGTCAAGGTGGCAAACGGCGAAATTTATATCATCGCCACCGATCTGGTCTCCAGCGTCATGGCGGAGAGCGGTATTACAGAGTTCGAGACGGTCGCCACCCTGTTCGGTGACGAGTTTGAGTATATGACCGCCTACCATCCCTTTATGGAGCGGGATTCCCTCGTCATCCTGGGCGACCACGTCACGCTGGACGCCGGCTCCGGCTGCGTCCACACCGCTCCCTCCTTCGGTCTGGATGACTTCTATGTCTGTCAGCGGTACAAGGAGATCCCCACCGACATCACCATGGAGGTCTCCGTGGACGCCCGCGGCTTCCTCAACGATTTCGCCGGCAAGTACAAGGGGCTTCACGTTCAGAAGGCGCATCCCGTCATCTTTGCCGATCTGGTGGCCAGCGGCGCACTGCTCAGCAGCAAGGACATCACCCACAGCTATCCCCATTGCTGGCGCTGCAAGAAGCCGGTCATTTTCCGTGCCACCCAGCAGTGGTTTGCCAGCGTGGACGACATCAAGGATCAGGCTGTCGCCGCCTGCGACAACATCTGGTGGAAGCCGGAGTGGGGCAAGGAGCGGATGATCTCCATGATCCGGGAGCGGTCTGACTGGTGCATCTCCCGTCAGCGCACCTGGGGCGTGCCCATCCCCGTGTTCTTCTGCGAGGACTGCGGCAAGCCCTACTGCACCGAGGCGTCCATCGGGAAGGTCTCCTCCATTTTCAAAGAGGAAGGCTCCAACGCATGGTGGGCGAAATCTGTGGAGGAGCTGATGCCCGAGGGCGCCAAGTGCGACTGCGGCGGCACCGGGTTCCGCAAGGAAAAGGACATTTTGGACGTCTGGTTTGACTCCGGCTCCACCTGGAAGGCTGTCTGCGAGGAGCGGGAGGAACTGACTTATCCCGCTGACCTCTATCTGGAGGGCGGCGACCAGTATCGCGGCTGGTTCCAGTCCTCCATGCTGACCTCCATTGCCGCGAGCGGCGTCGCTCCCTATAAGCAGATCGTCACCCATGGCTGGACGGTGGACGGTCAGGGTCGTGTCATGCACAAGAGCCTTGGAAACGCCATCAGCCCCCAGGATACCATTAAGGAATACGGCGCTGATATCTTCCGTCTCTGGGTTTCCTCTGCGGATTATACCCAGGATATGCGGCTGTCGAAGCCCATCCTGAAGCAGCTCTCCGACACCTATCTGAAGATCCGCAACACCGCCCGGTATATTCTGGGCAATCTGGACGGCTTTGACCCCAACACCGATCTGGTGGCCTTTGAAGATCTGCTGGAGCTGGATCAGTGGGCAGTGGCCGCTGTGAACAAGCTGGCGGGCAAGGTGCGTGCCTCCTACGAGGTGTACGATTTCCACACCATTTACCGCAATGTCTACAACTTCTGTGTGGTGGAGATGTCCAACTTCTATCTGGATATCCTGAAGGATCGGCTGTACTGCGAGGGCGAGACCTCCTTCGAGCGCCGCAGCGCCCAGTCCGCTATTTTCCGCATTCTGGACGCTCTGGTGCGGATGATCGCTCCCATTCTGGCCTTCACCTCCGAGGAGATCTGGCAGGCGATGCCCCATCTGGCCGACCACGACGCTGAGGCGGTGCTGTTTAACGACATTCCTGCTGAGAACGATGCCTGGGTGCTGTCCCAGGCGCAGGAGGAGAAGTGGGCGACGCTGCTGAACTTCAAGGCAGACGTCAATCTGGCGCTGGAGCAGGCGAGAGCCTCTAAGCTCTGCAAGAAGTCCACGGACGCAAAGCTGACCCTGTTTTTGGACGACAGTGCCTATGCTCTTTACGAGACCATCGCTGACCTCAAGCTGGCCGACCTCTTTATTGTCTCTGAGGTGGCTGCGGTCAAGGGCGCCGGCGAGGGTGTCACCGGCACCAATGTCTCCGGCCTGACTGTCCTTGTGGAGGTAGACACCGACTACAAGTGCCCCCGCTGCTGGCTGCACAACGCCGCCATCACCGAGGAGGGCGGACTCTGCCCGAGATGCGCTAAGGCCATTGAGGGACTGGATCTGGAATAAGCCCATAAAACGATACCGCCCGCTGCCGGGATGATCTGGCAGCGGGTGATTCTCTTGGCAGGGGGGAAAATGCGGTATGATAACAATAAAACGGGCATTGCCGATAAGCGGTTAGCCCGGATTAGGCAGTTATGCTGGAAACCGTCACAAAATGTAACTGTTACCTGCAAAAGCCGTCACTTGGGAGAGTGGCGGTTTCTGCTTTTTAGGCTCTGCCCCAACGATTGACGTAGAGCCTGTTGGATTGAGATCAGTCGTTGGCGTAAGGCAGCAGAGGCCAAAGGCGTGCCCCGTCAGAAAACCCCTCCCGGAAAAACCGGAAGGGGTGGTAAGCTGAGATCAGTCGTTGACGTAGGGCAGCAGAGCGATCTGACGGGCACGCTTAATCGCCACAGTCAGCTCACGCTGATGCATGGCGCAGGTGCCGGTGGTGCGGCGGGGCAGGATCTTGCCGCGCTCGGACAGATAGCGGCGGAGCTTGCCGGTATCCTTATAGTCAATGCTCTCGACCTTATCGGCGCAGAAGGTGCAGACCTTTCTGCGCTTACGGGAACGGGTCTTATCAAAAGCCATTGTATTGGTCTCCTTTCGTTAAAATGAATCGTAACTCAGAAGGGCAGCTCGCCGTCGTCGTCGCTCAGCTCCGCAAATTCAGAGACGAGAGGAGCGGCAGGGACGTTGTCATAGCTGCTCTGTTGGGGGGCAGGGGGAGCATAGCTGCTGCCGCCTGCGGGATAGGCGCTGTTGTTGCGGGGGGCATAGCTGCCGCCGTCGCTGTCCCGCTTGGAATCACCGAAGTAGACGTTGTCTGCAACGACCTCGGCGGAGCGGCGCTTGTTGCCATCCCGATCCTGCCAGTCGCGGATCTGCAGCCGGCCCTCGACCACTGCCATGCGGCCCTTGGTGAAGTAGCGGCTGACAAACTCAGCGGTACCTCTCCAAGCCACGATGTCGATGAAGTCAGTGGGACGGTTGCCGGTGGACTTGTCGGCGAAATCCCGATCTACTGCCAGAGTGAAGGACGCCACTGCGGTACCGCTCTGGGTACGGCGGAGCTCGGGATCACGGGTCAGGCGGCCCATGAGAACAATGCGATTGAGCATGTTTCGGCCTCCTTACGCAGCGAGATCCACGATCATGGAACGGATGACGCCGTCGGTGATGTTGAAGTTACGATTCAGCTCGTAGGGGAACGCAGGAGCGGACTCGAAGGTCATGAGGACGTAATAACCCTCATTCTTGTGATCGATGGGATATGCCAGATGACGCTTACCCCACTCGTTGACCTCAGCCAGCGTGCCGTTCGCCTCTACCAGAGACTTGAAC
>CACYLC010000025.1 GCA_902775105.1 Oscillospiraceae bacterium
TGATGTGGTAACGAACGCCGGGCAGGTCCTTGACACGGCCGCCGCGGATCATAACCACAGAGTGCTCCTGCAGGTTGTGGCCGACACCGGGGATATAAGCGGTCACTTCGTAGCCGTTGGACAGACGCACACGGGCGATCTTACGGAGAGCGGAGTTCGGCTTCTTGGGGGTGGCGGTACGAACTGCGGTGCAGACACCACGCTTCTGGGGAGAGGGCTGATCGGTCTCCTTGTCCTTCAGGGTATCCTTACCCTTCTGCAGCGCAGGGCTGTTGGACTTGTAGATGGAAGACTTACGGCCTTTCCGTACCAGCTGGTTAAAAGTAGGCATGAACTAATTTCCTCCTTTCCTCAAAGGTAGATCTATTTTAACGGATGTCTCCGTTAAAACCAACGTTACCGGGTCTCCGCCGCTGCGGCAGCACCCACGGACAACTTGCAGATGTGTCCCAATTCCTTCATAGAGGGAACCCACCGCACCGGGATCTCACGTGCCTCCGCCAGAGCCGCAAGGGGCTCCGTCAGGGCCGGGTCTGCGTTTTCCGCCAGCAGGACGCTGCCGGCAATCCCGTTCATAATCGCCTTGCGGGTCTGCTTGACGCCGGCCACGCAGCTTTTGTTCTCTTGGCCAGACACGCAGACTCCTCCTAAGGCACATTTACAGACTTAGAGATTATAACATTGAATATTTCCCCCGTCAAGGAATTTTTTGCACGAAACGGGACTTATTTTCTATCTTTTTTGGTTTTAAAGGACAATCAGCTCCCTGGGTGAGCGGGTCAGCACCTCGCAGCCCCCTTCCTGCACCACGACCACGTCCTCAATGCGGGCGCCGAACCTTCCCGGAAGGTAGATGCCCGGCTCCACGGAGACCACCGCCCCCGCCGGGATCGCTGTCTTACATCCGCCCCGGAACCCGGGATCCTCGTGAATTTCCAATCCCAGACTGTGACCCAGACCGTGGCCGAAGCAGTCGCCGTAGCCCTCAGCGGCAATATAGTCCCGGGCCACCTTGTCTACCTCCCCGCCGATGACCCCGGCACGGGCAGCGGCGATGCCCCTGCGCTGCGCCTCCGCCACGATATGGTAGACCCGCTCCATCTCCTCAGAAGGCTGGCCCACCGCCACCGTCCGGGTCATATCGGAACAGTAGCCGCCGTAAATGCTGCCGAAGTCCATGGTGACGAATTCACCCTTTTGGATCTTTTTCCCGCCGGGCACGGCATGAGGCATGGAGCCATTGGATCCCGAAGCCACGATGGGGTCGAAGGAGTTCTTGGAGGCGCCGAACTTCATGTGGTAGTAGGTGATGAGGGCGGCGATCTCCTGCTCGGTGACACCCTCCTTCACATGGTTCAGAATTTCGGCAAAGGTCTTGTCGGTGATGGCCTGCGCCTGGCGCATGAGGGCAAGCTCTTCCTCGTCCTTGGCAGCACGAAGGTCGGCAATCAGCCCTCCGGCGGGTACCAGCGTCACGCCCTCCCCCAGCGCCTTGCGCCAATTATTAAAGCTGAGGAGGGTCAGATACTCCTCCTGAATGCCGATGCGGGTAATGCCCAGACGGAGGATGTCCTCATGGGCCAGCGCCATGTGACCCTTGCCGCCCCCAATGACCTGAATGCCGCAGCCAGTGATCTGACGCTCCGCCGCCTCGATATAGCGGGAGTCGGTGTAGTAGCGGCACTCGTCCTCGGTGACCAGCACCACGCCCTCGCCCCGAAAGCCGACGGCGTATGCCTCTCCCGGCTCGGAGGTAATCAGCATGGCCTCAATGCCATATTTGTGCAGCTGTTCCTTTATTTTGCTCAAATGGTTCATTTTTACTCCCCTTCTCTGATGGAGCGATAAATTTGCTTCATGGTCAGAGCGTCCTCGCTCTGGGTCCCGGCGGACTCGCAGACGATGATGGGGCTCCAATTCCGCCGGGCGATCTCCTCGGCAAGGGGCTCAAACTCCGGCCCCCAGCCCTCGTCAGTAAAGCGGAGGTGCCGGGCCTCGCCGCCTTTTAGGGTAAATTCGATTTTGGAGAAATGGCTGTGAAACCGGCCGGCACGCTCTTCGCCCAGCGCGTCCGCCATCTTGTCCAGCATGGCCTTGCAGGCCTCTGTCCCGTTCAGCTCGCCCAGCGTTCTGGCGTAGAGGTGCCCGAAGTCCACACAGGGCAGCAGCCGCTCGTCCAGACTGCACAGCTCCAAAACCTCGTCCAAATCTCCCAGTTGGTTGATCTTGCCCATGGTCTCCGGGCAGAGGGTCACATCTCCGTAGCCCCGCTCATCGCAGGCATTCAGGATCGCCTTCAGGGAATCCTTGGCAATTTCCAGCGCCTCCCGTCTCGTCCGCTTCATCAGAGCGCCGGAGTGGATGACGATGCGTGACCCTCCCATCCACTCTGCCGCCTGGCAAGATGCCGCCACATAACCAATGTTCTTACGGAGCGCCTCCGGATCGGGGTTGGAGAGGCTGATAAAGTAGGGGGCGTGAATGGAGAGGGTGATGCCCACGTTTCGGGCAGTCTCTCCCAACTGCCGGGCAGTCTCCTCCTTCACCCGGACGCCTCTGCCGCACTGATATTCATAGTGATCCAGTCCGATGGAGGACAGCCACGCCGGGGCGTCCAGACTGGACTTGCTGACGGTATTCGTAAAGGTGTCGGAGTTGCCGGCCACGCCGAATCGTGCGCTCATTCCAACCCCTCCCCATGAGGGCAGGCCGCCCGGAATGGCGTTTCCACCCCGTATCGAATCCGCCGAAATACCGTGTCCAGCGCAATCGGCTCTGTCAGCACCGAGGTAATACCTGTGTGATTGGCTCCCCAGATGTCGGTAAAAATCTGGTCGCCCACCATAAGCGTCTCTTCTGCTGTAAAACCTGTCCGTTCCAGTGCAGCGTCAAATCCCCGGCGGCGGGGCTTTCCGGCATGACTGATAAAGTCCACCCCAAAGGCCTGGGCAAAGCGGCGGGAGCGGCAGGGCTTCCTGCCGTTGGAGAGAATAAATACCTCTATCCCCGCCAGATTCAGCTGTTCCTTCCATTGAAACAGGGCGGCGGAGGGTTCAGCCTCCCGATACCGGGCAATGGTATTGTCCAGATCGGCCAGCACCAGTTTTTTTCCCATATTTTTCAGCGCCTCGGCTGTCAGCTCATAGATGCTGCCCACCCGATAGTCGGGAATCAGCGGGATCGTCATAGCATTTCCTCCTGCACATATTTTGCGGTGCGCATACATAGAAATTATATCATTTTGTATGCTCTGTCACAAGAGGGAGGCTCTGCCCTATGCCGTCTTTTGCGTCCTTTTACTGTATTGTTTCCCCTGCCGATCTGCCTCAGCTCCGCTCCTATCCGCTCACCCCCGTCCTCTATGCCTATCAGGTGGGTACAGGGCCGAAGCTGTTCCGCTCCTGCGGCCCCACCACGGTGCGGGGCGGGCTGCTGGGCGTCGGTCTGGGAGAGACACCCTCCGCCGGCGACCCGTCTCCATTTTGCCGGCAGGCGGTGTTGGAATGCCAGAGCCGGGGCGCTGCCGGCATTCTGGCGGACTGGGATCGGTTTACCCGTCCCCTCTTTCAGTTCACCAGAGCACTTGGCCACAGTCTGGAGCGGGCAGGTCTGACCCTCACCGTTCCGGAAGCCTACGCCGGAGTGACGGAGCAGTCCTCTGTCCTCATCTCCTCCGCCCTCTCCGGGGGTACGCTGGAGGTGCGGCTGAAAGAGGCTCTGGAGCGGCACGGGGCGGACAAAGTCATTCTCGCCCTTCAGCGGATGCGGGAGGACTTTCGCCTTCCCAGTCCCTCCGGCCGGGGCAAGTCCCTCTCCCGGGAGGAGCTGGCGGCGCTCTGCGCCCGGCGGCCGGCGATTTACTGGTCATCGGAGCTGTGCGCCCGGTATTTCACCTATCGGGCAAAGGACGGCGTCCACTTCGTCCTCTTTGACGACGGGATGAGCCTCCAGAAGAAGCTGGAGCTGGCTCATAAGCTGGGGGTTTGCCGGGTAGCGGGGGCGTGGGAGGAGATCTCCGACTGCGCCGGGATGCTGACAGGGCGGACCAGATAGCCGGCGGGACGGCGTCCCCGACATCCCGCATATGGCATCTCTCTAACGGGAAAATCCCCCGATGCCGCAGCATCGGGGGATCCGAAATTGCAATTTGCCGGTCAGAGCAGCCGCACCCGGATGACGTTATCCATGGCGTTGATCTGCTCCCGGACATCCTCGCCCACCTGGGCGTTGACGTCCACCATGGTGTAGGCGTACTCGCCACGGGACTTGTTGGTCATATTCTCCACATTGACGCCCTGCTTGGCAAAGATCGCAATAATATTTGCCAGCACCGAGTGGACGTTGCGGTGAATGACGCAGAGCCGGCCGGCGCCGGTGCGGGGCATGGAGACGGCGGGCAGGTTCACCGAGTGAACGATGTTGCCGTTTTCCAGATAGTCACGCAGCTCCTGAGCCGCCATGACAGCGCAGTTTTCCTCGCTCTCCGGAGTGGAGGCGCCCAGATGGGGCGTACAGATGACATTCTTGGTCTTGGCCAAATCGTTGGTGGGGAAGTCGGTGACGTACCGAGCCACCTTGCCGCTCTCCAGAGCCGCAATGATCGCCTCGTCGTTGACCAAACCGCCCCGGGCAAAGTTGAGAATACGGACGCCGTCCTTCATCTTCTCAATGGCCTGAGCGTTGATGGTGTTGGCCGTCTCCTTGTTGTAGGGGACATGGATGGTGATATAGTCAGATACACGGTAGATCTCGTCCAAATTGGTGGTATGATGCACATGGGTATTGAGCAGCAGAGCGGTGTCCACCGTCAGGAAGGGATCATAGCCGATGACGTGCATGCCCAGAGAGACAGCGGCGTTGGCCACCTTTGCGCCGATGGCGCCCAGGCCGATGATGCCCAGCGTCTTGCCCTGAAGCTCGGGGCCGATGAAGTTGGACTTGCCCTTTTCCACCACGGTGGTGACGTCCACGCCTTCCAGCACCCGGTTATTCACCCACTGGCTGCCGCCAAAGATGTCACGGGAGGAGTAGAGCAGAGCGGCCAGCACCAGCTCCTTCACTGCGTTTGCGTTGGCACCGGGCGTGTTGAACACCACGATGCCCTGCTCGGAACAGCGGTCAATCGGGATATTGTTAACACCTGCGCCGGCACGGGCAATGGCCCGCAGCTCTTTGGGGAAGGTCACGTCATGGAGGCTGGCAGAGCGGACGAGGATGCCCTCATAAACGTCCAGATCATCGCCGATCTGATACTTCTCCTCCGGCAGTTCCTGCAGGCCGACGGCAGCGATCTTATTCATGGTCTTGATACGATACATCGGATGGATCTCCTTTCTCAGGTCAAAAAAAGGGACAAAGTGCCCCCGTTTCTATCACGCTAAACATTATAGCAATCCGCCTCTCCGATTTCAATGAATTACCTCTCTAAAGAAAAGTCCCCGTTTTTCCCTTGTCCTGTCACTTTTGCTCAGAACAGCCGGATCTTTGCACCGCCATCTCCCCCCGCGCGCAGCGTTCACAGCTTGTTCAAAAACCGTTTGCAATTTCTTCACCACCCGCCTCTTTTCTTCCGCTATACTAATATCATCCAAAGCAACCATCATTCATTCAAACCTCCTTCTCTTTCATTTTTCTTTTCTCTCTCAACAGGGAAACTCCGGTACCTTCGGTACCGGAGTTTCCTTATTTTGTATGACTGCGGGAGAGACCATGCCCTGCCTCATTCCAGCAGATCCAGCAGCGCCGCTCCCACGATACCGGCGTCCGCTCCCAGCAGCCCCTTCTGCCGCAGGGGCAGGGATAGCCGCCGATGCGTACCATAAACGATCACCTCATTATTAAGGGCGCATTCTATCATCAAAACATACTGCTTTCCGCCTGCTCTGCCAACTGCTGGTCAAAATAGGCGTTGATCTGATCTGTGAACGCCTTGGCTGCGTTGTAGCCCATCTTTTTGTGCCGGTTGTTCATCGCCGCCGTCTCAATGATAACGGACAGATTTCGGCCGGGTGTGACAGGTATGGTCAGCGTGGGCAGATCCACATCCAGAATGGAAGTTTGGTTGCTCTCCAAACCCAGACGGTCGTAGATCATGCCTTCCTTCCACAGCTCCAGATTGATCACCAGATCGATCACCTGATCGTCCTTGACCGCCGCCATGCCAAACAGCTGGCGCACATCGACCACGCCGATGCCCCGCAGCTCCACATAGTAACGAATCAGTTCCGGTGCCGACCCAATCAGTCTGCCCGGCCTGACCTGGTGGATCTCCACGGCGTCGTCGGCAATCAGCCGGTGGCCCCGCTTGATCAATTCCACCGCCGTCTCGCTCTTGCCGACGCCGCTTTCGCCCAGGAGCAGTACCCCCTCACCGTAGACCTCCACCAGCACGCCGTGGCGGGTCACTCTGGGAGAGAGCTGCCGGCTGAGGGAGGCAATCAGGCTCATCTGAATATCCGCCGTATTGCGCTCAGTGCGCAGCAGCGTCCGGTCGTACTTCTCCGCCGCCGCAAGGCACTCCGGAAAGATCTCCAGATTTCGGGCAATGATGATTGCCGGGATGGGGTGGGCAAACAGCTCCTCAAATCGGCTCTGCCGCTCCTCCGGGGTGAGCTTGTTGAGATACGTCCACTCTACCTTGCCCAGCAGCTGGATGCGCTCATTGTCAAAATAGTCATAAAAGCCCACCAATTGCAGACCGGGACGGTTGATGTTGGTCTTGTGGATGCGGATCTTCTCGTAATTTCCATTGCCCCGGACCACCTGAAGATCAAACTCCTTGATCATAGCGCCCAGCTCCACATAGTATCCAGCGCTCATTGTCCGCGCCCCCTTTTGAAACGTTCTTTTCATATTTCATAGTATAACGGTTTTTGTCCCTTTTGGCAATGGTCTCTTTCTGTTTTCCTGTGCAAAACGACTTTTTTGCCTGTTCTTTGAAAAAATTTCAAATTGCTCTTGATTTTCCTGTTTCCGTCTGATAGAATAATCCATGCTGTTTTATAGTAATTCTAAGCGAGGAGGTTTTGCTAAATGGCTAAATGCGACTTTTGCGGTAAGGGCGTTACCTTTGGTATTCAGGTTTCCCACTCCCATCGCCGTTCCAATCGCCCCTGGAAGCCCAACATGAAGCGCGTCAAGGCGATCGTGAATGGCACTCCCACTCACGTCTACGTCTGCACCAGATGCCTCCGTTCCGGTAAAGTTGAGCGCGCCTGAGCGTCTGAACGCTATCTACCTCTCTGTTTTGGGAAAACAGAGAGGTATTTTTCTTTCGGGACGGTCACTGTGTCCGCAGGCGCGATCCATAAAAGGCAGCGCCGCAGGTTTTCTCAGAACTCCTGCGGCGCTGTTTCTCATTTATTTCCTTTTTCCTCGGCAAACTGAGACAGCGCAGCACTCTCCGCCGCCTCGGTGGCGTTGGGGTCGAAGATTCGCTCAAACTCCAGCGCCGACATAGTCTCATGCTCCAGCAGATACTGCGCCGTCCGCTCCAGCGCATCCATATTTTCATGGAGGATGCTCCGGCACTTGTCGTAGGCGGCGTCGATGATAGTGCGCACCTCCTGATCAATGGCGGCAGCGCTCTCCTCAGAGTAGCTCCGGGCCTGACCCATAGAGCGGCCGATAAAGACCTCGTTATTCTCCGAGTCATAGACCATGGCGCCCAGCTTATCGCTCATGCCGTACTTGGAGACCATATTATGGGCGATGCGGGTAGCTCGCTGCAGGTCGTTGGAGGCTCCCGTGGAGACATCCTGCAACACCAGCTCCTCTGCCACTCTGCCGCCTAAGAGGCCGATGATCCGCTCCACCAGTTCCCGCTTGCTCTGATAGGGCTTATCCTCCTGCGGGAGATAGATCGTCATGCCGCCGGCCTGGCCTCTGGGAATAATGGTGATCTGGTGCACCGGATCCTGAGTCGGCAGGAACCGGGAGACAACGGCATGCCCCGCCTCGTGGTAAGCGGTGAGGCGTCTGGCCTGAGGCGTCACCACCTGACTCTTTTTCTCCGGCCCGGCAATCACCTTGATCATGGCCTCGTGGAGATCCGCCATGTGAATGACGGGCTGATCCCGGCGGGCGGCCAATAAGGCGCCCTCGTTCATCAGATTTTCCAAATCGGCGCCGGTAAAGCCTCCGGTGGCCTGGGCCACCACATGGAGGTCAACGTCGTCGCTGAGGGGCTTTTTCCGGGAGTGGACTTTCAAGATACCCTCCCGTCCCTTGATGTCAGGGTAACCCACATAAATCTGCCGGTCAAACCGACCCGGCCGCAGCAGGGCAGGATCGAGGGTGTCCTGCCGGTTGGTGGCGGCCATCACGATGACGCCGGTATTTCCGGCAAATCCGTCCATCTCCACCAGAAGCTGGTTCAGCGTCTGCTCCCGCTCATCGTGTCCGCCGCCGAGGCCGGTGCCCCGCTGACGACCTACGGCATCGATCTCGTCGATAAAGACGATGGCCGGAGCGGTTTTCTTCGCCTGCTCAAAGAGATCCCGGACACGGCTTGCGCCCACGCCCACGTAAAGCTCGACAAAGTCAGAGCCGGAGATAGAGAGAAAGCGGACGCCCGCCTCTCCCGCCACCGCCTTTGCCAGCAGCGTCTTGCCGGTACCCGGAGGGCCGACCAGCAGCACGCCCTTGGGAATCCTCGCCCCCAGACGGTTGAACTTGCCGGGATCCCGGAGAAAGTCCACGATCTCCTGCAGCTCCTCCTTTTCCTCCTCTGCACCCGCCACGTCTTGAAAGGTGATCTTTGGCGCATTGGGATCGTCGTTGGAGACGGTTCTCGCCCGGCCAAACTGGGCTGCCCCGTTCTGGCCGGATTGCTGGCGCATCAGGAACAGAAACAGCAGGAAGATCAGAAATCCCGTAATGAGAGACGGCATGATCTCCACCCACCAGGGGGTAGTGCTGTCAGGATAGTAGTAGTAACTGGTGATCACCCCGTCTGACCACTGCTGCCGCACCAGGTCGTTCAGGTCGCTGTAAAAGGTCTCAAAGCTGTGAATGTCGCAGCTGACGGTATCCTCACCGTCCAGCGGCTCTTTCAGCTCCAGCGTGACCTCGTTGTCCCGGACGGTGACCGTCTTTACCTGTTCTTCTTCCAAAAGCTGCACCATCCGGCTGTAGCTGACGGTCTGGGGCTGATCCAGTCCATCCCACAGACTGACCAGCGCCACAATAGCCAGCGCCAGAAGCAGATAGGGCAGAAGCGTTCGATAGCTGCGCTTCATGGGTTCACTCCTTAAAACTCAAAACTCAATTCTCATACACTTCCGGCTTCAAAATGCCGATGTAGGGCAGGTTCCGATACTTTTCCGCAAAATCCAGCCCGTAGCCCACCACAAAGGCGTCCGGCACCAAAAAGCCGTAGTAATCCGCTGAAATGGGCTTCGTACGCCGCTCCGGCTTATCCAGCAGGGTGCAAATGCGGATGGAGGCGGGGTTGCGGACGGACAGGGTCTTGGTCAGGTAGTCCAACGTGTTGCCGGAGTCCAGAATGTCCTCCACCAGAATGACATGCGCCCCGTCAATGGAGTCGGACAGATCCTTCTTGATCTCGATCTGGCCGCTGGAGCTGGTGCCCTTGCCGTAGGACGAGGCCGCCATAAAGTCAATGCGGCAGGGAATCGTAATATAACGGCTCAAATCCGCCATAAAGATATAGCTGCCTCTCAAAATGCCCACCAGCACGACGTCGCCTTTGTCGGCATAGTCCTTGGAGATCTGGGCACCCAGCGCCGCCACTCTCCGCTTCAGTTCCTCCTCGGAGTACAGAATTTCCGCAATGTCTCGATCCATTCCCATGTTTCTTTTCTTCCCTTTCTCTCATTTTTCTCTCAGTATGCCAAACTCCAGCGCCGTCTCGCCGGGCTGAGCCAGCCAGCGCCCGCTGCCCCCCATTCCGAGGACGGCGGCCACCTGACCGTCTATCTCGATCACAGGGAGCCGCTCCCGTCTCTCTCTCGGGACCTTCTCCTCGATCATCCATTTTTTCAGTTTCTTCCTGCCCCGGCGATAGAGGTCGATCTCATCTCCCGGCTGTCTGGGACGCACCAGAAGCGTTTCCGCCTCCCCCGGTCTCAGATAGAGGCGGTCAGGCACCGGTTCCTCCGGACATACGGCCCATCGGCAGGTCAGGACGATCTCCAGTTCGGGGACGGGCTTTGTCTCTCCCGGCCTCAGCCCCACCGGCGTGAAACGGTCGGTCTGCTCCGCCGGCAATGCCAGGGTCAGCGTATCATAGCTGCGCCGTCCCTGTAATCGGCTGACCAGAGAAATCGTCCCGGAGGGGTGCTCCTTTCCCGCCAATTCCAGCAGCGCCTGCCGCTGATTGTGGGGCAACACCGTCCCCGGCAGCGCCAGTTCCGCCATTTTCTGCACCAGTCGGAGGGCAATGGCCCTGGGCTGGGCATTCAGGTCCGTCGCCCGGACAGAGACAGCGTTTTGTTCCGCCGTCAGCAAACGCCTTGCCGTCTCCTCCGTCAGCTGCGTCAGGCACTCCTCGTCCCGGCGCAGGCTCTCTGCCGTCCGGCCGAGGGTTCTGGCAAGGCTGGGGTTTTTCTCCCGCAGCAGGGGCAGAATTTCATGGCGCAAATAGTTGCGGGTGTAGGCCGTGTCACGGTTGCTCTCGTCCTCCCGGTGGGGGATATCGTGTTGGACGGCATAGGTCTCGATCTCACAGCGGGTAATTTCCAGCAGGGGACGGATGATCCTGCCCCGTCTGGGCGGAATGCCGCCCAGGCCGTTCAGGCCGCTGCCCCGCAGAAGATGGAGCAGCACCGTCTCGGCGTTATCGTCGGCGGTGTGGGCGGTAGCGATATAGTCCGCTCCCGCTTCCTCCGCCGCCCTTTCCAAAAATTCGTACCGCAGGTTTCGGGCGGCCTCTTCCACCGTCTGTCCGCGTGCACGGGAAAAGGCAGCCACATCTCCCGCCCCGACGCGGCATGGGATTTCCCGGGCGCTGCACCATGAGGACACAAATGCGGTGTCCGCCCCTGATTCTGGCCGAAGTCGGTGGTCAAAGGTGGCCACCGAGACAGAAAACCTTCCGTTTTGGCTCTGCGTCCATAGCAGATGGAGCAGCACCATGGAGTCCAGTCCCCCGGAGACGGCGCAGAGCACCCGAACGCCCTTGGCAAGCGGGAATCCCGCCCTGCGGCAGAAGTCCTCCGCCTTGCGCTTCAGGCTCACTCCTGATGCTTCCATTCCAGATTGGCAAAGGTGGTAAATTCGGGCAGCCACTGTACCATGACCTTGCCCGTCTCGCCGTGGCGGTTTTTCGCCACGATGATCTCCGCCTGATTTTTGTATTCGCTCTCCTCGTTGTAGTAGTCGTCCCGATAGATGAACAGCACCTCGTCGGCATCCTGCTCGATGGCACCGGATTCACGGAGGTCGGAGAGCATGGGCCGCTTATCCGACCGGCTCTCGTTGGCACGGGAGAGCTGGCTGAGACACAGCACCGGCACATTCAGCTCCTTAGCCATAATTTTCAATGCACGGGAGATGTCGGAGACCACCTGCTGACGGTTTTCGCCGGAGTAGTTTTGCTTGCCGCCTGCGGAGGTCATCAGCTGGAGATAGTCGATGACCACAAGGCCCAGATTTTCCACCCTCCGGCACTTGGCGTTCATGTCCGCCACAGAGAGGGAGGGATTGTCGTCAATTAAGATGGAGGTGGCGTTCAGGCTGCGGCAGGCCAGCGTCAGCTTCTCCCAGTCGTCCTCCTCCAGCTGTCCGGTGGTCAGCTTGGTGTTGGGGAGGAAGGACTCGCCGGAGATCAGGCGGGTCACCAGCTGCTCCCGGCTCATTTCCAGAGAGAAAAAGACCACTGCCTTGCCGGAGTGCTTGCCCGCCTCCAGCAGGATATTCAGCGCCAGCGACGTCTTGCCCATGCCGGGACGGGCGGCCAGCAGCACCAGGTCGGAGTCGCCCAGACCGCCGATCATCCGATCCAGATCCACAAGTCCCGTAGATGTTCCGGGCACCGCGCTCCCGGCCTCCGCCAATTCTCCGATGCGGGCGTAGACATCTGCCGTGATGGCCGAGACGGGTGTCAAGCCCTGAAAGGCTCTCCCTTGCCGGATGGCGTAGATGCGCTGCTCCGCCACCTCCAGCATCTCCGTGCCGGTGGCAGTGCCTTCCCCGACCAGCGCAGTAATGTCCCCGGCCGTCTCTGCCACCCGGCGGAGCAGCGCCTTGTCCTTGACGATCTCCACATACTCCATGACATTTGCGGCAGTGGGAGTGACCTCCATGAGCTGGAGGAGAAAGCCTCTGGTATGCTCCTCGGAAAAGGTGCCGTCCGCCCGCATTTGCTCCTGTACCGTCACAGGGTCGATCTTCTTGGACAGGGAGAACATGGAGTAGATGGCCTCATAGACCTCGATATGCTGTTTGGTATAGAAGTCCTCCGGCCGCAGCGCCTCCACCACCTGGGGGATGCAGCGGCTGTCGATGAGCATGGCACCCAAAACGGCCTGCTCGGCTGCGTCGGAGTGGGGCATCTGGCGGGTCAGAAGCTCGTCTAATTCAGGCATTTGTTCTCACCGTCCTTTTATCTGTGATTGTCGATTGATTCAAATGATTTGTAGGGGCGACCCTTGGTCGCCCGCTCGGTAAATTTCCATAATCGGCGGGCGAGTCATGCCTCGCCCCTACGGATGGGGTATAAAATCTCTCTTACGCCTCTTCCACAAACACGTTCAAAACACCGGAGACCTCATAGCCCAGCTTGGCCTTCACCTGATAGCCGCCGAAGGCTTTGATGGGCTCGGACTGGAGCTGTGCCTTGGGGATATCCACCCCGTACTGCTCCTTGAGCGCGACGGAAATCTCCTTGGTGGTGACGCTGCCGAACAGTCGTCCGCCGGCGCCGGCCTTTGCCTTGACATGGACAGGCATATCCTTCAGTTTGCCGGAAAGCTGGACGGCGGCCTCTCTCGCCCGCTGCTCACGCTCCTTGCGGGCCTTTTCCTGCAGCTCCATGGTGTTGATGTTATCCGCCGTGGCGATGACTGCCAGCTTTTTGGGCAGGAGGAAGTTCCGGGCGTAGCCGTCAGAGACCTCTACCATCTGGCCTTTTTTGCCCTTGCCACGGACATCCTGCTGTAAAATCACTTTCATTGTAATGACCTCCTGTCGTGTCGTGTACCGAATATGGTGTAGGGGCGATTGCCCTCAATGGGTATGTCCGCCGCTTGGTGGCTCCTGATCCCTGAATCGCCCGTTCGGATATACAGTTCCTTTAATTTTCAAAATATTTGTTGATCGCCTGCAGCAGCTTGTGCAGTGTCTCCTGTAAGGTGCTGTTGGGCACCTGCGCCCCTGCCGCCGCCGCATTGCCGCCGCCGCCCAGCATTTCCAGAATGTACTGTACGCTCACCCCGCCCACGCTGCGTCCGCAGATGATGGTGGTGTTGCCGTCCGGAAAGAGGACGAAGGAGGCGTCTGCCCCCGCCACATTGAGCAGCTCGTCCGCCGCCTGAGAGGCGATGACCCGCCCGATGGTTTGCTCATAGGCGGAGACGGCAATGCTGCCGTGCACCATTTTGGCGCTGCGGATGACATTGTATTTGGCAATGGTATCCTGCAGGTTGTTCTGGAACAGCTTTTTCACCTCAGTGGTGTCCGCACCCCGCCGCCGGAGGAAGGCCGCCGCCTCAAAGGTGCGCCCGCCGGTGCGGAGGGTGAAGTTCTTGGTATCCAGCACGATGCCCGCCAGCAGCGCCTCCGCCTCCAGACGCAGCAGGTCGGAGGGCTCGATGAGGTACTGCACCATCTCCGTCACCAGCTCGCAGGCGGAGGAGGCGTAGGGCTCGTGGAAATTCAGCGTGGCGTTGGAGATATAGTCCGCCGCCCGCAGATGGTGGTCGATGACCGCCACCTTGGTGCAGGAGTCCAGCAGGTCTCTGGCGATCACCTGATCGGGGCGGTTGGTGTCCACCACTACCAGCAGGGACTTGTTGTCCAGCTTGAGCATGGCGTCCTGATGGCTGATGAACCGGCCCTCGTACTCCGGGAGCGTGGCCATTTTCTTTGCCATCACGGCGCCGGGGTAACCCGACTGCTCCTCGATGATATAGGCCGGCACGCCCCGCTTTCGGGCGATGGCGCAGACGCCGATGGAGGCGCCTACGGCGTCCAGATCCGCCACCCGGTGTCCCATGACAAAGACGGCGGAGGAGGATTGGATCAGCTCGCTGAGGGCATTGGACATGACCCGGCTCTTGACCTTGGTGTGCCGCTCCGTCTCCTTGGTCCGTCCGCCGTAGAATTCGAAGTTAAAGCGGTTTTTGATCACCGTCTGGTCGCCGCCTCTGGAAAGCGCCATCTCAATGGCAAGTCTGGCAAAGTCCATCATCTCGCCAAAGCTGGAATCCATGCCGATGCCGATGGAAAGCGTTGCGCTGATGCCGTTGGGACTGACGATTTTATGCACGGCGTCCACGATGGAAAATTTGCCCTTGCGGAACTCGGTCAGATACTGCTCTTCAAAGATGCAAAGGTACCGATCCCGGTCATACCGGCAGAGCAGACCGCCGGCGGGTTGGAACCAGGTGGTGATCTCGTCCTCCACCATGGAGCGCAGGGCACTTCTGGTCTTGTCGTTGACGTTGCGGATCAAATCTTCAAAGTTATCAATGAGGAGGACGGCGACCACCGGGCGGGTGGCAAAGAACTTCTCCCGGATCTGGGCCAGACTGGTAATGTCCATCCAGTAGGTGGTGGCCAAAAGTCCATGCTCCTCCTCGCCCACTCTCGCCACATGGCCATAGACCACATAGTGCTTTCCGTCCAGGTTATACTCGTTGGGACACTCCGTCTTGCCGTCTAAAAGCCATTTGGTGGAAAATCCCGGGACAGCGGCGTCGATTTTGGTGTCGAACAGGTGCTCCCGGTCGCCGGTGATCTTCAAAAACCGGTCATTCGACCAGATGATGTCCCCCGTGTCCGGCTGAAAGATGACCATGGGGAAGGGGGAGTTGACCATGGTATCCTTGCTGGCGGCGTCGATATTGCTGGTGACGCTGGCAATATACCGGGTGGCCTCCTTGCGGCGACGGCGGCGGGTAATGAGATAATAGAAAAAGAGCACCGCCGTCACGCCCAGCTCTGCCAGACCCGCCTGCAGTTGGAAGAGGCAGGTCACGCCGGCAAAGACCAGCAGGAAGAACAGATAGAGCTTTGCCCTCGGCTCCAGCATCCGGTTCAGCTTTTCATTCAAGGCGGCGACCTCCTCTCTCACAGGGTCTGTCCCGCAAGGCGCAGACGTACCCAAAATAATCTTTTTCGATTATGGCACAATAAGCGGAAAATTGCAAGCAGTTTGCCTCGGAAAGCGGCAGCTTCCTCTCCTTTTCCCCGCTCCACCTCGGATTTTTTCTTGCGTCGCCGCCTGTTCTGGGGTAGAATAGGCCGTAGAATACCATTTTTCCCAAAGGAAGTGCATCCATGAAGGACGGATTCATGAAAGTCGCCGCTGCCACCCCCGCCATTCGGGTGGCCGACTGCGCCTATAACGCAGAGCAGACCATCGCTCTGATGAGAGAGGCTGCGGCCGAGGGCGTAAAAGTCCTCTGCTTCCCCGAATTGGGGCTCACCGGCTACACCTGTGCCGACCTCTTTTTACAGCCCACCCTGCTGGAGGGGGCAAAAAAAGCGCTGGATCAGGTGGTCGAGGCCTCCAAAAAATGGGATATGCTGGTTGCCGTCGGTATGCCCATCCGGCCTGTCCGCCGCAATAAGCTATATAACTGCGCCGTGGTATTCGCTCACGGCAAGGTGCTGGGTGTGGTACCCAAACGCAATATCCCCACCTATACAGAATTTTACGAGGGGCGCTGGTTCGCCGCCGCCGGAGATTCCTGCGGCACCGTGGAGCTGTGCGGCTCGGAGGTTGCGCTCTCTCCCCGGCAGATTTTCCGCTGCGACACACTGCCCGATCTCTGCGTCGGCGTGGAGATCTGCGAGGATCTGTGGGTGCCGACGCCCCCCTCCAATGAGCTGGCTCTGGCAGGCGCTACCGTCATTCTCAACCTCTCCGCCTCGGACGAGGTGGTCTGCAAGGACAGCTATCGCAGAAGCCTTGTCACCGGTCAGTCCGGGCGGCTGGTCTGCGGCTATGTCTACGCAGACGCCGGGGAGGGGGAGTCCTCCACCGATCTGGTCTACGCAGGTCACAACCTGATTGCGGAAAACGGCTCCCTTTTGGCGGAACGCCGGTTCGAGACGGGGCTGACCGTCTCCGAGATCGACGTATACAAGCTGGCCTTTGAGCGTCAGCGGATGACTACTTTCCCGGCGGACAGCGAGGAAGGTGTGGACGAGGTCTCTTTCTCCCTCAATGTGGAAGAAACTGCCCTCACCCGGTATATCGCCCCCAACCCCTTTGTCCCCGCCAACCACAACGACCGGGCGGAGCGCTGCCGGGAGATCTTTACACTGGCCTCTCTGGGTCTGCGCAAGCGGCTGGAGCACACCCACGCCAAGACGGCGGTGATCGGCCTGTCCGGCGGACTGGACTCCACCCTGGCGCTGCTTATTGTGAATAACGCTATGCGGATGCTGAACCGTCCTGCCACCGACATTCTCTGCGTCACCATGCCCTGCTTTGGTACGACGAATCGGACGAAGGACAATGCCACGAAGCTCTCCGAGTGCCTCGGCACCTCCTTCAAGACGGTTGACATCGGCCAGGCGGTGAACCTCCACTTCCGGGACATCGGTCTTGACCCGAATGACCGCTCGGTCACCTACGAGAACTGTCAGGCGAGAGAGCGGACGCAGGTCTTGATGGACATTGCGAATAAAGAGGGCGGCCTCGTCATCGGTACAGGCGACCTCTCCGAGATGGCGCTGGGCTGGAGCACCTACAACGGCGACCACATGAGCATGTACGCCGTCAACTGCTCCATTCCGAAAACGCTGGTGCGGCATCTGACAAGCTGGGTCAGTGACGAGCATCGCCAATCTCAGCCGGAGCTCTCCGCCGTGCTGGACGACATTCTGGCCACCCCCGTCTCCCCGGAGCTGCTGCCCCCGGAGGAAAACGGCGAGATCGCCCAAAAGACGGAGGACGTGGTGGGGCCTTATGAGCTGCACGACTTCTTTCTCTATTACGGCATTCGCTACGCCTATCCGCCCAAGAAGGTCTATCGGCTGGCCCGGTACGCCTTTGGGGAGCGGTACGAGGCGGCGGTTATTGTGAAGTGGCTGCGGAACTTCTACTGGCGGTTCTTTTCCCAGCAGTTCAAGCGCTCCTGTATCCCGGACGGGCCGAAAGTCGGCTCTGTCACCCTCAGCCCCCGGGGGGACTGGCGGATGCCGTCGGATGCGGTGGTAAGGCTGTGGATGGAGCAGGTGGAGGAATTGGAGAAGGAATTGTAATTGTATGTGCGTAGGGGCGAGGCAAGACTCGCCCGTTGGAACATGCTCCGTAATTGGCGGGCGAGTGGTGCCTCGCCCCTACGAATTATATTGACGGAAAGCAGGAATACCCCTTGAACATCTACCTCGACCTCTTCCTCACCTTTGCCAAGGTGGGGGTATGCACCTTCGGCGGCGGCTATGCCATGCTCCCCATCCTCCAGCGGGAGGTGGTGGAGAAAAAGGGCTGGGCCACGGATGAGGAGCTGACGGACTACTACGCCATCGGCCAGTGTACCCCCGGTGTCATTGCCGTAAACACTGCTACCTTTATCGGTCACAAGTATAAGGGCATCCCCGGCGGCATTTTGGCAACGCTGGGGCTGGTCTTTCCCAGTATTGTCATGATCACCGTCATTGCTGCCTTTCTGAAGAATTTTGCGGACAGCCCTTATGTGATCCACGCCTTTAACGGCGTGCGTGCCTGCGTGTGCGTGCTGATTTTCAATGCCGTCGTCAAGCTGCAAAAATCCTCCGTCATTGACACGCCCGCAGCAATCCTGTTTTTTGTCACGTTCCTACTCTCCGCTATATGGGGCATCTCCCCCGCCGTTATCGTGCTGGCAGCGGGCGTGATCGGTCTTGTCCTGAAGCTGATTGCAGAAAAGCGAGGTGACAAGGCATGATCTACCTCAGGCTGTTCTATGAATTTTTCAAGGCAGGTCTGTTTGCCGTGGGCGGGGGACTTGCCACCGTCCCCTTTTTGCAGAACATCGGCGCCTCCACCGGCTGGTACACCGGCGCTGATCTGGCCAATATGATCGCCGTCTCCGAGTCTACGCCCGGCCCCATGGGGGTGAATATGGCTACCTATGTGGGCTACACCGTGGGCGGCGCCCCCGGCGCTGTCATCGCCACGTTGGGGCTGATCTGCCCCTCTATCATCGTTATCATCATTGTCTCAGCCTTCCTCCAAAAATTTCGGGATAACAAATATGTCGCGTACATTTTCTACGGTCTCCGCCCCGCCTCCACCGGCTTGGTGGCTGCCGCCGGATGGGGGGTCATCGCCATCTCCCTGCTGGAGCTGGGCGGCGTTGACGGGGCGCAGATCTCCTTCTCCCTGAACTGGAAGCTGCTGGTTCTGGCGGCCGTCGTCTTTGGCTGCACCCATGAGGAGCACTTGAAAAAGCTGCATCCCATCGTCTGGATCGCCCTCGCCGCCGTGGCGGGGGTCGTGTTCGGGCTTTAATGAAAGTTGACATAACAAATCCCCGCTACCACAGGCAGCGGGGATTTGTGTTACAACGAACGGTTGATCCGGCTGAGGCGAATGCGAATACTGAGCCAAATGGACAGCCAAATGACGGCATAAATGGCAAGGAACAGGCCAAAATACCCCAAAAAGCCGCCTACACTGGGACGCATCCACCCAAGAAACAGCGCCACCGGCAGGGTGGTCAGGGAGACAATGAGCAGATGGGTCACCGTCTGCCGCAAGAGGCTCCATCGCTCTATCTCCCAGATAACAGAAGCTCCGCCGAAAACCGCTCCGTAAAGAAGGGTCACCAGCGTCTGCCAGAATACGGCATTCAGCTCGTTTCCGCACCATTGTTCCAGATCCGGCGTTACAGGGTAAAAGGTTCCGTCCCCCACGGAGTAGGAGATGTAAATTGCGATCACGGTGGTAATGAGCACCCCAACAGGCGCACCGAACGCAGCTCCGATCCATATTCTTTTTTTCATAAATAACACCTCACAGTCCCAATATTTTCTTAATTTTGGACACATACCGCCGGGACACATAGGTCACCGTTCCGTCCCGGAGGGTGACACAGATGGTTCCCGAAAAGCTGAGGTCAAAGCCTTTGACCTCTCTCAGATTGACGATCTCCGAATTGGAGATGCGGACGAATTTTCGCCTGTCCAGCCGCTCCTCCAGCTCGTAGAGCCTCCGCCGCAGGATACAGGTACCGTCTTTTGTCACGCCATACACCTTGCCTCCCTCGGCGTACACCCGGTACAGCTCCCCCTGCTCCAACAGGTATACCTTCTCCTCCCGGAACCCGGCGATCATCTGAGGTGATTCCTGCGCCAATCTGCGGAGAATGTCATTGACCTCGTCGGTCATCCGATCGGTTATCACAATTACTTTTGGCTCCGTGACCGAGCTGTCCATTTTGATCTCGATTTGCATGAGCGCGCCCTCCTTTCGCTCATATCATAAGAGAAATGCAGTTTCCATTCCACTGTTTTTTGACAGGTGGTCGTTTTGAGAGAATAGATGGTAAAAAAGAGCGGGCGATTCATGAATCGCCCCTACGCACATCCGACGAGATTTGTC
>CACYLC010000026.1 GCA_902775105.1 Oscillospiraceae bacterium
GTACTTCTATTCTAAAGGATTTCTTCTTTATGCTCTACTCTTTTTTCAAAAACAGGGCCGGGTGTCTGCACACCCGACCCCAACATTTATTATAGAACCCTCTTTCCTGAGATCATGGGAAAGAGAGACGTTTGCCGCTGTTACGATTCGCTTGTATCTGCCTGCTGCAGTTCCTGTTCCAGCTCGGCCAGCAGCTTCTTGTCCTGTTTGGAGGAGAGATCCAGCTTCTCATAGAGATCCGGCCTTCGCTCCCTTGTGCGGAGAATGGACTGCTTTCTCCGCCACTTGGCAATATTGGCGTGGTGACCGCTGAGCAGGATGGGAGGAACTGCCCGCCCGTGCCAGATCTCCGGGCGGGAGTACTGGGGAAATTCCAGCATACCCGCCCAGTGGCTCTCATTCTCATAGCACTCCGGCGTGGACAGTACGCCCGGCACCAGTCGGCATACGGCGTCCGCAATGGCCATGGCGGGAATCTCACCGCCGGTCAGGACAAAGTCGCCCAAAGAGAGTTCTTCATCCACACACTCGTCAATAAATCGTTGGTCAATGCCCTCATAGTGTCCGCAGACCATAATAAACCGCTCATAGCTGTCTCTGAGCCGAACGGCATCCGCCTGACAAAAGGTTTTGCCGCAGGGGGAGAGGAAGATGGTGTGAAGCCTCTGCCCCGCCTCGTTGCAGATGTGCTCCCAGCAGCGGTAGAGGGGGTCTGCCTGCATGACGGCGCCGTGGCCGCCTCCGTAGGGATAGTCGTCCACCTGGTTCTGCTTGTTGGTGGTAAAGTCCCGAATCTGCCAGGTGTTGATACGGATGATGTTCCGCTCCTGGGCACGCCCCAGAATGGACTCGCAGAGCATATCGCCCACTGTGTCGGGGAAAAGGGTCATTATGTCGATCTGATACATCACTCGCCCATCCCTTCCAGCGGCGCAAAGTCGATATAACCCTCCTCCACGTGGATACCCCTGACGAAATCTGGCACGTCGGGGATGAAGTACTGCTTTTCACCCTGCACCACATAGATGTCGTGGGCAGGATACGCTAAAATCTCCGACACCTTGCCCAGTACAGCGCCGGTATTGACATCCCGAGCCTCCAGGCCGATGAGATCGACGAGGAAATGGCGGCCTTCCTCCACAGGAATATCTTCCCGCCGGGCGGTGAGGATCTTTCCTTTCAGGGGCAGTGCGTCGTCAATGGAGCGGATGCCCTCCAGCGTCAGGAGCACAAAGGGGCCGTGGAGCCGGCTGTGACGTATAGAATAAGGCTTTCCGTTTATAAAAACCGTCTCCAGCGCACATAAATCTTCAGGGGTATTGCACCAGGACTCCGTTTTCAGTTCTCCCCGGACACCGTGGGTGTTGAGGATTTTTCCAACCTCCAGAAAAGGCTCGTTCATCGCAAATTCTCCTTAAAAAGATACGGAGTGCCGAACAGACACTCCGTTTCATCTTAGTCCACAATCTCCACAGAGACTCTGGTGTTCTTCCGCTGAGCCAGAGAGCGCACAATGGCACGGATTTCCTTGGCAATTCGACCCTGACGGCCAATTACCTTTCCCATATCCTCCGGCGCAACATGAAGCTCAAGGATCACTTCACCGTCGCAATCAATCTCCTTGACCTGGACAGCGTCGGGGTTGTCCACAAGGCTCTTTGCGACGTAAGCCAAGAGTTCTTTCATGAATCCTACTCCTCTCGGCCGATCACAGAACACCGGCAGTCTTGAACAGACGCTTGACGGTATCGGTGGGCTGAGCGCCGGTCTTGATCCATGCCTGAGCACGCTCGGCATCGACCTTGATCTCAGCGGGCTCCTTCAGGGGGTCATAGGTGCCCAGCTGCTCGATGAAGCGGCCGTCACGGGGATAACGAGAGTCAGCCACCACAATACGATAGAAAGGAGCTTTCTTAGCGCCCATGCGGCGCAGTCTGATTTTAACCATTTATCATTCACCTCCAAATGAATATCAAAATTATATGAAATACATCAAAAGATGTAAATCAGCGTTTTTTCTTGCGCTTTTTATTCTTGCGCTGCCTCTTTGGACCCGGGGTTCCCATTTTGTCCAAAGCCTGCATGGTCTCAGGATCGTCCATCCCGGGCAGTCCCTTCATCTGCTGCATCAGCTTCCTCAGACCCTTGGGCAGCTTGCCGCCCATCATCTGCTTGGTCAACTTGTTCATCATGTCATACTGCTGGATCAGTTTATTGACATCGGAGACCTGCACACCGGCGCCTGCCGCAATACGCTTGCGGCGGCTGGCATTGAGGATAGAAGGGTCGTCTCGCTCCTTGGGCGTCATGGAGAGGATAATGGCCTGTAACCGATCCAACGCCCGCTCATCCACATTGGCATCGTCGATCTGGGCGGCGCTGACGCCGGGCATCATGCCGAGAATATCCCGCATGGAGCCCATCTTCCGCACCTGAACCAGCTGATCGTAATAATCCTGCAGGGTGAAGCGGTTCTTGCGAAGCTTCTCCTCCAGCTCCAGCGCCTTCTGCTCGTCCAGACTGTTCTGAGCCTTTTCAATCAGGGAGAGGACATCGCCCATTCCCAAAATCCGGCTTGCCATGCGATCGGGGTAAAAGACCTCGATGGCGTCCAGTTTTTCGCCTACACCCACGAATTTGATGGGCTTTCCGGTGGTGGCCTTGACAGATAATGCCGCACCGCCTCGGGCGTCGCCGTCCAGCTTGGTCAGCATCACGCCCGTCAGATCCAGTGCCTCGTCAAAGGCGACGGCGGCGTTGACGGCGTCCTGACCGATCATGGCGTCCACGACCAGCAGAATCTCATGGGGATGGACGGCAGTCTTAATATTCTGCAGCTCCGTCATCAGCGTCTCGTCCACATGGAGCCGGCCGGCGGTATCCAGAAAGACAATGTCGTTGGCGTGCTGTCTGGCATGCTCAATGGCAGTGGTGGCGATCTTTACCGGATCGTCCTGTCCCATCTGAAAGACGGGGACCCCCAACTGCTCGCCGACGACCTCCAGCTGCTTGATGGCGGCGGGGCGATAGACATCGCAGGCCACCAGCAGGGGACGGTGACCCTTCTGCTTCAGCATGCCTGCCAGCTTTGCGCCGTTAGTCGTCTTACCGGCACCCTGCAGACCCACCAGCATGACCACCGTGGGGCCGTCCTTTGAGAAATTCAGCCCGGCGGCCTCGCTGCCCATGAGGGCGATCAGCTCTTCGTTGACGATCTTGACAACCATCTGGCCGGGAGTCAGGGACTCCATGACGTCTGCACCGATGGCACGCTCTGTGACCGTCCTGACAAAGTCCTTGACGACCTTGTAGCTGACGTCCGCCTCCAGCAGCGCCAGCCGGATCTCCCGCATGGCCTCCTGAACGTCGGCCTCCGTCAGATGTCCCTTGCCTCTGAGCCGGCTGAATACCTGATTCAGTTTTTCGGTCAAGCTCTCAAATGCCATGGTTTATTCCTCCAGGCTGGCCAATTTCTGTCGGATCTCCCTCGTCAGCTGATCCACCTTGGGATCCCGGGAACGACTCAGATTTTGCTGCGCGATCTGTTCATTGAGCTGATTGATCTCCTCCAGCGAGGAGCGCACTTTGAGGAACCGGGCGACGATACCCGTCTTTTCCTCGAAATCATTCAGAATCGCCTCGGCACGGACAATCACGTCCCGAACGCCCTGACGGGTGATGTCATAATTTTCGGCAATCTCCGCCAGCGACAAATCCTCGTTGTGGTAGAGATCATAGAACTCACGCTGTCGCTCGGTCAACAGATCACCGTAAAAATCATAGAGCATCGTCATGTGAAATGCCTGATTCTTCATAACCCGCCTCCCAAGCAGCGTTTTGTAAAGTATGAACGCTTTACAAGCAGCTACTATACATCATTTTCCGCTCTTTGTCAATAGTCTGCATCCGACTTTTTGGGGTATTTCTTCCGTTTTTCCGGGAAAAATAGGCAGTGACGATATCATCGGGAAAAAGCCTGATCCCGGGAGGAAAATACGATGAATTACGATCAAGTGAAGAGAGCCGGAAGGGAAGAGGCCTCCGGTTGGCTGATGACGGCAAGGCGAAGCACGGGAATGCAGCGAGCGCAGATCAAAGCGGATTTGGATGCCGTCTCGGGCGTTTGCGCCCGCATCAGTCGGCAGAGCTCCTTGCCCTGTCCCGCCCGGGACTGGCTGCTGGACAACCACTATCTGGCACGGCAGGCAGGACTGAAAGCATTTCACGCACTCAAAAGACAGGGAAAGCTGCCTGCCCTGACGTTGGAGGGAGAACCGCTTCGCCTGCAACGGGTGGGACTGCTGTTGGCGGATTTGGAGGAGATGGACGAGGAGCACATCACGGCCTTCCTCTCCGGCATACAGGAGATTGAGCCGCTGGAGGAGGAGGAGCTTGCCCTCATTCCCGCCGCCCTTTCGGGAGGACTGCTCTGTCGGCTCCGCTCGGCGGCAGAGGCGCTGGAAGGCCTGATTACAAACGGAGACGACCCTTCTGTGATGGAGGACGAGATGCGCCGCCTCATGCGCCGATTTGCAAAGCTGCGTACCCTCCGCCTTGCACCGCAGCTGGAACGGCTCAGTACAGTAGACCAGCTCTTTCGGGAGGACCCTTCCCATGTCTACCCCAGGATGGACGCCGAGAGCCGCCGCATCTACCGTCGACAGCTCTGTAAACTGGCGCATAAGCACAAGATGAGTCAGACTGCCGCCGCCGGACAAGTGGTGGATCTGGCCCGGCAGGGGACGGAGGCTGGCGACCACATTGGAGCGTACCTCTTTGAACGGCCGATGGGACGACCTGCCCGGGTGCCTCAGTGCGATTGGTATGTGTCTGTACTGACCCTGCTGACGACGGGCATTTCCATCGCCATTGGCTTCGGTGTGGGGCGTTGGTGGGCCATATTGCTTTTTTTGCTTCCGGTCTCTCAGTTGGTCAAAAACGGGATAGACGCCTTACTCCTCCACTTTGTTTCGCCCCGTCCTGTCTTTCGGATTGAATTAAAGCAGGGTGTCCCTCCCGAGGGCAAGACCCTCTGCGTGATTGCAGCGCTCCTGACCGGAGGCGACAGCATAGACGAGCTCTGCGGAAAGCTGGAGCGCTACGCCATTGCAAATCGCCGGGCGGGAGACCAGGTCAGCTACGGCATCCTGGCAGACCTCCCTGACCGGAGGGAGCGGATGACAGCGGAGGACGATATTCTGCTTGCCCAGGCAAAGGTTGCGGTAGACCGACTGAATGGGCAGAATATCGGCCGATTCTTCCTCTTTTTCCGCACTCCCACCTATGTACCCGGAGAAAAGACCTACCGGGGTCGAGAGCGGAAGCGGGGCGCCATCCTTCAGCTGGTGCGCTATCTGAGAGGGCGTCAGGGAGAGATGGCGCTGATGTCGGGAGAGCCGGAGACCCTGCGTGGCATCAAGCTCCTGATGGTACTGGACAGCGACACCATCCTCACCATGGACTCCGTCAACGAACTGGTGGGGACGATGCTCCATCCCATGAATCAGCCTCAGGTTGACGAGGGGCGCAGAGTGGTCACAAAGGGCTATGGCATCCTGCAGCCCCGGGTAGAGACGGAGCTGTCCTCCAGTTCTTCCAGCACCTTTGCAAGGCTGTTCAGCGGCCTTGGCGGACTCGACCCCTACGGTGGGGCGGTCAGCGACCTCTACCATGACCTCTTTGACGAGGCCACCTTTTTGGGCAAGGGTATGCTCCACATCGACGCATTTCTAGCATGTATGGACGGCCGCTTTCCCGAAAACCGCATCCTCTCCCACGACCTGCTGGAAGGCAGCTATCTTCGCACCGGCTGGGTCAGCCGCACCGAGCTGATGGACTCCTTCCCGTCCAGCGCCATCAGTTGGCTGGACCGGGCCCACCGTTGGATCCGAGGCGACTGGCAGCTCATTGACCGTCTGGGCAGGAATGTGAAAAACGAGACCGGGGAGCGGGAGCGCAATCCCATCTCCAAGCTGGCCAAATGGAAGATTTTCGACAATCTCCGCCGTTCTCTGGTGCAGCCGGCCACGCTGCTCGCATTGCTGGTGGGCCTTCTGGGGAAAGGGCCTCTCTTTCTCGCCGCCCTCTTGGCAGCGCTCCTCACTGTCACCTCTCAGCTTCTGGTGGCGGCGGCGGAACTGCTCTGGCGGCGGGGACAGGGCAGCTTCCGGCGCTATCACTCCGGCGTCTATTCCGGCCTCTCCGGAAACCTCCTCCGGGCGGGCGCGGAGCTGCTGTTCCTGCCGGTACAGAGTCATATGGCACTCTCCGCCGTCTTTCGCACCCTCTGGCGACTCACCGTCAGTCACCGGCACCTGCTGGATTGGGTGACCAGCAGTCAGTCGGGGCAGGGTAAACGAAAGCTGTCCACCTTTGTCCGCCGCTTTGCCCTCGCGCTTGTGCTGGGCTTTGCTGTCATGGTGTTTTCACGCTACTGGCTGGGTCGGCTGCTGGGACTTTCTTGGGCGGTGACGCCGCTGCTCTTCTTCCGTTGGAGCTGCCCCGAGGAGGAGCTGAAATCACTGCCCCAGCGGGATCGTGCCTTCCTTCTCCACGAGAGCGCCCTCATCTGGCGTTACTACGAGGACTTCCTGAAAAAAGAGTATCACTATCTCATCCCTGACAATGTACAGGCCCTTCCCGATCAGGGCGCTGCCCCTCGGACGTCGCCTACCAATATCGGTCTTGCCCTCTTAAGCTGCATGGCGGCGGCGGATCTGGGGCTGATTACCCGAGAGCAGGCGGCGGAGCGGATCGAACAGCAAATTCGGACGCTGGAGATGCTGGAGCGCTGGCACGGACACTTTTATAATTGGTACAACATCGAAACGGCGGACATTCTTCACCCCAGGTATATCTCCACTGTGGACAGCGGAAACCTCTGTTCCGATCTCATTGCCTTATCCTCCGGCTTGGAGGAGTGGGGCGAGCAGGTCCTTGCCAGCCGGGCCGGAAAGCTGGCGGAAGAGATGGACTTCTCCTTACTCTACGACGCCGACCAGCAGCTATTCTATATCGGCTACGACGTGGAGGCAGGTCAGTACACCCCCAGCCACTATGACCTGATGGCCAGTGAGGCTCGAATCACCAGCTATCTGGCTGTGGCCAGGGGAGAGGTTCCGCCCCGGCACTGGCGGCAGCTTTCCCGTGCTATCGTAAAATCCGACCGCTATACCGGCATGGTCTCCTGGTCGGGCACCATGTTTGAATATCTGATGCCCCAACTGCTGCTGTCCGCCTATCCCGACTCACTGTTGGGGGAGACGCTCTCCTACTGTGTCGATCAGCAGAGGCGGGACGGGTCGAGAGCCCGCACTCCCTGGGGCATCTCTGAGTCGGCCTATTACGCCTTAGATCCCCGGCAGAACTATCAATATAAGGCTCACGGCATCCCCGCCCTCAGTCTCCAGCGAGAGACCCACCGGGAGCGGGTCATCGCCCCCTACGCCACTTTTCTGGCGCTGACCGTAGACCCGGACGCCGCTGTTTCCAATCTAAGGCATCTGCGGGATCTGGGGGCAGAGGGCAAATATGGCTTCTACGAGGCACTGGACTACACGGCCTCCCGGGGCGGCAGCAATCGGGAACCGCTCATCGTCCGCAGCTGGATGGCGCATCATCTTGGCATGAGCCTGATTGCGGCGGACAACTGCCTGAAGGACGGCGTCATGGTGCGACGCTTCCTGAAAAACCCCGCCATGGCCGCCTGTCAGGAGCTGTTGCAGGAGAAGCTGCCGGTAGGCGTCCCGGTGGTACGGCCGGAGCCGGAGTTCCGCCCACCCATAAATCGGGAGCGGAGACAGCCCCGCTGGCAGCGCTCTGGCACCGGCTTCGACCCTGCCGATCCCGCCTGGGGCGTTCTGGCAAACGAGGGATATTCCGTCCTCCTCTCCTCATCGGGCAGCGGTTCCAGCAGGTCGGGGGAGCAGACCATCCTCCATCCGGATGGCGTGGAGGTCTCCGTTCGATTGGAAGAGCATCGAATTCGGGTATTTCCCCGTAAGGCTGCGGGGGAGACGCTGACCTGGCGGTACACCTCCGGTCAGGCCGTCCTTCACTGGCAGGACGAGCAGTTTGACGTGACCGAGACGGTGACGGTAGATAAACAGCATATCGGCGAGGTGCGGCGTCTGACCGTGCGGGCGAGAGATGTCATAGACGGTACCCTCTGCGTCCTTCTCCGGCCTGTGTTGAGCCACTGGGATAGCTACGCTTCCCACCCCGCCTTTTCCCGCATGTGCATTGACAGTTGCTATATCGGCGCAGGTGTGCAGTTCCGCAGACGACCCGGCAGAGGAGCTCCCGCCCCCACCCTCACCGTTCTCTGGTCAGACCAGAACGCAGGCTGGACAACCAACCGGGAGCGATATCTGACCACCGGTTCCATCTCCCACACCGGCCGGGAGGGCACGATACTTGACCCCTGCCTGGCGCTGGAACTGCCCATCTCCCTGAAAGCGGGGCAGAAGAAAACGCTGACGCTGGCCTTAGCCGCCGGAGACACAGAGGAGAGCCTGCTCTCCGCCCAGGCGCTGCTTGCCACCCGCCGTCCCGCCCTTTCTGCTCTGCTGGAACAGACCGCCGCATGCTCCGGCCGGGAGACCGTCAGCCGCAGCTTCGCGCTCCTTAGCCGTCTTATGGCGCCCGGTGAGCTGGGGCGGGAGGGGGAGGTCAGGGGTCAGCCCTCCCTCTGGCCATTCTCCATCTCCGGCGACCTTCCCATCGTCACCCTCCGGGTGCAGGGAGAGATGCCGGAACAGGCGATACAGCTGGCTGCCGTCAATCGGTGCCTTTCCCGGCTGGATGTTCGCTTTGACCTGGTGCTGCTCCTCCCGGAACAGGGGAACTATTTCCAGACCATCCGCAACAGTCTGCTTCAACGGCTGGAGGAAGCTGGCTGGGAGAGCGCCGTTGGACAGACCGGCGGCATCTTCCTCCTCTCCGGTACCGAGCGGGACTGGCAGCCTATTCTCGGCATGGCCGCTGTCAACCTCCGCCCCGGCGACCGATTGGAGCAGGCGGACCACTTCTCGCCGGAAGAGACGCAGGACACGGAGGAGATCGTCCGGGAATGTCCCCTCCAATGGCACTGGGGCGAAAGCTGCTTTGTACTGGAGATGCACGGCAGTCTGCCAACCCTTCGCTGGAGCCATCTGCTGGTAAACGACCGCTTTGGCTGGCGCTGTGACGAGGCGGGGACAGGCCACCTCTGGTACAAAAACGCCCAAATGGGGCAGCTTACCCCGTGGCAAAACGACCCTATCGCCTTTTCGGGGCCGGAGACACTGTGCTATCACTGGGCAGAAGGGGAGTGCTCCCTCTTTGCCGCAGGAGATGGTATCGCCGCAAAGGTGACCTACGGCCCCGGCTATGCCAGATGGGAGAAGTCCTTTGCAGGGCGTCATACTGTCTTAACTGCCTTTGTCCCCGCAGATCAGGCCGTGCGGGTGTGGCAGCTTACCGTGGAGGGCGGCACGGAGGACGACTGCGTCTGCTGGCGCTTTACGCCAAAGCTTGCCCATCGGGACAGCCATATGCCGTGGGTTCGCTGCTCCATGACGGCGAAGAATGTCTATCTGGAAAACCCCGCGGGCTCTATGCCGGGCACGGTCTTGCATCTCGCTGCATCAAAGCCCTTTTTGAAGTCCGAATGGCGGAAAGGCAGGGCAGAGCTGACTCTCCGCTCCGCATCCGCATTGACCCTGACCGCAGGCATTGAGGGAGCGGCCTGCCCGGAACGGTTCTATGACCTGCCAAGCGCCCTCAAAGTGCTTGCTGAGACGGAACTCTGGTGGCAGCAGCGGACAGCTGCCCTCACCGTCCACACCCCGGACGAGGCCATAAACCACTACCTGTCTTTCTGGGGTCCCTATCAGGTGCTGGCGGGACGGGTGCAGGGGAGAAGCGCACTCTATCAGTGCGGCGGAGCCTTCGGGTTCCGGGATCAGCTTCAGGACGTGCTGGCTCTCCTGCCCTTTGCCCCGGAGATCACTGCTCATCAGATCAAAGAGGCCGCCCGCCACCAGTTTCGGGAGGGCGACGTCCTCCACTGGTGGCATCCACCGGAGGAGGACGGCTCCGCCCGAGGCGTCAGAACCCGAATCAGCGACGACCTGCTCTGGCTGCCCTATGTTCTCGGCCGCTGGATGGAGGAGATTGGAGACCTTCGCCTTCCGGGAGAACAGGCTCCTTATCTGGAGGGGCGGCCGCTGGATGACGGAGAGGAGGAGCGATATGATCGTTGGAGCTATGCCGCCGAAAAAGACAGCCTCTACCGCCACGCCGTCCGGGCCATTGAGTGTGTCCTTAACCGGGGCGTGGGTGAGCACGGCCTCTGCCGGATGGGAACGGGAGACTGGAATGACGGCATGAATCGGCTGGGCGCAGCGGGCAGAGGCGAGAGCGTCTGGCTGACCTGGTTCCTTGCCCTCACCCTCCGCAGCTTCCTGCCCCTCTGCCGACAGATGGGGGAGCCTGAGCGGGCGGAGCGCTACGAAAAGCTGTTTGACCACTTGACAGCCGCCGCCCACCGGGCGTGGGACGGAGACTGGTATTTGCGGGCCTATGATGATGAGGGAAACCCCATCGGCGGCCACGCAAATGCGGCGTGTGCCATTGACTCCGTCTCCCAGTCCTTTGCCGTCTTTGCACCGGGGCCGGACGGGGAGCTGGCTCATAGGGCGGTGCTGGCTGCCTGCGAGCGGCTCTATGACCGGGAACATCAGCTGGTGCGGCTCCTCTGGCCGCCCTTTGGCGAGGAGGGAGACCCGGGCTATATCAGGAGCTACCCCCCGGGACTGCGGGAAAACGGCGGACAGTACACCCACGCCGCCTGCTGGCTGGCTATGGCGCTGTTTCGGGCGGGAGAACCGGAGCGGGGGACTCAGCTGCTCCACGACCTGCTGCCGGAAACGCATCCCTCGGAGATCTACCGAGCGGAACCCTACGTGCTGGCGGGGGATGTCTATACCGCTCCGGAGCAGGAGGGACGAGGCGGCTGGAGCTGGTACACCGGCGCTGCCGGCTGGTACTGCCAGACCGCCATGCGGGAGCTGTTGGGGCTCCGTCTCCACAGAGGACAGCTTGATTTAAAGCCCAACCTGCCGTCTGACTGGCCGGGCTATGAGGCGACCTGGAAGAGCGGCACAGTTGAATTGCAAATCAGCGTTCTTCGGGGAGAAACGCCGGAGCTGCTGCTGGACGGGGTGAAATGGGAGGGAGAAATTCCCCTCAAAACCCTCACCGGACGACATGAGATCAAATCGACCCTTTCAAATGGAAAAAGTAGTGGAGTATTTGGGAAAAAGGATGTATAATGGAGGGCAATCATACAGAGCGCAGAGAGGAGCGGGGCTGATGAGCACGCCTACACGCATCCAGCTGATGCCGGGGGTCTGGCTGACCGCCGTCCGGACACGAAAATTCAAGAGCAGTTACTGGTCGGCATTGCTGCTGACCCCACTGAGTTCGGAGACGGCGGCGATGACGGCGGTGCTGCCCAGAGTGCTGCGCAGGGGCACTGCCGAATATCCCGATCAGGAGCAGCTGGGCGCTGCACTGGACGAGCTTTACGGCGGCGTCATCGAGCCCATCGTCCTCAAACTGGGAGAGATTCAGGCATCCGGCTTTGCAGCCACCTTTCTGGATGATGATCTGGCATGGGACGGAACGCTTATCTCTCAAACAGCGGCGAAATTGTTGGGAGACCTGCTGCTTCGCCCCGCCACTCGAAACGGGCGCCTGCGCGCGGACTACGTGGGCAGCGAGCGGGACAACCTGATTGCTGAGATCAAGAGCCTGCGCAACGACAAGCAAAGCTATGCCGCACTCCGGCTCAGTCAGGAGATGTGCCGGGGCGAAGCGTATGAGGTCGACCGGTTGGGCAGCTTGGAGTCCGCCCAACGTATCCGTGTGGCAAAGCTGGATCGCCACTACAAAGCGCTGTTAAAGGATAGCTGCATTGAACTCTACTACTGCGGAGCACAGCCCATTGACCAGATTCGACAGGCGTGGGTGGAATCCCTGATGGGGCTGCCACGAAAGAGCGGTTATGAGCTGCCCTTGACGCAGGTCACTGTCCATCCGGAAGAAGTACGGGAGGTCAAAGAGACGCTGGACGTTACGCAGGCAAAGCTGGCTCTGGGCCTGCGCACCCAGACCCGGCTGGAAAGCCCGGACTATCCGGCGCTGCTGGTGACCAACGCCCTGTTCGGCGGTGCCCCCGGCTCCAAGCTGTTTCAGAACGTCCGGGAAAAGCGCTCCCTCTGCTATAACGCCGTGTCCGGCCTTGACAGGCACAAGGGGCTTATGATGATCCATGCCGGCGTCGCCTTGGACAAAGCGGAGGAGGCCAAATCGGAGATCCTCGCCCAGCTGGATGCCGTTAAATCGGGAGATTTTACCTCAAAAGAGCTGGATGCTGCCCGGTGCTTTGCGGTCAGCCGACTCACCTCCGCACTGGACAGCCAGATCGGTCTATACCGTTTCTACCGCAGTCAGGCGCTGGCAGATCCCGCCATGACGCCGGAGGCGCTGATCGCCATGGTGGGAGAGGTTACGGCGGAGGACGTGAAGCGGGCGGCAAACCGTCTGGAGCTGGACACTGTCTATCTGCTGACGGGGGACGAGGGAGAGGAGGCAGAGCATGGAGCGACGTGAATTCCCCCTTTTGGGAGAGACCTGCTATTTTGAGCAGCTGGAAAACGGACTGCCTGTCTTTGTCATCCCCAAGCCGGGCTATACCAAGGCTCATGCCTGCCTCGCGGTCTCCTACGGGGGCATGCACTGCCGGTTTGACGATGGAGCTCCCCGGGAGACGGTGGCCGGTATTGCCCACTTTCTGGAACACAAGATGTTTGAAATGCCGGACGGCAACGCCATCGAGCAGTTTTCCGCCGCCGGAGCCTCAGTCAACGCCTTTACCGACGCTGATATGACGGCCTATTATTTCACCTGCACCGACCGTTTTCAGGAGCACCTGAGGATGTTGCTCCGCTTCGTCTCTACTCCTTACTTTACGCCGGAGAACGTCAAAAAGGAGCAGGGCATTATCGCTCAGGAGATCCGCATGTACGATGACAAACCGGACTGGCATGTGTATCAAAACCTGCTGAAAGGTCTCTACCGTTACCATCCCGTCCGGGAGTCCGTTGTGGGAACTGTGGAATCCATTTCCGAAATCACCCCCGACACCCTTTACACCTGCCACCGGGCCTTTTATTACCCGGGGAATATGGTGCTCTGCGTGGTGGGGGATGTGGATCCCCACCGAGTGGTTTCCGTTGCCCGGATGGTGCTCCCGGCAGAGGCAGCACCGGGGGCACAGAAGGACTACGGCGTAGAGGAACCCGCCCAGTCCGCCAATCGGGAGATGACAGAGAAGATGGAGGTCTCTGCCCCTGACTTCCTGCTGGGCTTTAAGGCTGCCCCGTTTTACGCAGGGACAAACGGACTGCGTCAGACGATGCTGGGCGCTCTGGCGGGCGAGCTGCTCTGCGGACGGAGCAGTCCCCTCTACGCAAAGCTTTACGCTGACGGGCTCATTCACAAGGACTTTGCCGTCACCTGCATCAGCCATCCCGGGGCTGCCTTTTTGGTGGCGGGGGGCGAAAGCCCTGATCCCCGCCGGGTGCGGGAGGAGATTATGGAGGAAGGGGAGCGTCTGTGTCAGGGCATTGACGAGGGACGGTTCCGGCGGGCGGTGAAAAGCGAGTACGGAGCTACCGTCCGGAGTCTGAACAGCTTCGACAATATCTGCGTCCAACTCTCCCGCTGGTGGTTCAGCGGCTGCCATTACTATGACTTCGCCACCCTCTATCCCACTCTGACGGCGTCGGAAGTATCCGCATTTTTGGGACAGACCGTTCGGAATGAGACAGGCTGCCTGTCGCAGATTCAACCCAAAGGAGTAAGCACACTATGACACCCATCGTATTTCCCGGCCTCGGCATCGAGGTGACGATCGACCCGGTGGCCTTTACCATCTTTGGCAAAGGCATCTACTGGTACGGCATTATCATCGCCTGCGGATTTCTGCTGGCATTGGCTGTCGGACTGCGGCAAGGCCCCAAGCTGGGGGTAAAGCAGGACGATATTCTGGATATGCTGTTCTTTGCTGTTCCCATTTCACTCGTAGGGGCGAGAACCTATTACGTCCTCTTCTATCAGGAACTGTATCGGGACGCAGACGGCGTCTTTCAGTGGGACAAGGCCATTGCCATTTGGGATGGCGGCATCGCCATCTACGGCGCCATTATCGCAGCAGTGCTGACTGCGGCCGTATTCTGCAAGGTTCGCAAGATCAATTTCTGGGTCATGGCGGATACCGCCAGCTACGGCCTGCTCATCGGCCAGTTGGTCGGCAGATGGGGCAATTTTGTCAATCAGGAGGCATACGGCGGCCCCTGCACCGCTTTTTGGCGGATGGGTCTGACCAGAGCGGGGGAGTACATAGAGGTACACCCCACCTTCCTGTACGAGTCCTTGTGGAATCTGGCGGGTCTGGCTATCCTGTATTTCATCATTCGTCCCCGGCGGAAATTTGACGGCCAGCTGTTTTTGACCTACTTTCTGTGGTACGGTCTGGGCAGGGTTTGGATCGAAGGGCTGCGTACCGACAGCCTCTACTTTTTCCAGACTGGCATCCGGGTTTCACAGGCGCTGGCGGGTATCTTTGCTGTCACGGCACTGGCCATGATCCTTGTCCGGCTCCGGAGACAGGGGAAATCCCCCAAGCCCCTCTATATAGAAGAACTTGCGGCAAAACAGGCGGAAGAAGCGCAACAGAAACAGGAAAAGGAGTAATACACTATGGCGATCATCATTGACGGAAAGGCTCTTGCGGCCAAGTGGAAGGCAAAGATTAAGGATCAGGTGGCGGCTCTGAAGCAGCGCCCCGGCCTGGCAGTCATACTGGTGGGCAACGACCCGGCTTCTCGTGTCTATGTCACCAGCAAGGAACGTGACTGCGGTGAGTGCGGCATTTACAGCGAGGAGTTTGCCGTCCCCGCCGAATTCGGCCAGAAGGCGTTGCTGGAGCTGATCGACGCCCTGAACCGGCGGCCGGAGATCGACGGCATTCTCTGCCAGCTGCCGCTGCCCAAGGGCTACGACTACGACGAGCAGGAGGTACTGTTGGCCATCGACCCCAAAAAGGACGTAGATGCCTTCCACCCCTATAACGTGGGCCGCATTATGATCGGGGATTATACCTACCTGCCCTGCACTCCCGCCGGTGTCATGGCCATGCTGGATGAGTACGGCATCGACCCAGCGGGAAAGCGCTGCGTCGTTGTAGGCCGCTCCAATATTGTGGGCAAGCCTCAGGCTATGCTGCTGCTCCACCGCCACGGAACCGTCACCATCTGCCACTCCCGCACGCCCGATCTGGGGACGATCACCCGGGAGGCGGATATCCTTGTCTCCGCCGTTGGCCGCCGTAACCTGATCACGGCGGACATGGTGAAGGAAGGCGCCGCCGTCATTGACGTCGCCATGAACCGGGACGACAACGGCAAGCTCTGCGGTGACGTGGACTTTGAGGCCGTCGCACAGAAGGCGGGCTGGATCACGCCGGTACCTGGCGGCTGCGGCCCAATGACCCGTGTGATGCTGCTGCAAAATACGCTGGCGGCGGCAATTTCCCACGGCAAGGCGTAATGACAAGCATGTACATCCGGCGGCTGATTGTGGCAATGCTCATCTGTCTGCCCGGCTATCTCCTGATCCGCAGACCATGGCACTTTTCCCGACGGCGGGAAATTGTCTTGGCCGTATTCGTGCTGTTTATGACAGGACTTCTGTTTTTGACGCTGCAGGGCACCTATGGAATGCCGAAGGATATGCTGGCGTTTGCCAAATGGCGGATTCAGAACTGGCAGGCATACGGCATCAATGGAATTCCATTCCGGACAATTCGCAGTATTTTGAAGTACGGCGACCTTGACATGATCCTCATCAATCTGGTGGCCAATGTCCTCCTGTTTGTGCCCTGGGGGTTCGGGCTGCCGCTTCTCTGGAAGCGGTTCCAATCCGTATGGGCGGTCATGGCGGCGTCACTGCTGCTGACGGTGTTCATTGAGACATCCCAGCTCTTTATCGGCCGCAGCGTGGATGTGGACGACATTATCCTCAACTTCCTCGGCGGCTGCGGCGGCGGGCTGTTCTATCTGCTCAACAAAAAGCTGTTCCCAGGGATCAAAGAATTGGCCAAATAGAAACAAATAACGGCAATCAGGCCTCAAGATCGAGGTTGATTGCCGTTCATTGATACTATTATCTCATTGGAATCTGTGATTACGCCTCATCCTGCCAGCTCTTGCACACATCCACCCATCCGTCAAAATGAGCGGCGCAGCGTTCCAGCTCGTCACAGGCCAGCCCGACGGCGGAGCTGGCGCTTCCCGCGGCGGGAAACACACGCTCAAACCGGCGGAGAGAGACGTCCAGGTAGGACTTGACGCCGGGATCTGCCAGAGCAAAGGGACAGACACCGCCCACGGCGTGCCCGGTAAACTGAATGGCCTGCTCCGGGGTCAGCATTTTAGCCTTGAGGCCGAAGCGATCCTTGTACTTCCTGTTGTCCACTCTGGCATCGCCGGCGCAGACAACGACGATGGCGGAGCCGCCGACAGCGAAGGAGAGCGTCTTGGCGATCCGGGCAGGGATCACACCGACAGCCTGTGCAGCAAGCTCTACCGTAGCGCTGGAGACGGAAAATTCCTGCACCCGATCCTCCAGATCAAATTGGGCAAGATAGTCACGAACAGTTTGAACAGACATGAAAAACGACTCCTGACAGATGGTAATCGGGTTACCGGTTTGCTTTTGGCGGCCAGTTCAGCGGACACGCCGCTTGAAAGCCTCGTATCCTCGTCTCTGGCAGCAGATCTCCCGACATATGGCTGCCGCATGGGTAGAGCAGGGGATTGCCCTGCCACCGGGAGTCCATAAGGGCGTAGGCGGCAGCTGAAGGGGTGGACCAGCCGCTGTAAACCGCATTTTTCGCCAGACTGGAGGGCTGACACAGATAGTCCAAAAGAGTGTAGGCATCCTGCTGTTGCCGGGAGCGGGCGGGAATGGCGTAGGCCAGCATCGTCCGCCAGCTGCCCTCCGGCGGGATCACGAAGGTCAGCTCCGGCATCTCCTCCATGAGCGCAACGGCCTCTCTTGCACAGCAGGGGGCGAGTACGGCGGTATTGGAGCGGAAAATGGGAGCCAGCTCGGATTCAAAGTAATATCCGGCAGGCGCTTGCTCGCTCAGAAGAGCGTGGGCAGCCAGTACGTCCTCCGGCCGGACAGAGTCGATGGGACGGTTTTCTGCAGCCAGTGCCAGCGTGAATGCGTCCCGGTATCGTGCGGTCATGGCAACCTGACCGGAAAACTCACGGTCAAAGAGTGCGTCCCATCCTGTCACACGGGTGTCCGTGTGGGTGGGATCGAAGAGCAGTCCCATGGTCGCCCACAGGCAGGGAACAGCGCAGCCGCCTGTCAGATCTGCGGTCTGCTCCAGATAGGCAGGGGAGAACTGCGCCCAGTCGGACACCTGCACCCGGTCGATGGGCACCAGCTGAGACTGTCTCTCCATGCAGGCCAGCAGCTCAATGTCCGCCAGCAGCAGGTCACAGTCTGCGGGGCGGATCTCCCCGGAATTGCTGTCCAACTGACAGTATTCCACCTCAATTCCGGTAGAGCGGGTAAAGGATCGAAGCACTCTGGGGTCGATATAATCTCCCTGACTATACACGGTGAGGGTGGGTTTCGGCCGGGACAGGAGATAAAACACCCCGCCGAGACACAGCAGGAGACAGACCGCCAAAAGGGGCAGTAATTTTTGTTTCAATGGATCTCCTCCAAAATCGGATCACAGATCATTTCAAACGTGAAAGAGAGAAATCGGGGAAATATTCCTCCAGAAAATCCACAGAGGACACCTTCCAGCACTTGCCGTTGAGATATTCCAACGCTCCTGCGTCGGTCGTAAACCGGAAGGTGAGAGACCAGGAGCAGAGAGCCTGACGGCGGCGGTGATAGCTGCGGTTGACCTGCTCGCTGCCGTATTTCCCATCGCCCACCAGAGGGCATCCGGCGTCTGCCAGCTGCGCTCGGATCTGATGGGTGCGCCCGGTGATGAGCTCACATTCCACCAAAGAAAGACCGTTCTGAACGGCCAGTGTGCGGTATTTGGTTACGGCAGTCCGCCCGCCGGGAACCGGCTTGTGGTAGACAAAGACCTGTTTTTTTCCTTCATCCTTGAGCAGGAAAGACTCCAATGTGCCGTTTTTGGGCTTAAGCGTACCCACAGCGGCGCAGAGATATCGCTTTTCCATCTCACGATCCTTGATTTTCTGGTTCATGACCCGCAGCGCCTCAGCGGTCTTTGCGGCAATAACAATGCCGCCGGTGTTCCGGTCAATGCGGTTGCAGAGGGCAGGGATAAAGGACTGCTCCTCCTTCGGACGCCACTGGCGGGTCTGATAGAGGTAGGCAAGAATGTGGTTGATGAGCGTATCCGCCGTTCCGGTCTCGTCGGCGTGAACCACCATGCCGGAGGGCTTGTTCACTAAAAGCAGATGCTCGTCCTCGTAGACAATGTCCAGCTTGGGATTTGCAATGGTGAGATAGGCATTTTCCACCGTGGGGCGGTCAAAGAATTCGTCGTTGATATAGAGCTGAAGCAGGTCGCCCTGCTGCAGCCGGGTGTCCCGCTTTGCCCCTTTTCCGTTGAGCTTGACCCGCTTGAGACGGATATACTTCTGGAGCAGAGGGGCGGGGAGGAGAGGGATGGTCTTGCTCATCCAGCGATCCAGCCGCTGGCCTGCGTCATTTTTTCCAATGGTAAACTGCCGCATTGCCGTTCCCTCCTTTTCCTTTTGCATTATACCAAAATTTACAACGGACTGACAATTCCATTTTGCACAGGAAAACGGGGCATTTTTTCTGATTTTTCGGAGAGTTGGCCTCTTGCAGGGGACTTTCACCGATTGGGGCAATGGAAAGGAAAAATACTTTCCAAGATTGTGAAAAAAGGCTTGACACCACAGAGGGATTCGTTTATAATGCCAGATGTGTCGTTATGCGAGGTGTGATATGCGTCTTGATTTGCGTGACATCATCCATGTACCGGGTGGTGAAAAACCGTTTTCCTTCTCTTTGGATCTGTCTGATCTGGATTTCTACGGGGAAAACCCCGTCTGCGAGCCGGTTCAGGTAGAGGGAAGAGTGGTCAACCGGGCGGATATGCTGCTGTTAGAGGGAGAGATGAAGAGTAACCTTCATCTGCACTGCGACAGCTGCGGAAAGCCCTTTGAGCGGGTCAAGACCATAGAAGTCCAGCGTATGCTGGCCACCGAGCTGCAGGACGAAGAGGATGACGATATCATCCTTTTGGACGGCTCCATCTTAGAGGTCGGAGAGGTTATGACCACCGAGTTTGTTCTGGAGATGGATACGAAAAATCTGTGCCGGGAGGACTGCAGGGGTATCTGCCCCGGCTGCGGCGCCGACCTGAACACCGAGCCCTGCAAATGCAAGCCCGACATAGACCCTCGCCTGTCTGCTCTGGCGTCTCTGTTGGAGTGACGGCGAACCGAATCCAGTCAATTCCCGAAAGGTAAACGAGGAGGTGTCATAGATGGCAGTCCCTAAGAGTAAAGTCTCCAAGGCAAGACGTGACAAGCGCCGTGCCAACTGGATGATCAAGTGTGAGTGCGGTGCATATCGCCTGCCCCACCGTATCTGCCCTGCCTGTGGCAAGTACAACGGCCGCAGCTATGCCAAGGACGCAGAGGCAAAGTAATTTTGCCCTTCCAAATAAAAGAGCCTGTCTGCAGCAGGCTTTTTTATTTTGCCCTGCGCTGTCACAACGGCGCAGGCTCTTTACTTTTGCCCGTTTTCTGGATATAATAACGAGGAAACAGTTGAAAAAACATCAGAAAGGATTTGAGGACGCATGAAACCCATGGTTGCCATCGTCGGACGGCCCAATGTGGGCAAGAGCATGCTCTTTAACCGTCTGGCCGGTCAGCGTCTGTCCATCGTTGAGGATACCCCCGGCGTCACCCGTGACCGGCTCTATGCCGACTGCGAGTGGCTGGGGCATAATTTCACGATCATTGACACCGGCGGTATTGAGCCGAATACGGATAATGAGATATTGCACTTTATGCGCACACAGGCGGAGATCGCCATCGACCACGCAACCGTCATCGTGCTGGTCTGCGACCTGCAAACCGGCGTCACGGCGGCAGATATGGATGTTGCAAGTATGCTCCAGCGCTGCGGCAAGCCGGTGGTGCTGGCGGTCAACAAGGCCGACCGCCCCGGCCATACCGATCCTGATGTCTATGAGTTCTACAATCTGGGTCTGGGGGATCCCATCCCCATCTCCGCCATTCACGGCCTGGGTCTGGACGATATGCTGGATGCCTGCATTCGGGAATTTCCAGAGGAGAACGGGGCGGAGGAGGACGACGACCTCATCCGGGTTGCCATTATCGGTAAGCCCAATGTAGGCAAATCCTCCCTTGTCAACCGAATTTTGGGAGAAGAGCGGGTCATTGTCAGCAATGTGGCCGGAACCACCCGTGACGCCGTAGACTCCAATTTTGAGAATGAATTTGGCAAGTACTGCTTTATCGACACTGCGGGCATGCGAAAAAAGTCCAAGGTGAACGACCGGGTGGAGCAGTTCTCCGTCCTCCGGGCTACGATGGCCATTGACCGGGCGGACGTGTGCCTGATTCTGATTGACGCCAACGAGGGCGTGACAGAGCAGGACACCAAGGTAGCAGGTCTCGCCCACGAGGCGGGCAAGGCGTCCATCATCGTGGTGAACAAGTGGGACGCTGTGGAAAAGGACGACAAGACCATGGACAGGATGCGCTCCGAGGTGCGAAACGGCTTTGCCTTTATGCCCTATGCACCCATCCTGTTTATCTCTGCCCTTACAGGACAGCGGGTCAATAAGCTCTTTGAGCGCATTAACGCAGTCCGGGAGATGTCCATGCTCCGGGTACGCACCGGAACCCTGAACAGCGTTCTGGCGGATGCCACAAACCGGGTACAGCCGCCCACCGACAAGGGCAGGAGACTGAAAATCTACTATATGACGCAGGTGGGCATCCAGCCGCCCCACTTCGTCGTTTTCTGCAACGATGCTCGGCTGTTCCACTTTTCCTATCAGCGCTATTTGGAAAATCAGATTCGCAACACCTTCGGGCTGGAGGGAACGCCCATCAAGCTGACCATCCGCCAGAAGGGTGACAAGGAGGATTGACGGCATGAGTATTGGAATCAAGATCCTGATCTACGCAGCGGTGGTGCTCATCGGTTACTTTTTGGGTTGCTGCAACACGGCGCTCATCCTGTCCAAGTACCTTCTCCACGACGATATCCGCAACCACGGCAGCGGCAATGCAGGCCTCACCAACTTCTACCGGGTGTTCGGAAAGAAAAAGGTGCTCTGGGTCATTCTGGGCGATCTGGCCAAGGCAATCATCTCCTGTATCGTAGGCGGTCTGCTCATCGGCGGCGTGCTCTATGGGGCAGGCTCCGGCAGCGCTGAGGCCGCTCTCGGCAAGCTGATGGGTGGGATTGCCTGTATGCTGGGTCATTCCTTCCCCTGTATGTTTGGCTTCAAGGGGGGTAAGGGCGTGCTGTGCGGCGCCGGCGTCATCATCTGTATGGACTGGCGCATAGCCCTGATCTGTCTCGGCGTGTTTGCTGTTTTGGTTGCTATCACCCGCTGGGTCTCTCTCGGGTCCATGGTGGCGTCGATTTTGTTTCCCGTCACCTGCTGGTTTATTTACCATAGCATCCCAGTGGTGATCCTGGCCTGTGTGGCTGGAGCGCTCATCGTGGTGCGACATAAGGATAACGCCAAGCGCATTGCCAAGGGTGAAGAAAACAAACTGGAATTTCATTGATTGATGAGGAGAAAGCCATGAATGTGACCGTACTGGGCAGCGGCGGCTGGGGTACTGCGCTGGCACTGCTGCTGTTGGAAAATGGAAATCAAGTGACGCTCTGGTCCTATTTTCAGGAGGAATCCGACCGCCTGAAAGCGAACAGGGAGAATCCCATGCTGAAGGGCGTCACTCTGCCGGAGGAGCTGGCTCTGACCGCCGATATCAACTGCGTCTCCGAAAGTGATGTTGTTGTGCTGGCAACGCCGTCCTTCGCTGTCCGCTCCACTGCAAAGCAGCTGGCACCGCTGGTCAAGGCGGGCACCATTCTCGTCAGCGTGGGCAAGGGCATTGAGAAGGGAACCTCCCTCCGTCTGAGCCAGATCATTGCGGAAGAGGTGGGGGAGAAGTGCCCTGTCGTCGTCCTCTGCGGCCCCACCCATGCGGAAGAAGTGGGACGGAAGATCCCCTCCGCCATTGTGGCAGCCAGCGAAAACCGCATGGCCGCCCATGTGGTGCAGGATCTGTTTATGAACGGCCGTTTCCGGGTCTATGCTTCTCCCGACGTCATCGGGGTAGAGATCGGCGCTGCCCTGAAAAACGTCATTGCCCTCTGTGCCGGTGTCATTGACGGCATGGGTTTTGGCGACAACACCAGAGCGATGCTAATGACCAGAGGCCTGACGGAAATTGCCCGATTAGGTACCGCTTTGGGCGGCAAGCAGTCCACTTTCGCGGGACTTGCGGGTGTGGGAGATCTCATTGTCACCTGTACATCCATGAACTCCCGCAACCATCGGGCAGGCATCCTGATGGGGCAGGGCAAGACGATTGAGAACGCCATTGAGGAGATGGGCGGCGCCGTCGTCGAGGGCTATTACGCAGCCGCCTCCGCCCACGAATTGGCGCAGAAGGCTGGCGTCGAGATGCCTATTACCGAGGCGGCCTATCAGGTCATGTACGAGGGCAAGGACATTCAGACATCCTTCCTGGAACTGATGAACCGTCAAAAGAAAGACGAAATTGAAGATACCTGGCTGTAAAGAAGAGGCGTACCGATGGTTGATTCGGTACGCCTTTTGTGGTACATGTGAAGTATTATTCCGGCAGCAGCAGCTCCATCTCCAGGTTTCGCTGCTTTGCGTATTCCAGTGTCTGATGGGTGCCGCCTGTGGGCTTCCCGTCATAGACACCGATGATTTTAGAGGAGTGATCCACCAAGTACCGGTTCCGCCGATAAAAACAAGAGCGGTCATATTCCGGACAGACAATGATGATCTGCTTTGAGCAGGCCTTTAAAATAGCCTGATGTCGCTGGCGCTCTGCGACAGGCCAGCGTGCGGACTGTCTGGGATAGGGGAGGACGGGGACAAGTTCGACCTCAGGCGCCTCCTCCCGCAGCTGCAGCACCAGCTCGGCGCAGAGCAGGTCGATGCCCTGTGCCATGCCGCAGAGAAAGCGGGTATAGCCCTTGTCATAACTGTTCCAGATTCGCAGCCACAGCGCTTTGGTCAGCGCTGCGGTCCGCATATTGCCGGCATCGGCCAGCCACGGCAACCGCTCTGTCCTATGGCCGGTAAAACAGCAGGTTTTGGAAATTTCCTCCATGCAAATGACCTCTCAGTCGAACATTTGTTTTACTTATGATAACAGACAGAGATTAAAATTGCAAGAGGGATCGGAAATTTTCTCTCATCTATTGCTTTTTTGGGAGAGAGAAATATAATGGAGTAGAACAACTGGATAGACGTCTTCAGGGCAGGGTGCAATTCCCGACCGGCGGTAATACGGTGCAAACCGGCGAGTCCGCGAGCCTACGGGTTGAATCGGTGTGATTCCGATACCGACAGTACAGTCTGGATGGAAGAAGATGTGTGTTTTGAATGGACTTCTCTTCGGAGCAGTCCCGACATTTCACGCCTGTAGACTGTCATCTCTGGCGTTCGAAATCTGTCGGGGCAACCCCGGAAAAGGAGTCTTTTTTATGTCAGCATCCCGTACCGTCACGCAAACGAGGAAGATCACTGTCACTGCCATGCTCTCTGCTGTGGCCTTCCTGCTCATGTTCCTTGAGTTCTCCATTCCCCTGCTCATCCCGTCCTTTGTCAAGATGGACATCTCCGACCTGCCCGCCCTCGTCGGGGCCTTTTCTCTCGGCCCGGTCTACGGCGTGATCATCGAGGTGATGAAAAATCTGCTCCACATTCTGATCAAGGGTACCTCTTCCGCAGGCATCGGTGAGCTTTGCAATGCCACCCTGGGCGCTGCGTTTACGCTTGCAGCGGGCCTTCTTTATTTGAAGCACCACACCAGAAAGGGCGCCGTTGCCGCCTCTCTCACCGGTGCGGTTGCAATGGCGGTCGTCTCCCTTCCCATGAATTACTTCGTGGTCTATCCCTTCTACGCCAGCCTGTTTGGCGGCATGGAAAACATCATCGGGGCTTATCAGGCCATCCTGCCCGGAGCGAACAGCCTGTTCCAGTGTCTGCTCATTTTTAACGTACCCTTCACCCTCTGTAAAGGGCTGCTGGATGTGCTGCTGTGCCTTTTGATCTATAAGCCGCTGTCCAACGTCATTCATCGCTGAAGAAATCCCGGCGGGAGTCATTTGACTTCCGCCTCTTTCATACTTGAAGGAATGTTCAAATGATGAATCGAACAGACGTTTGACGAATCTAACAGAATATGATATGCTTTGTAATCGGACGGATTTTCCGTATCATTTTGAAGGAATTGAAACGATGAAACGATTTTGGATTCCCATACTGACAGCGCTGCTGGTGATGCTTACCGGCTGCGGCGCATCTTCGAAGACTGAGCCGCAGTTCTCCGTCGCCTGTACCACCTATCCCGTCTATCTGCTGGCAAATTCCATTGCCGGGGATTTGGATGGGGTAGCGGTGACATTGGTCATCAATCAGCAGGTCTCCTGTCTCCACGATTACTCGCTCACCATCTCTGACATGAAGGCGCTGGAAGCGGCGGACGTGGTGGCGATCAACGGAGCGGAGCTGGAGGACTTTTTGGAGGACGCTCTGGAAGGCCGCACGACCATCGACTGCTCGGCGGACATGATTCTGCTGGAAGCCGACGGGGAAGCAGACGAGGACCAAGAGGCGCATCATCACCACCACGAGGACGGCGACCCTCACATCTGGATGGATCCCCTCCGGTACGCTCGGATGGCCTGCAATCTGGCGGAGGCACTGGCTGAGGCCGACCCTGCCCACGGCGAGATCTACCTCAGCAGGGGAGAGGACTGCGCCGCAGAACTGGAACGGTTTTATGGGGAGATGACAGAGAACTATTCGGATTTGCAGGGAGTAGAGATCATCACCTTCCACGATGGGTTTGCCTACTTTGCGGACGCCTTTGGCATGGAGATCGCTGCGGCCATTGAGGAAGAGGAGGGGGCTGAGGTCTCTGCCAAGGCGTTGAAGGAGACCATTGAAATTGTGCAGGAACAGCGCCTGCCTGCCGTCTTTACGGAGGTCAACGGCTCTAATAACGCAGCGAGGACGATTCAGCAGGAGTGCGGCGTCGAGGTGGCCGCCCTCTCCATGATCATGAGCGGTCAGGACGGGGATACCATCGCTGCCTATGAGGCTGCCCAGCGGCAGAATTTGCAGACGATATTGGAGGCATACCAATGAGCATAGAAAAGCATATCAACTGTCATGGTGGCTGTCACGGGAAATGCTGCCTGCGCGTCCGGCATCTCACCGTCCGGTTGGAGGACGACCTTATTCTGGACGATGTGGGCTTTCATCTCCACTGCGGCGAGCTGATCGCCCTGATCGGCCCCAACGGTGCGGGAAAAAGCTCCCTCTTCAAATCGATTCTCGGCATTATGCCCTATCAGGGGAGCATCACCTTTGAATCTGCGGAGCATGGAAAGCAAAAGCCCCGCATCGGCTATGTCCCTCAAAATCCCGGCTTTGATTCCGGGGATCCGGTGAGCGTGTTGGACTTGTTCGTGGCATCGACTACGAATTATCCCGCTTTCCTGCCTATTCCGGCAGCCATTCGGAATAGGGTGTTGGAGAGCCTCAGACGGGTGAACGGGGAGGGACTGATTGATCGAAGGGTGGGCTCTCTCTCCGGCGGCGAGATGCAGCGGGTGCTGCTGGCCATGGCGCTGGAGCCGGTACCCAACCTGCTCATTCTGGACGAGCCGATGAGCGGCGTGGATATGGAGGGAGAGCAGCAGCTGCTGGAGCTTCTGGATCGGATCCGGGAGCAGTACGACCTTTCTATCCTCATTTCCACCCACGACTTCCAGACTCTGAACCGGGTGGATAAGGTTATTTTGCTGCAAAAGAAAATCCTGGCCGCCGGTGACGCAAAAGATGTCCTGCGGTCGGATGCGTTCCGGCTGCTCTTTGGCGCAGGCGCAGAGAAGGGAGGGGAGACGGAATGAATCTGTGGTACGCACTGGTAGACCTGCTGCCCTTTGAGTGGGCGGAGCCGGGAAGAATGCTCTTTATGAAAAACGCATTGCTGGCGATTCTGGTCATCTCGCCCCTCTTTGGACTTCTTTCCACCATGGTGGTGGAGAAGAAGATGTCCTTCTTTTCCGATGCGCTGGGACACTCCGCCTTTACCGGCATCGCTGCCGGCACGCTGGCGGGCTTTGCTGACCCAAGCTGGTGCGCTGTGGCTCTTGCCATCTGCTTTGCTCTGCTCTTTACCTGGGTGCGGGATCGGACAAATCTGGCCAGTGATACCATTATCGGCGTGTTCTCCTCCACGGCGGTGGCGCTGGGCATCTTCCTTTCCACCATCGGCGGGCGGAGCTTTACCAAATTCAATACCCTTTTGGTGGGTGATATCCTCTCGGTCACACCGGGGAAGATCGGCCTCTTGGCCGTCATTCTACTGTTGGTCGTTCTCCTGTGGCTGGGTTCCATCAACCAGCTCACCCTCTCCGCCATCCATCCCGCCTTGGCCCGCAGCCGGGGCGTCCGCCTCTGGCAGCAGGAGGCGCTCTTTAACTGCGCTGTCGCCGTGGTCGTTACATTGACCATGACCTGGGTGGGGCTTCTGGTCATCAACTCTCTGCTCATCCTGCCCGGCGCCGCCGCCCGGAACGTGTCGGGGAATCTGCGTCAATATACGAGCATCTCCCTGCTCACGGCAGTCTTTGCCGGCATTGCCGGGCTGATGGTGAGCTATTATATCGGAGCCTCTGCCGGGGCGTCTATCACGCTGATTCTGGCAATTTGCTTTGCAGGGACGTTCTGCGTTCGAAACCGAGCGGCGTCGTAGAAAGATGCCTGGTTTTGGCAGAGCGGAAACAAGTGAACTGCCCCCGATTGTACGGACAGCACAAAAAAGCCACCCTGGCGTAGGAATATGAAATTTTAAGCAGAGAACTGGCGCCGCAATTCCAGCGGCGTCAGTTTTGTTCTGGTCTGAATATGCTGGTGGTTGTACAAAGTAGATGTACCGGTCAATGAGCTCTCTGGCCTGCTGGAAGGTGTGCAGCTTGACCCTGTGAATGCATTCTGTTTTTAGGATGGAAAAAATAGTTTTCTGACATTGCATTATCGTATGGGTTTCCTCGTCTTTTCATGGACGGCGTTATGCCATTCTTGAGTCAACTTACACGCCTGTGGTGTGATCCATGAAGCAGGGAGCAAAGCTGCTGCTTTAAATTTGCTGATCGGACAGCTTTCGGGTCAGCTGATGGACGATAGAAGCCACCATCTCCAAGTGTCCCGGTTCCTCTGTACCTACATCGCATTCAGAATGGAACGAACGATTTGTTAAAACAGATTCTTGCGGATGCGTAAATCGTCACTTCACTTTTTAAAAAGCGCACAAAGAAGTAGACATTCTGAAAATACTGTGATATAATTTTCGAAATTGATATTTGTACCGAAACAGGTGTGATTTGGCAATAAATGGCAACTCTGACTGGAGCGGATTTGATGTATCATTTTGCCCGCATTTTGTTGAAAGTTCCATTAAAATGTCAACCAGGTAGAAATAGGAGGGAACAATGTGAGGACAAAAGTGAGAAGAATCATATCCTTACTGATCGCAGTTGCTCTGACGCTTTCTTTGCTGCCGGTCAGCACCATGGCAGAGGAAGAGGTCGACGTCCATTACGAGACGATCGAACCGGAAGAGTTGGCGGAGACAGAAGTCTCCTCCGAGCCGGAGGAGGAATTGGAAGCTCCGTCAGAAGAAGCGGAGGAGGAGCCGGAACCCTCGTCGGACGCAGAAGAGTCGGACGCTGAAGTTGACGTCTCCGTGGAGCCGGAACCCGAAGCGGAGGCACCTGCTCCTGAGCCGATCCAGCCGGAGGAGTCTGCCGAGCCGGAGCCTGCTGTGACGGACGAGCCCACACGTGAGGAAGCGCCCGCCGCCCCAGAGGAGACTCCGGCGGAGGAACCGGATCCCACACAGGAAGAGACGGCGGAGAAACCGGATCCCACACAGGAAGAGACGGCGGAGGAACCTGCTGAGTCCGAGAACGTCCTGGAGGGAAAGCGGAACGCTCCTGTGCTCAGGGTGGCGGCGGCGCCCGGCT
>CACYLC010000027.1 GCA_902775105.1 Oscillospiraceae bacterium
TGTGCTCAGGAGCCTTCCTTTCGGTGAGTTGAAGCTGTAATCGAATTCCCTGATGGCATAGGTTTTATTTCTGCCAACGATTGGTTGACACATACGAAAATACTCAGCCGCCCTTTGCATTTAGAAGACGATTGTGTTAAATGAAACTATATGATTGTCCGGTTAACTCAGCCAGCTGAGCCTTGAAATTGGGATTGTAATTACTGTAGAATAGGAATGAACAACGAAGAAACGAGATGGAAGTTCATGTCTTCCATACCAGCATCACCAAAGACAGACAAAAATGGAGGAACATACCGTGGCATCTGACCGACTTTACGACCTTGCCCTTACGTTTCGGAAGACAAAGCTCTGGAAGCAGCTCTACGACACGGAACTGTTTGCGTTCTCCCTCTCTGATAGAACGATTGCCTACTGCTGCGTCATGGGGAACAAAGGGGAGCACTTGGCCCTCGGCGTCTATGTAGGTCAGAAGGGTATTGACTCATACCGCAAAATATTACATGCACCCAATTCAATGACGCCTGCACAGACCCATGAGATGATGTTTTCCCAAAGCTGCTTGCAGTGCTCCTTTGAGGAAAAGTACGACCTGTCTGAGGAGCAGCTTGCGGAGGCACGTGACTATGCAAAGCGAAAGGGAATTTCCTATCGCGGCAGAAACGCATTTCCGTGTTTTATTAGCTCTCAGCCCCATCATGTCCCGTGGCCGATGGAGGGAGAGCGGAACGAAACAATCCTCTGTGAGGCGTTGTCTGCCGCACTCGCCGTTGCAGAATTGCTCCAGCAGCAGGATAAGGAGACGTTGGGCTTTCGCCCCTGCATTCCATGTGAAGGGGAGATTCCATTTTTAGAGCGCAAATCTTTTGGCGGGGCGTCTATCAGTAAAGTGATGCTGCCGGAGCCGGTACCTGAGACTTATCCGGAGCCAGACTTTCAGGATGAGCTGGCGCTGAAACGACTGTCCCGGTTGAAAAAATCCGGCACATGGTTGAGCGAGATCGTCTGGATGAATCAACCGGTTCGACCGGAGGATGGCGGTGCACCGCATTTTCCAGTATTTCTGCTTTGCTGGAATCGTGTCAGCGAGATGCTGGCTGTGACGGAACTGGTCAGCGATATACAGACAGAGGCGGACAAGCTGCTCCTATCGTTTACTCATCTATTAACGGAACATGGGGGACGCCCGGAGACCATTCTGGTTCGGGATGAGAGAACCTATGCCTTTCTCCGCAAGCTGTCGGATCGGCTGGGAATCCATTTGGAACAGAATAGTGATCTTCCTGAACTGGACGAGGCAGAGGAAGATTTTTATAGCGATCTTAATGAGGAACTGCAGGTTTTAGAGGACCTGTCCACTCTGACGGAACTGCTGTCTCATCTCAGTGCCGGAGAGCTTGCTCAGATGCCGCCGGAGCTCCGTGAGCAGCTGGAGATGCTGGATCAGGCAGGGATGCTCCCGGATGAACTGTCGGTAAAGCTGAACAAGCCTGCACCCCCAAAGCACAAGACTGAGAAAATGCCTGTACCCATGAAGCAGACCAAGCAAAAGACCGGAAAGAAGCGGGGGAGAAAGCGCAAGTACAGCGACATTTCCTATGTCATCAGCGTATCGCTTGGAACGGGATGCTATCGCCACATCAGAATTTCCGGGGCGGAGACTTTGAACGATTTGTCGGATGCCATTCTGGACGCATTTGAATTTGCAAACGACCATATGCACATGTTCTGCATGGATAATCGGACATGGGGCAGCGGCGACGTGTATATCAGTGAACCGGACGATTTTGACGACGAACCTGAACGGGACAGCCACAAGTACCGGCTGGGTCAGTTGATCCTGACGATAGGGCAGAAGTTCAAATATGTCTTTGATTTCGGCGACGAATGGGTGTTTCAGTGTAAGGTCTTGAAAGTTTTGGACGAGGAGACGGGAGAAACCGCCGTCGTCAGAAGCAAAGGGGAAGCCCCAGCGCAGTACGGCGGATACGAAGAAGAGGAGGATTGGAATTTTGATGATGAGTGAACTCCGGCAAGGCTCACAGTATTGACCAAACAGTATGGCAGCATCGTGTACGCCTGGAATAGAAAGCGTACTTGAAAACTCTGAGGTGAAGATAACCGGGAGCATCGGACACAACTGTCCGATGCTCCTTCCTTATCAGGGACAACAGCCGGAGGAGCAGATCAAATTGGAATGATAGCCGGAGATACAACCAATGCAGACCAGCTTGATTGCACACGAGAAATGATTATTTAAAAAAAATGTAGCATTGTACACCTGAGTTCAAGGATTAGCGCCCACCTTCCACTGCCCGGGAGGTGGGCACTGTGCGTCCACAAAAAATCACAAGCCCTTTACAACCTGTAGTAATTATGTTGAATTAAACCATATCATGTATCACTAAGTAATCGGGGAGGCCTCACCATGAAGAAAAACAAACCGATCATTGCCATCTACTCCCGTAAATCCAAATTCACCGGCAAGGGCGAGAGCATCGGCAACCAGATCGAGCTTTGCAAAACCTATATTCGAGCCAACTACGGCGACGAGTACGCTGAAAGCGCAGTCGTCTACGAGGACGAGGGCTTCTCCGGCGGCAACCTAAACCGCCCGGACTTCAAAAAGATGATGAAAGCCGCCCATGACCGCCAGTTTCAAGCCATCGTGGTCTACCGTCTCGACCGCATCAGCCGCAACATCAGCGACTTCTCCCACCTGATCGAAGAACTGGGACAGCTTGACATCGCCTTTGTCTCCATCAAGGAGCAGTTCGACACCGGAACTCCCATGGGCAGAGCCATGATGTACATTGCCTCCGTTTTCTCCCAGCTGGAGCGGGAGACCATTGCTGAGCGCATCCGGGACAATATGCACGAACTGGCAAAAACCGGACGCTGGCTGGGCGGCACCACGCCCACCGGCTACGTCTCCCAGAGCGTGAAAAGCGTCACCGTGGACGGAAAGACGAAGAAAGCCTGCAAACTGAAACTGGTGCCGGAGGAGGCCGACCTCATCCGCAAGATCTTCGACCTGTTCATTGAGACAGACTCCCTGACTCAGGTGGAGGCGGAGTTGATCCGCCAGAACGTCCGTACCCGGCGGGGCATCGAGTTCAGCCGCTTCTCCATCAAGAACATTCTCCAAAATCCGGTCTATATGATTGCGGATGAGACGGCCTACGACTACTTCATCCAAAACGAGGCAGACCTGTTCTCCGACCGCTCGGAGTTTGACGGCGTTCACGGCATCCTCGCCTACAACCGCACCGATCAGGCGAAGGGCAAGACCACCATCCTGAACCCCATCAATGAGTGGATCGTCTCGGTAGGACAGCACCCCGGCATCATCCCCTCCAAGCAGTGGATTCAGGTGCAGCACGCACTGGAGCGTAATCGTTCCAAGTGTTTCCGCAAGCCCCGGAGCAACGAGGCGCTGCTGACCGGACTGCTGTTCTGCCGCTGCGGAGGGAGAATGTACCCCAAGCTGACCAAGCGCAAGCTGCCGGACGGCAAGCCCGTCTTTGCCTACGTCTGTAAGGAGAAGGAGCGGAGTCAGCGCACCCTCTGCGACCGCAGAAACGTCAACGGCAACACACTGGACGCCGCCGTCATGGAGCAGATCAAGCAGATCGCCGAGGACAAAAACGGTATTCTGTCCCTGATCGAGCAGAGCCGGAAATTCTACACCGGAAATCGGGATGAGTACGACACCCAGCTTGCTGAGTTGAAGGCCAAACAGGTGGAAAACGAGCGGAAGATCAACGGCCTGCTGGACACGCTTCTGACCATGGAGGAGAGCGGCAGCAAAAAGCAGATCACCCGCCGCATTGACGAGCTGAACCGGGAGAACGATTCGATTGCAGCCCGTATCACCGAGTTGGAAGGGCTGACCGAGGAGAGCGTTCTAAGCCCTGACGAGTTTGACCTGATGCGCCAGCTCCTCTCCACCTTCCAACTGGGCATTGACGATATGAGCATCGGTCAGCAGCGGGCAGCCATCCGCACACTGGTGCGCAAGATCATCTGGGACGGGGAGTACGCCCACATCGTCCTCTTCGGGGCAGGAGAGGACGAGATCGAGTTCCCCGATCTGACCGACAGATTTGCATCTGAGGGGGAAATGGAAGAAGAAGAGCCGTTGGTGGAGTATACTGACGTAAATTATGACGAAAATGTTGCGTTATTATCCCCTTTGAGCGAGAATAGCAAATGAGATCCTCATGTACCTCCGTAAGACCCGCCGCATTGCCGGGGAGGTCAGTCTGTCCGAGGCACTGGAAAACGACGATGACTCCAACGGTCTCTCCCTCATGGACGTTATCCGGGTGGATGACAATATGCTGGAGGAGCTGGAAAACCGGGACGCCTGTCTCCGGGTGCGCCGGTGCGTGGAGACAGCGCTGGATGACCGGGAGCGGGGCATCGTCATCCAGCGCTACGGATTGGACGGCAAGCCGCCCCGCACCCAGCGGGAGGTGGCGGCAGGCTGCGACATCTCCCGCTCTTACGTCTCCCGGTTGGAAAAACAGGCGCTGAAAAAACTGAAAAAAGCGCTGGATGAGCCGGACCGGGATAGCGACACCCCCTAAATGCCCCTTGCCAAGCCCTGAGCGGGCCATTATACTAAAGAAGAAGGTGATCCCATGAAAGAAAGCAAAAACCGATTTCTCGCCTTCTCCTTTGGAGACTACGAAGGCGTGCGAGCCTGTTTAGACGCACTGGCGGCCGAGGGCTGGGAACTGACCGGGCGGTCTGGCTGGCTGACGGGCAGATTTGTCCCCACCAGACGAACAGAACTGCGCTACGATGTGGTTCCCGCCGATCCCCGCCGCGGGCAGGAGGCAATGGAAGCCGAGGTTGAGACGCGCCGGGGGCTGGGCTGGGAACCGGTAGATACCGTCTGGGGCATGGACATCTACAAATCTCTGCCCTGCCAGCTGCCAGAGCTGCCCCGCTCTGAAGCAGACTGCCGCAAGTTCCGCAGGGTCTTTCTCCATTGGCTGATTTGGAGCGCCGCTTTTCTCGCCGTGACAGCGGCCGCCCTGTTTTTTGTGGGTGATCGCACAGGAATGAACCGTGAGCAGCTGGCCTACCGCTGGTATCTCTCCGACAGCAAAACCGTGCTCTGCATTGCCCTCCCCTTTCTGGGCGGGATGGCGGTCCTCTGGCTGGTCTGGCTGATTTTCTGCCTTTTGCGGCGAAGCAAAATTCATCGCCCCAGTCATCAGGGGATGCTGTACCTCCGGGGCGGTTTGCAGGTGCTGGTCATCGCTGTGACTGCCCTTTTGCCAGTGACGCTGTGGCTGAACGCCATTCCCAGAGCGTGGCTGCGATTGGTGCTGCTGATCTGCTTTTACCTCTCCCCTCTCCTCAGTGGCTTCATCGGGCGGGAGAACGGCAGGAAGCGGCTGCTCACCCTGGGCAGCGGCGTGTTCGCCTGCTTTCTCGCCGCCATGATTTTAGGCTGGACGGTACAGCCGGTGCGCTATGACACTGCACTGCAGGGCAGCAGCTGCCGCGCGGAGGATTCCAGTCTCCCCGTCCTCCGGGCAGAGGATTTGGAGCCGGACTCAGAGAGGCAGGAGGTCTCCGCATGGTATGAGGAGGGCGGCTCCCTGTTGGTAAAGGAGCAGCACTACACCGAGCTGTGGGACGATGGGTATATCGACGTGCAGGTCTACACCTGTCATGTGCCGCTATTGGCGGACACTCTGATGGATGATTTTACCGTTCAAAACGGGGAGTCTCAGCTCCTGTTCCGGGAAGGAAACCGGATCTACTCTGTCTCCGGAACGGCAGATTGGTCGGACAGGGCGGTGCGGCAGGCGGCGCAGTCTGTCTTAGTGAAATAAATGCCGTGAAAATGTTGACAGAAGGTCAGATACCGGCTAAAATAGCAGATGAAACAAATCAGGCTGTGACGAAAATCAGTAGACAGACCCAGCGGTACAGAGAGGAGCCGGACGCTGCAAGGCTCTCCGAATGGCTGCCGAACCCGTTTCCGAGCCGCGCAGAACAAGCGCCATATGAACAGGCGTCAAGCTGTGCCGGGTGCGCCCGTTAAAGCGCAGGAGTACCACATCCGGCACTCCGCAAGGCCCCTGCTGTGAGGTTGGGGCGAAGTAAGGTGGTAACACGAAGCGTTTGCTCTCGTCCTTAGGGAGGAGCAAACGCTTATTCATTTGGAAAGGAAGCATGAATCATGGCAAAAGAGAAGAAACAGGTCAAGGCAATCACCTCCATGTCCGAGGACTTCGCCCAGTGGTACACGGACATCTGCCTCAAGGCGGAGCTGGTGGACTACGCCAGCGTCAAGGGTTTTATGATCCTGCGGCCCTACGGCTATGCCATCTGGGAGAACATTATGAGCCTGATGGACGCCGAGTTTAAAAAGACAGGTCATCAGAATGTGGCCATGCCGGTGCTGATCCCGGAGAGTCTGTTGAAGAAGGAGGGCGAGCTGGTAGAGGGCTTTGCCCCTGAGGTTGCCTGGGTCACCATGGGCGGCAGCAGCAAGCTGGAGGAGCGGCTGGCCTTCCGTCCCACTTCGGAGACCATGTTCTGCGACCACTGGTCCCATGTGCTCCACAGCTGGCGGGAGCTGCCCATGAAATACAACCAATGGTGCTCCGTCATCCGCTGGGAAAAGACCACAAGACCCTTCCTCCGCTCCCGTGAGTTCTGGTGGCAGGAGGGTCACACCATCCACGAGACTGCCGCCGAGGCCGAGGCTGAGACAGAGCAGCAGCTCTGGTGTTACGCCAACTTTTGCAGGGACGCCCTAGCCATGCCCGTCATTCCCGGCCGCAAGACAGACAAGGAGAAGTTTGCCGGCGCCGAGGCCACCTATACCATTGAGGCCATGATGAAGGACGGCAAAGCGCTCCAGTCCGCCACCAGTCACTTCTTCGGCGATAAGTTCTCCCGCGCCTATAACGTGACCTTCACCGGCCGGGACAACACCCTCCAATATCCCTTCCAGACCTCCTGGGGCTCCACCACACGCCTCATCGGCGCTGTCATTATGACCCACGGCGACGACAACGGCCTTGTCCTGCCTCCCGCTATCGCCCCCATTCAGGTGGTGGTCATCCCTGTCGCCCAGCATAAGGAGGGCGTTCTGGACGCCGCATACGCATTGGAAAGCCGCATCAAGGCGCTGGGGCTCCGGGTCAAGACGGACGACTCCGATCAGTCCAACGGCTGGAAGTACGCCGAGTACGAGATGAAGGGCGTGCCCCTGCGGGTGGAAATCGGCCCCAAGGATATGGAGAAGAACCAGTGCGTCATTGCCCGGCGTGACACCGGCGAGAAGTACTTTGTCCCGCTGGAGGAGTTGGAGGAAAAGGTTCAGTCCCTGCTGAAGGAGGTCCATGACAACCTCTACGAGAGCGCTAAGGCTCGTCTTGCGGCCAACACCTTTGCCTTTGACAGCGTGGAAGCATTGAAGGCAGCACAGGAAGAGCACACCTGCTTTGCCAAGACCATGTGGTGCGGCGACGAGGCCTGTGAAGTCGCTATGAAGGAGCAGGCGGGCGTCTCCAGCCGGTGCATTCCCTTTGAGCAGGAGCATTTGGGCGACACTTGCCCCGTCTGCGGAAAGCCGGCGAAGAAAATGGTCATCTGGGGTGTGGCGTACTAAGGCCGGACGGGGCAATAAGGTATCGTTCACAATTATTTTACGTCTATTTTCTCCCTCGAATATTGACCTTTTTTCCCGTGTGCGGTATCATTTATAAAAACCAATCTGCCCGATTTTGGGTATGCAAGGAGTCTTTCTCTGATGCGTAATTTTTTCAGCCGCCTGATGTACGGGCGCTACGGCTCTGACGCCCTGAACCTGTTCCTGCTTGTTGTCGGCCTTGTGCTCTATCTGCTTGGCGTTTTCATTCCCCTCAAGGTACTCAGTTTGCTCTTTCGTCTGGTGGGTTACGCTGCCATTCTCTTTACCATTTACCGCATGTGGTCCCGGAACTACACCAGACGCCGGGAGGAAAACGACCAGTTTATCCGGCTGATTACCCCTGCGGTGCAGGGTCTCCAGCGCAAGCGGGCTCAGATGCGGGACAAGGATCACGTATACTTCCACTGCCCCAGCTGCGGCCAGATCCTTCGGGTGCCTAAGGGCAAGAATCGCATCTCCATCACCTGCCGGAACTGCGGAACCGTTTTTCAGAAGAAAACCTGACATCAAAGCGGCGCAAGCGCCACAAACAGTTTCTCCCCCTGATGCAAGCTGCATCAGGGGGAGTTTTGCGCACCGTATAAATCAGAACTTTCCGCTGCTGCCGGAGAAGCCGCTGGAATCCACGCTGGTTCCGCCGCTGTCGTGATTCCGTTGGATGTGGACTCGGTTGACGGTCGTGTGCGTATAGACATCCTCGCTGACCTGTACATCCAGACCGCCCGGCACCACATACTCCGCTGCGGTACCGGCAACCCGTACCGACTTCATCTGGCCCCAGAAGATGCCCACTACCACGCCGGCGGTGATCACGGGAATGAAGATGATGCAGGCGGCACGGATGAGGATACCCGCCCAGTCGATGTGGTCTGGGTCACGACCGACATCAACCGGCTTGCCGTCTCTGGCCAGTTGGAGATACCGCTCGCTGATATTCAAATAATCGGAAAATCCGCTGTACCAGTCGTTCTCACCAAAGTTATCCAAAAACTCGTCTTCCATCCGCTCCTTGCCGTAGTCTGTAAAGGCGGTATTGCCGAAACCGTAGGCAATGAGAGAGTAATCCCGGTCATCCATGCTGAGCAGAAGCAGCTCGCCGTCCTTTCCGCTGCCCCAGCCAAAGCCTGCTTCGGTATAAATCGCCTTGGCCGCCTCATAGACGCTGGAACCGTAGTCCCTGTAATCGTCCACAGTCACGATATAGACGCCGCACTCATACTTTTTCGAGATCTTTTCCGCCTGCCATTCCAGGTCGTCCCATTCATCCTCTGTCAAAAGGCCGTAGACGTCGTAGACATAAGCCTCTCCCGTCTCTGCCGCCTTTGATCCGCCGTCCTGGTAAGTCGCATCGTCCTCCCCTGCCGCCATAGCCGGAATGACGAGAGCGAAGATCATCACCACAGAAAGCAGCAGACCAAATACTCTTTTTTTCATCTATCCTCGCCTCCTTATCCCAGCAGCGCTATGATGACGGCGATGACCGCCGCCATGGGTGCTGCAATGGCTCCGAACCATTGCAGCGCCCGCTTTTTGGAGACAGGCAGATCGCCAACGAACTTGCCCGTCTGTCCGTTCATGGCAAAGAGATAGCTCTTATCCTGCCATCTTGTGCTCAGCAGCCACACCGGCATGAGGGCATAGTGGGCTTTGCCGGGATGGAGACGGACGTCCTGCCCTTGAACACTGACCGAGGAATAGCCGGTGACAGTGCTCTGCATCTCGTCCACAGCGCTGCGTGCGGTGCGCTTTTCCGCCCGAACGGCGCAGTCCTCCCTGTCCACGTCGTACTTGTCCGCCAGAAAGCCGGGCAGATAGGCGCTGGAAAACGGCTTCAACTCGCCGTAATTGTAAGGCTCAATGGAGTCCATGTAGTCGTCCGGCATCTTGGTGGAGGCATCCGCCGGCACCTTTTCAAAGGTCACCGTACCTGCCCGGCGGACGTCGTAGTGGCTGGTCTCTGTCACCTCATAGTCGCCCTCGGTGTAGGTAGTAGCGGTAGTCGCCTCAAACATGACATCGGCTTCCACAACGCTGTCAAACAGCCAGAAGGGGACGTAGACGCCCTTAATCTCCTCCAGATGGTTCTGGTCGGAGAACTCCTTGGGCAGAAGGCGCTTGCCCTTGTAGTGGTTTTTCAGCGCCGTAATGGCCTGTTCCTTGCTCAGCTTAAAAGGAATGATGCAGTCTGGCTTCATCATGCCGCTGAATTGGCCGGGAATAACGGTGGGGTTGCCGCAGTAGGGGCAGCTGGTGGCGGCGGTGGTCGCGTCGCAGACCAGCTCCGCACCGCAGGAGGGGCAGCTGTATGCCTTCATCCCCTCCGGCCAGTCGCTGCCGTCGTCCAGATACTCCCGTTCTTCCGGACTGATGGCAGCCTCTTTCTCCCCCGCCTTGGCGAAGGCGGCTTCCGCCTTTTTCTCCTTGTCGGCATAGAGCTTTTCAATCTCCTCCACAGAAAAGCTGCTGCCGCAGTAATCACATTCCAGTCGTCCGCTCTCGCCCACAAAATGCATGGGGCCGGTACAGGCGGGACACTGATAATTCGTCACCTGTGTTGCCATGGTACGCTCTCCTCCTTATGGCACAGCCGCCCGCCGGGCTTCGACAGGCGGCCTTCCAATCGATGCGATCAGCCGACGATATCCCCGTCGTCAAAGGGGTCGCCGCACTCGGGGCAGAACTTTGGGGGATGGGCGGGGTCTGCCGGCTCCCAGCCGCACTTGTCGCACTTGTACAGCTGTGCGCCCACAGGCTTCTTGGCTCCGCACTCGGCACAGAACTTACCCTTGTTCACTGCGCCGCAGGTGGGGCAGGTCCAGCCGTCTGCGGCAGGTTTGGGCTCCGGCTTCTTCGCCCCGCACTCGGGGCAGAACTTTCCGGTAATGCCGCTGTTTCCGCAGCCGGGGCAGGTCCATCCGTCGTTGGCGGGAGCGGCCTGCTGGGCGGGCTGCTGCTGGACAGGCTGCTGATACTGGGGCTGCTGTCCCATCTGGAACAGGTTCTGGGCGTTGAAACCTCCTGCCTGCCCTGCCAGATTCATGCCCATAAAGGCCATAGCCGCTCCGCCCTGATTCTTGGCTGCGTCCTGCATGGCCGCTGCCTGAGCGCCCACCAAATGAGCTGCGGCCATGTTCGGGTTGCGGAAGGTGGCGTTGCGCTGCAGCTCCTTGATCATGGCCTCGTCCTCTTCGTTGGCCTTGACAGAGCTGACGCCGAAGGAGACGATCTCCAGCCCCCGCAGGTCACGCCACTTGTCGCTGAGCACTTCGTTGAGCGCCTGAGCCAGTTCCATGGTGTGGCCGGGAAGGGCGGAATAGCGGATGCCCATGTCGGAAATTTTGGCAAAGGCAGGCTGAAGGGCGGTGAGCAGCTCGGTTTTCAGCATGCCCTCGATCTTGTCCCTGGTATAGGCCTGCGTTACATTGCCGCAGACGTTGGTGTAAAACAGCATGGGGTCGGAGATGCGGTAGCTGTACTCGCCGAAACAACGAATGGAGATATCCATATCCAGACCGATGTTGTTGTCCACCACACGGAAGGGCACAGGACTGGGGGTGCCGTACTTATTGCCCATCAGCTCCTTGGTGTTGAAGTAGTAGATGCGCTGATCCTTGGGCGCCTCGCCGCCGAAAGTGAAGCGCTTGCCGATATTCTGAAAGGTCTCCTTGATGCTCTCCCCCAGATTGCCGGAGAAGATGGAGGGCTCAGAGGAGGTATCGTATGTAAATTCGCCCGGCTCAGCACAGAATTCTACCACCTGACCCTGATCCACGATAATCATGCACTGTCCGTCGGCCACGACGATGACGGAGCCGTTGGAGATAATGTTGTCGCTTCCCTTGGTGTTGGAGGAACGGCCGGAGACCCGGTGCTGTCCCTTCACGGCCAGCACGTTGGAGGGTAGCGCCTCACAGTAAAAATACTCTTTCCACTGGTCGGCCAGAACGCCTCCGGCAGAACCCAATGCAGCTTTAATCAGTCCCATAATGTTTGCTCCTTTCTGGTCTTGCAGTCAGTTTCTCTCTGGTGGTCACTCCATGCCGCAGGCCGAAACTGCAGCGCAGAATTTCACTGTTTGTATTATACAAAACTATTTTCAATTATGCAACTATCCGCTCCTATCTCGCTCATTAAAATTGTATGGCATTCTCTTTTCTGTTGCATCAGGCGCATTTTGTGATATGATGGATGGAAAGCGTCCGCTTTGCCGAAACGCAGTTCGGGATAAATCAGCTGAGGAGGTCTATCCGACATGGAGCAGAATACGAACGTCAAGACAAGGCATCGCCTGTTTGAGGGATATTCCTTTGATGGAAAAACGATCCTTCTGATCCTTTTGCTCCTGTTTGTGGTGGGCGCTGTCTCCGGGTGGTTTTACGAGATGGGCTTTTACCGCATTGATCAGGGACAGTTTGTAAAGCGGGGACACGGCGTCGGGCCGTGGCTTCCCATCTACGGGTTCGGGTCGCTGTTCATCCTGCTGACCACTGCCCGACTGAAAAAGTATCCCCTCGCCGTCTTTTCCGTGGCCGGTCTGGTCAGCGGCGCACTGGAATTTGCAACAGGTTGGGCGCTCTATCACTTCTGGGACGGCCTGCGGCTGTGGGACTACAATACGGAGATCTGGAACTGGGGCAATATCGGGGGCTATGTGTGCATTCGCTCCGTGCTGTTCTTCGCCTGTGCGGGACTGCTGCTGGTCTACGGTATCGCTCCACTGATCTGCCGTCTGGCGGAAAGACTGCCGAAATGGGCTATGACCGCCCTTACCGGCGTCCTGTTCGGCCTGTTTCTGGTAGATTTTATCATCGGCTACATTTTAAAGCCGCTTTGAGAGGCAGGGTATCTCCATGCTCATCCAAGCACTGATTGCCGTCAACCTGCTGGCCTTCGCTCTCTATGGCATCGACAAATGGAAGGCCCGGCATAACCGCTGGCGCATCCCGGAGTCCACTCTGCTTCTTTTTGCCGCCTGCGGCGGCAGCGTGGGGGCGCTTCTGGGAATGTATCTCTTCCGCCACAAGACAAGAAAGCCCCGCTTTCGTTACGGGGTCCCGGCTATGCTGTTGATTCAGCTGTCCGTATATCTGCTCTTTCGATTTGATTTCATCTCATTATGACACAAAAAAGAGGTCTCCGTCCCTCTCCAGTTTGAGTGGGTGGAAACCTCTTTTTATCCGGCGCTCAGCCTACTGCCTCGTCCAACACCGACTTTAGCACATCGGCGGACTCCTTCAGTTTCTTCTGCTCCGCCATGCTCAGCGGGATGGGCACCAGTGCCTCCACGCCGTCCTTGCCCACCACGGCGGGCATGCTGAGAGAGACCCCCTCAATGCCGTAGTTGCCATGCTGGATGCTGGAGACGGGCAGCACCGACTTCTCGTCCCGGACGATGGCCTCACAGATCCGCCGCACCGACATGGCCACACCGTAATAGGTGGCCTTTTTCTTTTCGATGATGACGTAGGCGCTGTTTTTCACTTTCGCCGCAATCTGCTCCATGGCCTCCTCATGGTGGAAGTGACCCCGCATCTCGCAGAAATCGTGGAGGGGCACGCCGGAGACGTTGGCGCTGCTCCAGGCCACCATCTCGCTGTCGCCGTGCTCTCCGATGACAAAGGCGTGTACGCTGCGGCTGTCCACACCCAGATGCTCGCCCAGCAGGTACTTCAGCCGGGCGGTATCCAGCACGGTGCCGGAGCCGAACACCCGGTTTTCCGGGAAGCCGCTGAGCTTGGCGGCGGCGTAGGTCAGAATATCCACCGGATTTGCCACCACCAGCAAAATGCCGCCGCAGTCCCGCTTGGCGATTTCGGGAATAATAGACTGGAAGATGCCCACATTCTTTTTGACCAAATCCAGTCTCGTCTCCCCCGGCTTCTGTCCCGCTCCGGCGGTGACGACGATGATGGCGGCGTCCACGATGTCATCGTAGGTGCCCGCGTGGATCTGCATGGGGCGGGCAAATGGCAGACCGTGGCTGATGTCCAGCGCCTCTCCCTCCGCCTTGTTCTGGTCGGCATCGATGAGGACGATCTCGGTAAAGAGTCCGCTCTGCATCAGCGCAAAGGCGGAGGCAGAGCCGACAAAGCCGCAGCCGATGACCGCTACTTTTCTGGTGTTGATTTTGCTCATGGGAAATCCCTCCTATATCTGATTTTATTGTCTTAGTTTGGACGCAGGGTCTGAAAAAATCCGTTCTTCGATGCGTTTTCTCTATCATACCACAAATCAGCTGTGGAATAAAAGAGGCTCTGTGGCAAAATAAGCCCATATCTTCGGCTGACCTTCCCTCTCTCTTTCGTCGCTTCTCAGTGAAACGGAAACGCTGTAAAATGGCCCTATCCTCCCGCCCGCAGCGAGCTTGCCAGACAAGGCGTCTCCTGCGCCGGCCACGCCGCAAGACAGATGACCCGCCGGTGCTACAACCGCCGGAGGGTCATCTCTGTTCGCTCCCCCGGTTTTTGTTTCCTTCACAGCTATTTCTATTCACCACTCTCCCCTCCCCTTCGCCTTTCTCGGTTTCGGCTCGGTCTGCTGATAGCTCAGGTCAAGGAGCGATTTCACCTGCTCCAGCGGCACTGTGCCGTCCAGCAAAACAGTAATCCAGCTGTTCTTGTTCATGTGGTAGGCCGGGAGATATCCCTCCTGCTCCAGCAGGGAACCGATCATCACCGGACTGCACTTGATGTCCAGAATGTCCACAATGCCCTCTCCGGGCAGCCCCAGCGTCTTGCGGGAAATATCAATCACCGCCCCGTACCACTTCCGGCTCGCCTGATTGCGCAGCACGGCATAGTTGGGCGTCCGCTTCCACAGATACTCCGGTGTCGTCCCGTAGGTCTCGGCGGCGTAATGCAGCACTGCTTCCCGATAGCTCTTTTCTTCCATGGTATCAGCTCCTTTTGAGGCTATCTTATCATAAGAAATCAGCCTGCACCAGAGGGTTTTCCATACCGCAGAATTGTCTCCGACCAGAGCAGCAGAGAAAACAGGCTGGGCCAGGCCATGAGGGCGTTAAAGACGTCAGAAATCTGCCACACCGGCCGCAGCTCCAGCACGCTGCCAAAACAGATCAGGAGCAAAAAAACGGCGTAATAGAGCCGCTCGCCTCTACCCCTGGTCAGCCAGTCCAATCCGCATTTCCCGTACCAGCTCCACCCCAGCAGGCTGGAAAACCCGAACAGCGCAAGGCAGAGGGCCACAAATACACCGCCCCAGTGTCCCATAACGGTGGAGAACGCTAACCCGGTCAGAAGTGCGCCGGTGACCTGCCCATCCTCCATAACGCCGGAGGTGAGGATGACCAGCGCCGTGATGGTGCAGACTACAATGGTGGCAAAAAAGACCTCGAAAATGCCCCAGTTTCCCTCTTTTGCCGGGTCATTGTTGTTTGAGGCGCAGTGGATCATCGGGGTGGAGCCTAAGCCCGCTTCGTTGGTGCAGACCCCTCTGGAAAGGCCGTATTGAATCGCCGCCGCTCCACCGCCGCCAAAGAGTGCGTTTCCGTTGAGGGCGCTCCCCACGATCTCCCCCAGCGCAGCGGGAAGCTTTGCGGCATGGGCAAAAATGACCCACAGTCCCCCCGCCAGATAGAGCACTGCCATCACCGGAACCAGCCGCTCGCACACCTTTCCCAATCGGGTCAGCCCGCCCGCCAGCGCCAGAGCGGTAAGTGTTGCGGCGGCAATGCCTGTCACGAGGGGCGGGACGCCCACCGCCCCCTCCAGCGCCTGAGCCACGGAGTTGGACTGCACCAGATTGCCCATACCGAAGGAGGCCAGCACCACGCAGAGGGCAAAGAAACGGGAGAGTGTCCGAAAACCTTTCCGTTCCAGCCACAGGGCGGGGCCGCCTCGAAACGAGCCATCCGATGTCCTCTCCCGGCAGGCAACAGAGAGCGTCTTTTCCGCCCAGCCCGTCATCATGGCAAGCAGCGCCGAGACCCACATCCAGAAGATCGCCCCCGGCCCGCCAAAGGTCAGGGCTGTGGCCACTCCGGCGATGGAGCCTGTTCCAATGGTGGCGGCAAGAGCGGTGGAGAGGGTCTGCAAGGGAGAGAGGCCGCCCGTCCCCCCGCCCCTTCGGAGCATCTGCCCCGCCGTCCCCCGCCACCACTGACAAAGGCCGAAAATCTGGAAAAATCCCGTCCGGACGGAAAACCAAAATCCCGCCACCAGAAACAGGCCGATGGTGGGCCAGCTCCACGCCCACTCCGCCAAGCGCTCCAGCATCCGTCGTTCCCCCTCTCCCGGCTGTACGCAAAGCCGGATGTCCTGTCCTATTCTATTGGGGCGGGAGCTGGGGTATGAGGTCGTAGACAGGTACTGCGGGCAAAAAGGACGGGCGATTCATGAATTGCCCCTACACATCTGATATGCAGATGCTCCGTAGGGGTCGTTCAAGAACAGCCCGTCCAAATGCCATCGTATTTCCTTTCTACTCCTCCACCGTTTTCCCGTGGATGCACACACGGCCTCCGTCCGGACATTTGGCCTCAAACGTCTTTGCCCGTCTCTCCCCGTAGTCCAGACAGAACCGCGTGAAAGCATCCTGAGCACCGCATAGCTCGAGCAGACCGACAGAGACTCAATGCCGAAACAGATAGGATATGAGCAGCCCCAACACGAGCCAAAGAATCATGACAAGGATGACCGGGGTGCTATTGCCATCAAAACCCAGCAACGCCAGCAGAGCGCAAGCTGCCAGAAGTCCGCCGATGGTACTAATCACGGCTGCCCCGGTGGAGATGTCCCCGGAGTGCCTTTGCGGTCTGTTGGAGGATGGGGAACTCCTCCCGCCCGGTTCCTCATGCATTTCCTCGTCCGCCATGAAATAGAAGTAACCATCGTTCATCTGCTCTTGCATTTTTTGACGGAAAAAGCGATCATTGTCGTCTTGTTTCATAACTGCCAGCCTCCTCAATTATTGGTGTGCATCCCAATAATCCTCTGCGTCATAACGAACCTGACTCCCAAACAGGCCGGGAACGGTGCTGCCGATTTTGTGTCCCTTCCTATCGTAGCAGTTGTATCCCCCGAAAAAACCCGGACGGCTTTCACCAATCTTGTGGCCCTTGCTGTCATAATGGTTGATCTCGCCAAACACCCCCTCACGGCTGCAGCCTTTTCCTGACATGACGCCACTCCCCCTCTCTCCAAAATGTGAATTTTTTGTTTGTTCTTATCATACCATAAGTTGAGCATAAAGGATATAATTACTCTCCTTGATTCAAACCTATGGGTCGTTTGTGTATAGAATATCACCGACATAGTCCCATAAACATCCCTATGGCCATTGTCATATGCTGGGTAGGCCATCATTTATGATTGCATCTTCTTTTGTTACAGATAAATTCTGTAAATACAGGAGTTTGGTGTATGCTCTTGACTTCATGGTGATTTTATACTAATCTATAAATATCAAGTTCTCATTTTTTATTGATTTTTAATATTCAGAAAGGTGAAATCCCATGAAACTCAGCTTCTTCGGAGCCGCCCATGCCGTCACCGGCTCCTGTCACTGCGTCTCCGCCTGCGGCAAGCATATCCTCATCGACTGCGGTCTCCAGCAGGGTCGGGACGAGCAGGACAACCGTCATTTCCCCTTCGTCCCCTCCCTCATTGACTACGTCATCGTCACCCATGCCCATATCGACCACTCCGGGCGTCTGCCGCTGCTGGCAAAGCAGGGCTTTCGGGGTAAAATCTACGCAAGCTCCATGACCTGCAAGCTGCTGGACATTATGCTCCGGGACTCGGCCCACATTCAGGAGAGCGACGCCGCCTGGGAGAACCAGAAGGGCAAACGGGCAGGGAAGCAGCCGGTGGAGCCCCTCTACACACTGGAGGACGCCCAAGCCGCCATTGAGCTGACTGTCCCCGTCTCCTACGGGGAGAAGGTTGCACTCTGTGACGGCGTCTCCTTCCGGCTGACCGACGCCGGGCATCTGCTGGGAAGCGCCTATGTGGAGCTGTGGATTCATGAGGACGGCGTGGAAAAAAAGCTGGTGTTCTCCGGGGACATCGGCAATGTAGATCAGCCTATCATCCGGGATCCCCAGCCCATCTGCGACGCCGACTACGTCATTATGGAGTCCACCTACGGCGACCGGAACCACGAGACACCGGATGACTACACTGAGGCACTGGCGCAGATTCTGGACGAGACCTTCCGCAGGGGCGGCAACGTCCTTATCCCAGCCTTTGCTGTGGGGCGGACGCAGGAGCTTTTATACTTCCTCCGGGAGATCAAAGAGCGAGGGCTGGTCAAATCCCTCCCCCACTTCCCTGTGGTGGTGGACAGTCCGCTGGCCGCCGAGGCCACCTGTATCTTCTCCGGCGACCTCTCCGGCTATCTGGACGAGGAGGCCATTGAAGTTTTACAGCATGGCGACGGCCTGTTCCGACTGGACGATTTGAAGCTCACCTGCACCAGTGAGGAGTCCAAGCGGCTTAACGAGGACAGAGCGCCCAAGGTCATTCTCTCCGCCTCCGGCATGTGCGACGCAGGCCGCATCCGCCATCACCTCAAGCACAATCTGTGGCGGCCGGAGTGCACCGTGGTCTTTGTGGGCTTCCAGTCCCCCGGCACGCTGGGCCGCAGTCTGGTGGAGGGCAAGCGAACCGTCAAGCTGTTTGGCGAGGAGGTCACGGTGAGCGCAAAGATCATCAACTTTCAAGGGCTCTCCTCCCACGCCGACCACGACCATCTGATCGAGTGGATTGAACAGTTTGACGGCCCCAAGCCGGAGGAAGTCTTTGTCGTCCACGGAGAGGAGTTTATCTCCGAGGCCTTTGCCGCCGAGCTGAATCGGATGGGCTATCACGCACATGCGCCGCTGTTTCAGGAGGTCTACGATCTCGCCCGGGGCAAGATGCTCTCCGAAGGCATTGCACTGCCCAGGAAACAGGCCTCCAAGTGGCAGTACGGCTCCCCGGCCTACCGCAAGCTGGAGGAGGCTGGGCGGCAGCTGGAGCTGGTCATTCAGAAGAACAAGGGCGGCGCCAATAAGGATCTGGCGAAGTTTACGGATCAGATTCTGGCGCTGATTCAGAAGTGGGGATAAACAGACACGCCGCCCCGGCTCAGGCCGGGGCGGCTTTGCTGCGTATCGTATAGATTATTTGCTGACCTTCACAGTGCGGGAGTCACTCCAGGCAGAGTAATAACAGACGCCGTTTACCTTTTTAAAGGAGCGGACGAACACCTTGTAGCGGTTGCCTTTGGTCAGGCCGGTGATGTTGCGGCTCACCGTTCCGCTGCCGTACACGGTAATGATCTTCCGGGTGGAGGCATTGTTGCCCACCTGATACCAGATCTGATAGCCGTCCGCCGCCTTGTTCTGTGACCATGTCGGTCTAATGGTTCTGGATGCGTTGTTGGTCAAGCCTCGCATTGCGGGAGACGCCATGCGCAGGATCGTCTTGGTTGACGACTTATTGCTTCTGGCGCTGCCGTTCACAGCGACTACAGAATAGTCATACATCGTGCCGCTGTTCCAGCGGACGGATGCGTCTGTATAGCTGGTGCCCGTCACTGTGGCGATCTTCGTCCAGCTGCTCTGGTTGTGCTTCTTTCGATAGACCTCGTACTTGGTCGCTCCACTCACCTTGCCCCAGTTCATCTTGATGCCGCTGGTGCCTCTTACCACGTTTTCAATGGCGGAGATTTTGGGGGTGGAGAGCTTGGTTTGACCGGCAGTGGATGATAGTTTGAAAGAGTAATTTCCTGTGCTAGAACCATCTCTCTCTGCAACAAAATAATATGTTCCTTTCGTTAAATTAATTGTTTCACTGATACTTATTTTCTCTGTGACTGGATTCCAAGATGGATTGATAGACCACAGTTGATTTCCCGCATTGTCATAGATACGATAATATATCCATTTCATTCCCGCTGTTGCAGTCAAAGTCACTCTGCCGGATGCTGATAGTGTAAATCTGTAAAAATCCTTCTCATCATTTTTTGCCAATTGTCCTTTATATGTTATCGAACTGGCATTGCGCATCGAGTTATTTACGCCACCGTTTGTCTCAGTAAAGCTCTCATTTGCACTGGTAAATGCTAGTCTGAAAGTGTAATTTCCCGTGCGAGAACCATCTCTTTCTACAATAAAATAGTACGTGCCTTTCGTTAAATCAATTGTCTCACTGGTGCTAATGGTTTCCGTGGTAGAATTCCAAGATGGATTGATAGACCACAGTTGATTTCCCGCATTGTCATAGATACGATAATATACCCATTCCATTCCCGCTGTTGCAGTCAAAGTCACTCTGCCGGATGCTGATAGTGTAAATCTGTAAAAATCCTTCTCATCATTTTTTGCCAATTGTCCTTTATATGT
>CACYLC010000028.1 GCA_902775105.1 Oscillospiraceae bacterium
TTTTTGACAGGTGGTCGTTTTGAGAGAATAGATGGTAAAAAAGAGCGGGCGATTCATGAATCGCCCCTACGCACATCCGACGAGATTTGTCCGTAGGGGTCGTTCACGAACGGCCCGCCGTCAATGAGAGATTTTCAGTTCCGCACGCTATGCGGCTTTCTGATTATTTCCGTCTTGCAAAGTACCGATAGCCCAACACGCAAATCGGCAGGAAGTAAATGCACCACACCTCCAGCAGGATCGTTCCAACCGCATTGCTCGTCCCCGCCGTAAACACGGGAAACATGGGTACGAAAAAGCAGCTGACGAAGAACACACCATGAACCATCAGCATTCTTTTCAGCCACTTTCCTTCCCCGTTCTCTGCCTTCAAAACAGAGCCGATCAGAAAAGTGGACAGTGCCATGAACCCATAGCCCAGCAGGTCGTAGTTGAAGAACAGACTCCCCAGATGTCCGTAATCAATGATGGACAGAGTTTCTTCACTCAGTCCCGGATTCAGGTGGATGGTGGTACACTGCGCATAATAGACTAAAAGCACTAGCACCGCATAGACCGCCCCAAAGCCGACCCCGGCAAGGCCGCAGGCTTTTCTGTCCTCCTCCGCATTGAGCGAATAGAGCGCCGACATAAAGGGCAGAAAGCCGATAGCAATAAACATGCTGGAAAGGCAGCTTGCAAACAGGGCATCTGAGAACAGTCCGAAAATCATAGAGACGGCAAAGGCGAGGACTGCAAGACCGGTGACGGCGGAGCCGATCCTGCCGACAGTGGTGTTGGTCATGTCATTCATCTCCTTTTGCGAAATTGCAGTTGGTCGGCGGGCGACCACGGGTCGCCCCTACCCCATAATTCCGAATCCCGGGTAGGGGCGATCCTTGATCGCCCGCCGATGATATTTGTTTTAATTCCTCAGACTATGCAGCGGTGCCGGGATCCGTCCACCCCGGGCGATAAAGTCCTCTGCCGAACCCGTGTGAACCGGCATCACCGGCGCAGAGCCCAGCAGACCGCCCATCTCCACCGTGTCGCCCACGGACTTGCCCGGGGCGGGGATGATGCGGACGGCGGTGGTCTTGTTGTTCACCATGCCGATGGCGGCCTCATCCGCAATAATGGCGGAAATCGTGGCCGCCGTGGTATCGCCGGGGACGGCGATCATATCCAGTCCCACCGAGCAGACGCAGGTCATGGCCTCCAGCTTGTCCAGCGTCAACGCACCGGCACGGGCGGCAGCAATCATCCCCTCGTCCTCGGAGACGGGGATAAAAGCGCCGGAGAGTCCGCCCACATGGCTGGACGCCATGACGCCGCCCTTCTTCACTGCGTCATTGAGCAGTGCCAATGCAGCCGTCGTCCCGTGGGTGCCGCAGACCTCCAGACCCATCTCCTCCAAAATCCGGGCGACCGAGTCTCCGATGGCGGGAGTGGGGGCAAGGGACAGATCGACAATGCCGAAGGGGGTATCCAGCCGGGTGCTGGCCTCCCGTGCTACAAGCTGACCCATACGGGTGATGCGGAAGGCGGTCTTTTTCACCGTCTCGGCAACAACGTCAAAGGGCTGACCCTTGACGGACTGCAAGGCGTGATAGACCACGCCGGGGCCGGAGACGCCCACGTTGATGACGCTCTCCGCCTCGCCGACCCCGTGGAACGCACCGGCCATAAAAGGATTGTCCTCCACAGCGTTGCAGAAGATGACCAGCTTGGCGCAGCCGAAGCCGTCCGTGTCCGCTGTGCGCAGGGCGGTCTTTTTGACTACCTCGCCCATCGTGCGGACAGCGTCCATATTGATACCCGCCCGGGTGGAACCTACATTGACGGAGGAGCAGACGAAGTCCGTGGTTGCCAGCGCCTCGGGGATGGCCCGCATCAGCTTTTTGTCCGCCTCGGTGAGTCCCTTCTGCACCAGCGCGGAATAGCCGCCGATAAAGTTTACGCCACAGGTCTTGGCGGCCTGATCCAGTGCTGCGGCAAAGGGGACATAGTCCTCCGTCTCGCAGCCCGCCGCCACCAGGGCGATGGGCGTGACGGAAATGCGCTTATTCACAATGGGAATGCCAAACTCCGCCTCGATCTGCTCTCCGGTAGGTACCAGCCGCTCCGCCTTGCGACAGATCTTGTCGTAGATCTTCCGGCAGCAGACCTCGGGGTTGGGGTCGGCGCAGGACAGGAGGGAGATGCCCATGGTAATGGTACGGATATCCAGATGCTGCTGGTCGATCATCCGCAGGGTCTGTTGAATTTCACTTCCAGTTAACATAATCTTTACCTCAAATGCGGTGCATGGCGTTAAAGATATCTTCTCGCTGGACGTGAATGGAAAGGCCGATTTTCTCTCCCTCTTCCCGCAGGTACTTGACCAGCTCGGCAAAGGGCAGTTCGGCGCCTGCGGTATCCACCAGCATAATCATGGTAAAGTATTCCTGTAAAACGGTCTGGCTGATGTCCAGCACATTAACTTTGTTGTTGGCCAGAAGGGAGCAGACATCGGCAATGATGCCCACTCTGTCCTGTCCGACGACGGTGACGATGGCACGCATAGTATTTGACCTCTTTTCTATATCGGGAACAATTTACATCCGTAGGAGCAATTCACGAATTGCCCGTTGGACAGATTACCGTAATTGACGGGCCGTTCATGAACGGCCCCTACGCCCATTGATCGAATCTCTGAACGCAGGTCATCCGCTGATATGCGGGCGACCAAGGGTCGCCCCTACCCGTTTCCTGCAAATTTTTCAGCAATGGGGTAGGGGCGAGCCGTGCTCGCCCGCCGACAGCCGGAAAATTACCCCTGCAATTCATCCAGCGTCAGTTCGAAGCTGGGCAGGTAGTGTACAATAAAATGTTGTAACGCCGGCAGAGGATTTTTCGTCAGGGCAGCGTAGGTCTGCTCTTTGGCCAGGCGGAACTCGTTGTTGCCCGCCTTCAGCTCCTCCACGCATTTCAGGTAGGCGGAGAGCTTGTCCGCCGCCTTGACCAGCGCCTCTACCTCCGGGTCTGTAGGCTGGAGCAGATCCTCGTACTCCCCCCGCAGCTCCTCCGGCAGCATGGAGAGCAGACGGTTCGCCGCCATGTCCTCTACCTCCTGATAGGACGCCCGGAGGGTCTGGTTGTAGTATTTGATGGGGGTGGGCATATCGCCGGTAATGATCTCAGTGGCGTCGTGATAGAGGGCAGCCACCGCCACCATGCCGGGGTCGATCATGCCGCCGTAGTAGCGATTCTGGATCACCGCCAGAGCATGCGCCAGCACCGCCACCATGTGTGAGTGCTCCTGAATATTCTCTTTCGATGTATTTCGCATCAGCGCCCAGCGGTCAATGTTCCGCATCCGGGCGATGAGGGCGAAAAAGGCGTGGTCGTTTGCCATAGGCAGCTCCTTTGATTTCCGGGGTAGACTGATGTCTTTTTTTTCGGTATAATGTGTGACATCAAGTAATCATTATACCTTGCGCTCTGTGGGAAAGCAAGGGAGAGAGTGACGAATTTATGCGTTTTGCCATTTATACTCTGGGCTGCAAAGTGAATCAGTACGAAAGTCAGGCCATGCAGTCCATTCTGGAGGGCGAGGGCCATACCGCCGTTCCCTTTGAGAAGGCAGCTGACCTCTTTATCATCAACACCTGCTCCGTCACCGCCGTCAGCGACAAGAAGTCCCGTCAGGTCATCCGCCGGGTGCGCCGTCTGAATCCCGATGCCGTGATTGGCGTCTGCGGCTGCTATGCTCAGGCGAAGCCGGAACAAGTGGCGGCGCTGGAGGTGGATGTAGTCTCCGGCACCGGCAACAAGCAGGCATTTTTGCAGGAGGTTCAGCAGGAGGTTCGCCGCCGCCAGCCCTGGGTCAGCGTGGACGATGCCCTGCACCGCACCGATTTTGAGGTTCTTCCTGCCGGCGGGCTGGAAGGGCGTACCCGTGCCATGCTGAAGGTGCAAGACGGCTGCCGCAACTTCTGCACCTACTGCATCATTCCCTACGTCCGCGGCGCCCTCCGCTCCGAGCCGCTGGAGGCTGCCGTTTTACAGGCAAAGCAGCTGGAAAAAGAGGACTATCGAGAGATCGTTGTCACCGGCATTGAAATTTCCTCCTGGGGCGTGGAGTGGAAAAACGGGCTGTCCCTCATCCACCTCTTAGAGGCGCTGTGTACCGCCGTCCCCGATCTGCGTATCCGGCTGGGCAGTCTGGAGCCGAGGACGGTGACGGAGGACTTCTGTCAGAGAGCCTCCAAGCTCCCCAACCTCTGCCCCCACTTCCATCTGTCTCTCCAGTCCGGCTGTGACACCACTCTAAAGCGGATGCACCGCCGCTACAGCACCGCCCGTTTTTTGGAGTCCTGCGCCCTGCTGCGGCAGTACTTTGACCGTCCCGCCATCACTACGGACCTGATCGTAGGTTTCCCCGGCGAGACGGAGGAGGAATTTCAGACCACCCTCTCCTTTCTGGAGCAGGCGAGCTTCTCCGCCATGCACATCTTCCCCTACTCCAAGCGCCCCGGCACTCCTGCAGCCTCGGCCCCCGATCAGGTGCCGAACACCGAGAAGGAATCCCGCGCCCACCGGGCCGCAGAGGTCGCCGGTCGGATGGAACAGGACTATCTCTCCTCTTTTGTGGGTGAGACCCTCTCCGTCCTGCTGGAAGAGGAGAAGGACGGCTATTGGCGAGGTCACGCTCCCAACTATGTGGAGGTCTGCACAGCTGCGGAGGGAAATTGGCACAACGTCCTTGTCCCCATCACCGTCACAGAGGTGCGGGGGAATCGGCTTTTCGGAACAGTGGAACAATGAATATCAAAACCTCCGGCCTGAGCAGGTCGGAGGTTTTTGCACTTATTTAACAGTTTTTGCCGAGCTCCACTCGCTCTGATAGGTGTTGTCCTCCACCGTCAGGTAGCTTTTCGCCCGGACATACCAGGCCTCTCCCTCACCTGGGTCGGGGAGGGAGATCTCTGTGTCATTGCCCTCATAGGAAATTGTGTCCACATTCTCCTCAAAAGCGGCGTCAGTGGAGATCTCCACGTCGTAGGCGGTGGCGTAGGTCAGTCCGGCCAGCGACAGGGTGACGGTGCCGTCCTCCTCCCGTGTGGCCGTGCGGACGGTGGGCTGGACGGGGATGATGACCGCCTCCACCGGCCCCTTTAAAAGGCCAAAGACAACGGTAGCCCCCACGCTGCGGTGGGAGAGATAAACCCGGACGGTACGCCGCTCCACATCGATGCCCATGCCCTGTACGGTGATAAAGGGCAGAGATTTGGCGGCATCCACCCGATCCAGCGTCTCCTCCAGCTCCGCCCAGGAGATGTCCGTAGCGGTAAAGGCACGCAGTTGAGCGCCGGCGGCGTCACAGACCGCCTGACGGTTGGCCTCTGTATTCTCCGTCAGATAGACGTTGACCAGATACGCCCCCTCGTTTTCCACCACGCCCATACCGCCGTAGTAGTCCGGCCATTTGCCGTGCCAGCTCTCCCGGCAGGCGGCTGTCATCTGTGCGCACGCCCGCCACGCCGCAAGATACGCCTCGTCGTCAGCCTGCTCCTCCGTCAACGTGTTCTTCTCTCCGTAGACGACGGGCAGACGGGACAAGGCGCAGGCATAGACGCCGCCCCCGATGGCTGCGATCACGCCCAGCACAATGAGCCAGATGATCCATTTCCGTGTTTTCATATGCAATATCCTTCCCGGCTGCCAGGGATTTCGCCGCCGTTCGATCCAAAATAGTCTGTACTCCAACTATACTCTATTTTTCCCCTCCCGTCAATGTGCCTGATCAGGGAAAGAAGAACGACACTGCGGGAATTGTCAGAAGGCACAGCAAGGTGGAGGTGATGATCCCGCTGGTCAACGTGTCAGTATTCATGCCGTACTGGCTGGCCAGCATGACAGCCAGGTTGCCGGCAGGCATGGCAGCCATGAGCACCAGAGCGGAGACCATCATGGGGTCGGGGAGAAAGATACGCAGTACCAGCGCCAGCAAAATGGGAAAAATCAGAATCCGCACTACGTCAAAGACATAGATGCGCGGATCCGCCAGCACCGTTTTCATCGGCGTGGTGGCAAGGGTAATGCCCAGCACCAGCATAGAGAGGAAGGTCGTACTGCCGCTGACATAGCTCAGCGTCTGCCCCAGTACCTCCGGCACCGAGATACGGAAGAGGTAGATGGCAAGGGCAATGAAGCAGGAGACAGTGCCGGCGTTCACCATAGAGGAGAGCTTAATGGGAATGGGCTGCTCCACCGCCTTGGAGATGACCTGATGACCGTAGGTGTAGAAAAAGATGTTATACATCACATTAAAGACGATGACATAGGGCATGGAGGCGGGACCCAGGACGGAAAGGCTCACCGGAATGCCGATAAAGCCTGCATTTCCAAAGAGGGAGAGCATAAGATAGGAGGGCCGCTCTTTTTCGGCAACGCCGATCACCCGGGGCACCAGATACCCCAGACCGATAAAGGCCAGATAGATGAAAAGGCACACCGCCAGTGCCGTTCCCAGCGTTCCGACTGTCAGGATCGACTCGTCCGACAAGGCGTTGCTGATGATCATAATGGGACAGCAGACCTTGACAATGAGGGCGGACAGCTCCCGGCTGCCGGCGTGGGAGACGATACCCAGCCGATAGACCAGAACGCCGATGGCCAGCAGCAGGGCGATGGTGAGCATTTTACTGAAAATCAAGAGCATAAGAAACCCTCCAAAAAAGAGACTGTAAATATTATACTATGACCAAACATCTGTCAAAAGAGACAAAATAGCAGAGAAAACAGCGCAAAACGCCATCCATCTTGACACCACGGAAAGGAGCCTGCCTGTGAGGGAAAGCGTATCCACATCCCAACTGATCGCAGAGGCAGAGGCGCTGTCCGAGCGCATGAAAAGTCTCTACCGTATCATCCATCAGAATCCGGAGCTGGGGCGAGAGGAGCGGGAGACTGCTGTCCTCGTAGAGCGAACGCTCTCCTCCATGCACTGGGAGACATCCCGTGTGGCAGACACTGGAGTCATCGGTCTCCTCCGGGGCAAAAGGCCGGGTAGGACGGCGGCGCTTCGGGCGGAGTTGGACGCACTGCCGATTCAGGAGGAGAGCGGCCTTCTCTGGTCATCCCAAAAGCCGGGAGTAATGCACGCCTGCGGACATGACTTTCATACCGCCGCTCTGTTGGGAGCGGCGCACCTTCTTGCCGCCCGCCGGGCGGAATTGGAGGGCAATGTCAAGCTGTTTTTCCAGCCCGACGAGGAGAGAGACGGCGGGGCCGAACGAATGATTGCAGCCGGGTGCATGGAGCATCCCACGGTAAACGCCGTCTTTGCCCTCCACTGCGACAGCGGGCTGAATGTGGGAACCGTCGCCGCCGTGTCCGGGCGGATCTGCGCCGCCTCCAATCCCTTCACCGTCATCCTCCACGGCAGAGGCTCCCACGGTGCAAAGCCGCAGGAGGGAGACGACGTCATCGTGGCGGCAGCCCAGATCATTCAGGCCATCCAGACCATTCCAAGCCGCCGCACAGCCCCCACAGAGCCGGTGGTCATTACCGTCGGCGCCCTCCACAGCGGCTCTGCAGGAAACGTCCTCCCCACAGAGGCCCGGCTCAAGGGCATCATCCGCACCATGGGCGGCGAGCTGCGGAAGCAGATAACAGAGCAGTTTCGAACCATTGTCCAACACACCGCCGAGGCCATGGGCGTCCGGGCGGAAATTCAGATTGAGGAGAGCTACCCCGGCGTCTGCAATGACAGGGACTGTACCCGTCTGGTGCAGCGGGTGGCCGGGCAGTTTTTGGGGGCGTCCAACGTCATCACAGACCGTCCGCCCTCAATGGGGACGGACGACTTCGGCTATTTCAGTTCCGCCGTGCCGGGGTGCTACTGGCAGCTCGGTACCTCCGACCCGGCGTGGCAGGAACGCTGGCCCAACCACACGCCCCAGTTTCGTGTCTCGGAGAAGGCACTCCCCATTGCCGCTGCCCTCCATGCGGGGATTGTGCTGGAATACTTAAACGGGGGCGGGGTATGAGGGGGCTTCTCTCGCCGGGGGCGACGGTATTTCTCACGGCTCCCGCCTCCCCGGTGACGGAGGAGCAGGCGAGGCAGGGCGTGGCGGCATTGGAGCATCTAGGGTTTTCCGTACAGACGGGGCAATCCCTTTCCGAAAGCTGCAGGGGCTACGCCGCCGGGACGCCTCAGGCACGGGGGGCGGAGCTGAACCGGGCCTTTGCCGATCCCGCCGTGGATGCCGTCTGGTGCGCCAGAGGGGGGTATACGGCGGCGTCTGTCCTGCCCTTTTTGGACTATCCCCGCATCTCCTGCCATCCCAAGCCCTTCATCGGTTACAGTGACATCACCGCCCTCCACGCGGCTCTGAACCAATACAGCGGCCTTGTCACCTGGCACGGGCCAATGGCCTGCTCCGATTTGGCGGCCCGTCCGGAGCCGGGGACGCTGGACTGTCTTGGGGAGATGCTGATGTCAGGCGGCGTCCGGCTCTACCGCAATCCGGACGGCAGTTCCCTCCAGGTGCTCCGGCCGGGGCGGGCAGAGGGGATCACGGTGGGAGGCAATCTCACCGTGTTCTGCTCCCTTCTGGGGACAAGGTGGATGCCGGAGACGGCGGGACGCATCCTCTTTCTGGAGGAGGTAGACGAACCCGTCCCGGCGGTGGAGCGGCTGCTGGGACAATTAGAGCGGGCGGGCGTCTTTTACCGTGCTGCCGGGGTACTGCTGGGGTGCTTTACCCGCTGCGAGAACCGCTACTGTGCCGAATACGATGTAAATGCCCTTTTGCGGGACTTTTTCTGCCGTTTCCCCATCCCCGTGACAGGGGGACTGGAATGCGGCCACTGCTCCCCCACGGGGACGCTGCCGCTGGGGGCGCTCTGCCGGATGGATGAGGGGCAGATTCAGTTTTTCCCAGCCAACAGCCCTCCTGCAATTCAGCCAATGGAGGGGAAGTATTCTGAACGCGATGATTATTTATCGTAATACAAAGAAAAACCATTGACAAACGAAATGCGGCTGGCTATAATAGACACAATCTCAATTCTGATTGGAGGATCATTATGGAACAAAAGGCATTATCAAAATGGCTTAAGATCATACTGATAGATGTCGGTATCTGCGGCTTAATCGTTTACCTTATGATTATTCCGAGTTATGGTCAATCGCTGGTGTTTGATTATCCTGAATTTTCTAACCGCTTTTGGCCGTGGCTGACATTTCTATGGGCAAGCGGAATCCCCTGCTATACTGCACTCGTATTTGGATGGAAAATCTCTTCTAACATTGGCAGAGATCGGTCTTTTTCAAACGAGAATGCAAAATATCTGAAATGGATATCGTGGCTTGCGGCAGGAGACGGAATTTTTTTCTTTGTCGGAAATGTAATTTTGCTGTTTGCTGATATGAGCCATCCGGGCGTTGCGCTTTTATCCCTACTGATTGTGTTCGCCGGAGTTGCTGTGGCAGTTGCTGCAGCAGCATTATCTCATTTGATTCAGAAAGCGGCGGTCTTGCAGGAACAGAGTGATCTTACAATTTGAGGGAGGCACACATGGAAGGAGATATTATTTTTAACATCGATGTTATGCTTGCCAAACGTAAGATGAGTGTTACTGAACTTGCGGATAAGGTTGGAATAACCGTCACCAATATGTCTATTTTGAAAACAGGAAAAGCTAAGGCAATAAAAGTCAGTACACTAGCTAAGCTTTGTGAAGCTCTTGATTGTCAGCCGGGAGACATTCTGGAATTTAAGGTCGATCAATAACAAAGGAGAAATTTGATATGGATGAAAGCAAGCCGGAGCATCTTCTGCCGCTGGACGGGCTGAACGGCTTTATCGTGATTCCCATGAAGCATATCATCCTTCAAAGCAGAAAGTCCTTCAAAATATGGTTTATGACAGCGGCTGTCTCTCTGACGGCGCTCTACTTCTTTTAAACAGAAGAAACCGCCCCTCTCTGTTCACGGCAGAGAGGGGCAATTATTTAGCAGGGAAATATCACTTGTAGAGGTTGAGCGCCTTGGCAGTCTCCTGCCGCTTCTGGTTGATCGTCTCAGCCATCATCATATCCTTCACCTTCATCAGGCGGATGGTGTTGTTGCGCTCGTTCTCGTCCAGCTTCATGGAGATGGACTTGATCTTGGCCTGACAGTCGGGAATGACCACGTATTCCAGGGCGTTCACCCGGCGGCGGGTCTTTTCGATCTCCTCCGCCATGAGCTGGCAGGCCTTTTCGATCTGGGCCAGCTTGAGCATATCCTCAAACACAGAGGACAGAGCGTCCACCGCACCGTCCAGCTCGCCGCTGGTGGCGGCAAATCCGTAGGGGTAGATTTCCCCGGCGTCGGCGCTGCGGGTGGAGAACTGATACATGGGCACGTTGACGGACATGATGTTCTTGTAGCTCATGTTCAGGTCAACGCTCTGCTTGGGATAGAGCAGGGACTGCTCCAGCATCTCGCTGCTCATGACGGCGGAGGCCACGGTAAAAGACCCGTGGGCACGCATGAGCCCTTCCTCCACCTTTTTGCGCAGCGCCCGGTTTTCCCGAATCATGTCGAGAAACTGCTTCATCAGCTCGTCCCGCTTGTCTTTCAGCAGCTTATGGCCCCGGGTGGAGGTGGCCAGCTTACGCTTCTGCTTCGTCAGCTCCATGCGGGTGGCGTTTACATTTGCGGAAGGCATCTGTTATCCCTCCTTAATCCTGCTTGCCGTGGAGATACTTCTCGATAAACTCAGGCTTAATGCGCTTCAGCTCGTTCTCCGGCAGGATCTTCAAGAGCTCCCAGCCCAGATCCAGCGTTTCCGTAATGGAACGGTTTTCGTCCTGCCCCTGGGTGACGTAGCGCTTTTCAAATTCGTCTGCGAACTTGGCGTACTTCAGGTCGGTGGGGGACAGAGCCGCCTCGCCCAGAATGGCCATCAGCTCCTGATTCTCCTTGCCGGTGGCGTAGGCGGCAAAGAGCTGGTTCATGGTGCCGGCGTGATCCTCACGGGTCTTTTTGGCGCCGATGCCCTTGTCCTTCAAACGGGACAGGGAGGGCAGCACGTCTACGGGAGGCAGCACGCTCTTGCGGTACAGCTCACGGGAGAGGATGATCTGACCCTCGGTGATATAGCCGGTCAGGTCGGGGATGGGGTGGGTCTTGTCATCCTCAGGCATGGTCAGAATGGGGATCATGGTGATGGAGCCGGGCTGACCCAGATGACGGCCTGCACGCTCGTACATAGTGGCAAGGTCGGTGTAGAGGTAGCCGGGATAGCCACGGCGGCCGGGGACCTCCTTCTTGGCGGCGGAGATCTCACGCAGCGCCTCAGCGTAGTTGGTGATGTCGGTCAGGATGACCAGAACATGCATCCCCTTGTCAAAGGCCAGATACTCGGCGGCGGTCAGCGCCATACGGGGGGTGGAGATACGCTCGGCGGCGGGGTCGTTTGCCAGATTGATGAACATGACGGAGCGGTCCAGAGCGCCGGTACGGGTAAACTCCTGCACGAAGTATTCCGACTCCTCGAAGGTGATGCCGATGGCGGCAAAGACGACGGCGAACTTGCTCTCGTCGTCCAGCACCCGTGCCTGACGGGCGATTTGAGCGGCCAACTGGTTGTGGGGCAGACCGGAGCCGGAGAAGATGGGCAGCTTCTGACCACGGACGAGGGTGTTCAGTCCGTCAATGGTGGAGATGCCCGTCTGAATGAACTCGTCGGGGTAGTCCCGGGCGGCGGGATTCATGGCAAGGCCGTTGATGTCCCGGTGCGCCTCCGGCAGAATGGCGGGGCCGCCGTCAATGGGCACGCCCATGCCGCTGAACACACGGCCCAGCATATCTTCGGAGACAGCCAGCTCCAGAGGATGGCCTAAAAAGCGCACCTTGGACTCTGCCAGATTGATCCCCGCGGCAGCCTCATAGAGCTGGACGACGGCGCTGTCGCCGCTCACCTCCAGCACCTTGCCCCGGCGGAGGGAGCCGTCAGACAGCTCGATCTCTACCAGTTCGTCATAGGTGACGCCCTGCACCCGGCGCACCACCATCAGAGGGCCGTTGATGGATTCGATGGTTTTGTATTCCTTGATCATCAGTCTTCCTCCCCTCTCTCGGCGATGGCCTCGATCTGCTGCTCCATATCCCTGCCGATCTGGGCGTAGGCGTTTTCGTACTCGTCCACGGGCACACTCTTGGCACGGCCGATTCCGTTCCGGGCGTCGATAGAGAAGAGAGCCTCCAAATCGGCGCCCTTCTGCAGGGCGGCTCTTGCCAGCTTGTCGTAGTCCAGAATCAGACGCAGCATCAGGAACTGACGGCGATAGTCAGAGAACCAGTCGATGTCCACAAAGGCGTTCTGCTGGAGGAAGTCCTCACGGATCATGCGGGCGGTCTCCAGCGTCAACTGGTCGTTGGGAGACAGAGAGTCCTTGCCGACCAGCTGGACGATCTCGTTGAGGCTGGCCTCCTCCTGCAGGAGCGCCATGGCCTTGGCACGGTTTTTGGCAAAGTCAGGGCCCAGGTTTTCGTCATACCACGGACGGAGGGACTCCTCATACAGGGAGTAGGAGTTCAGCCAGTTGATGGCGGGGAAGTGACGGCGATAGGCCAGAGAGGAGTCCAGCGACCAGAACACCTTGACGATGCGCATGGTGCCCTGAGAGACCGGCTCGGACAGGTCGCCGCCCGGAGGGGAGACTGCGCCCACAGCGGTCAGGCTGCCCTTGCGCCCCTCGTCGGAGCCAATGCACTGGACGATGCCGGCGCGCTCGTAGAACTGAGCCAGACGGGAGGCCAGATAGGCGGGGTAGCCCTCCTCACCGGGCATCTCTTCCATACGGCCGGACATCTCACGCAGCGCCTCCGCCCAACGGGAGGTGGAGTCGGCGATGACGGCCACGTCATAGCCCATGTCACGGAAGTACTCGGCAATGGTAATGCCGGTATAGACGGATGCCTCACGGGCGGCCACGGGCATATCCGAGGTATTGGCAATGAGGACGGTACGCTTCATCAGCGTCTCGCCGGTGCGGGGGTCAACCAGCTCCGGGAACTCCCGGAGCACGTCAGTCATCTCGTTACCGCGCTCGCCGCAGCCGATGTAGACCACGATATCCACGTCAGACCACTTGGCGAGGGCGTGCTGGACCACCGTCTTGCCGGAGCCGAAGGGGCCGGGGACTGCCGCCGTGCCGCCCTTTGCCACGGGGAACATGGTGTCGATGATCCGCTGACCGGACTGGAGGGGACGGTTGGGAGGATACTTCTTGGCGTAGGGACGGCCAATCCGAACCGGCCACTTCTGCATCATGGTCAGCTCTTCTGTGGTGCCGTCGTCGTGTTCCAAAACGGCGATGGTGTCCGTCACCTTGAAGGAGCCGGACTGGATGGACTTGATGGTACCCTTGCTCTTGACGGGAACCATGATATGGTGGTTGACGGAGGGGGTCTCCTGCACGTCGCCGAGGAAGTCTCCGCCGACGACTTTATCGCCGACTTTGGCGGTGGCCTTAAACGCCCAGACCTTGTCCCGGTCGAGGGCGGGAACCTCAATACCGCGGCTGATGTTGGAGCCGCAAATATTCATAATGCCCTCCAGCGGGCGCTGGATGCCGTCGTAGATATTCTCCAGCAGGCCGGGGCCAAGCTCTACGGAGAGCTGTGCGCCGGTGGTGACCACCTCGGCGCCGGGGCCGATACCGGAGGTCTCCTCGTAGACCTGAATGGAGGCGGCATCGCCGTTCATATTCAGGATCTCGCCGATCAGCCGCTGCTCACCCACACGAACCACGTCGGACATATTGGCATCCTGCATGCCGGTGGCGACCACCAGCGGGCCGGACACCTTGACAATTTTGCCCATAGGTTTCTACCTTCTTTCCTTACAAAATGTCGGCGCCGACCGCACGCTCCACAGAATCGGTGATGTTTTGCATCCCGATTCCCATGGAGCCGGCCTTGCCGGGAATGAGGATGATGGCCGGCATGACCTCGTCCTTATATTTTCTGATCTCATCCTGCATCTCGGCGGCAAACTGCTCCGTCAAATAGATAATGGCAGTCTCGCCGTCCCGGGCCAGATGATGGAGGGTCTTGCGGGCGTCCTCCGCCGTCTCGGCGGGATGGACGTCCAGTCCCAGCGCCTTAAAGCCCAAAACGCTCTCCCGGTCGCCCAATACTGCGATTTTATACATAGGCGTCACGCAGCCTTTCCCGGATCACGTCGGTGGGAAGTCCCGCCAGACGGCCCGTCAGGATAATGCGGATGGCAGTCTGCTCACTGTCTCTCGCCGCCAGATAGGCGATCAACGGCTGCTCCCCGAAGGGAATCTGCTTCGCTGCGGAGATCTCGTCTATCAGGGCGTTGTCGCAGGCCTTTTCAAATGCGGTCAGCGCTCCGCCGTGGGAGACTGCCATGCCCAGCTCCGCTGCCTCTTCCAGAGGCGTGTGGGCGTAAAGATCCGTCAGGCTGCTCTTTCCGTCTGCCACGGCAGAGAGCCGGGAGAGATCCATCGTGCCGCCCTCAAAGAGCACGGTTTTCAGGAAATCCCGATCCTTGCCCATGCGCAGCACCCGCACGGCGCTGCGGAGGTTGGCGGCGTCTACCAGAAGCTCTACATAGCCCTTGAGAAAGTCAGAGCGGCAGTCCTCCGCCAGTGCGGCCATCTCGTGAAAATAGGCCTGATCCAGCAGAAAGTCGGACTGCTGAGGGTCTTTCGTGGCGCTCAGCAGCTCTCTGGCCTCGGGAATGGCCCTGGCTAAGGTCTCGGGAACGGCGTCATAGTCCGATTCCGCCACTGCCTTTGCCAGCACTTTTCCCGGCAGACGGCCGGCGTCCACCAGAAGGCGGTCCGGATGTTCGCCCATAGCCTCGCTTTTCAGCAGCGTCTTGGCATTGTGATAGTCGTATTTGATCTTGAAAATGTCCAGCATACGGGGGTCTTTGGCGAAGGAATTGAGATCAGCAAAGACCCGGTCCCTGGCCTCGTCCAGCATGCGGGCCACTGTGTCCACGTTGACCGTATTCAGTTCACCGTAGCCGCACTCAGTCAAAATCCTGGCGGCATCCTCCACCGTAGGTGCATCCAGCATCCGATCCATCCTCGCCTGAGTCAGCAGGCTGTTTTCCTGCGCCCGGAGATAGGCGGAAAGGAACAGATAGTCCGTATCCTTTATTTTCCTGGTTTTACGTTTCATTTCGGTTCCTCCGGCTCATGCGAACAGCACGTTTGCCACATCGCCTGAGACGGAGCCTCTGGCCAGCCGTACCAGCGTTTCGAAGGTGCAGTTGACCTCCACATCGCCATCCGCCACCAACAGGCCGCCCTGAAAATCACGGGACTCCTGACTCAGGGTCAGCTTTGCCGTTCTGCCCGCCTGGGCCAGCAGCTTGTTGGCCTTCGTCGCCACCTTGACGCCGTAGCGGGCCCGATCCGTCTTAGACAGGATCAGCTGTTCGGAGCCGGTGGAGGAGGCCTTGACGGTGAGCTTTGCCAGAAGGTCGATGTACGCTTCTTCCGGCAGACTGCGCAGCTTGTCCAGCGCCAGGTCGAAGGCCTTGTCCAGCACCTCCTGCTTGACGGCCAGCAGCTGATGGCGGCGCTCCATCTCGGCGGCGCTTCTCAGGCGGCTGCGGCGCTCTTCCGCCTGGGTCTTTCCCCTGGCCAGAATCTGTTCCGTCAGCTGGTCTGCCTCGGCCTGATAGCGGGCAGTGACTACATCGGCGTCTGCCTGAGCCTGGGTGAGAATGGCATCGGCGTCCTCACGGGCGTCTGCGGCAATGCGCTGGGTGATTTTTTCAATTCCGTTCATGCAGTTTTACCGCCTTTCCACTTGAATTGGTTGTGCTTACCGTCCATAGGACAGCAAGGCGGTTTCTTACATGGCGTTCATCAGCATGAGGATGGAGCCCAGCAGAGACAGAATGGCGTAGAACTCGACGACGACGCAGAGGATGATACCCTTGGACCAATCGTCCGGCTTCTTCGCCACGATGTTGATGGCGGAGGCAGCCACACGGCCCTGATAGATGGCGGAGAGGAAGCCGCCCAGCGTCATGGGAAGGCAGGCGACAAAGATGGTCATGCCCTGAGCCAGCGTGACCTCGCCGATGCCGCCGGAGAAGGCGCCCAGTTGGAGCAGAGCAAAGAACCAGATGACCAGACCGTACAGGCCCTGGGTACCGGGCAGCACCTGCAGGATCATGCACTTGGAAAGGTGCTCCGGAGCCACAGCCAGCACGCCGGTAGCGGCCTCACCCACGATGCCGGTACCGCGGGCGGAACCCACGCAGCAGAGACCGACAGCCAGACCGGCGCCAAGGAAAGCGAGGGCGACGCCGCCAAAGAGATTGAAAAATTCAGCCATGATAATTAGTCCTCCTTAATAATGTCTACATAGTTGGTGTTGATGGAGAGGGGGCGGAAAGCCTTTCCGCCGTCCACATAGAATCGTCCGAAGAATTCCAGGCACTGGAGCCGCAGGTCGTGGACGTAGCAGCCCAGAATGTTCAGTGCGAAGTTGAGCAGGTTGCCGAACATGGAGATGACGATAAAGATCACCACGTTGCCCGGCACGGCGCCCAAAGTGTTAAATACGCTTGCGATAATGGAGCCGGAGAGCATCAGCGCCATCAGACGGGAGTAGGACAGCACGTCGCTGAAGATTCCGGTGACCCCGTTGTAGATCGCACCGAAGAGTCCGCCCAGCGCGCCGAAGATGTTGCCCTTGCTGTTACGGAACTGCCCTGCAGCCAGCAGGACAAAACCGATGATGAGAACCACCAGTCCCACCGTCTGGCCTGCCAGAATCAGGCAGACGACGCTGATCAGGATGATCCACCAGGCCACCTCGTCAAGGAGGCCGGAGAGCGGATCGCCGTCCCTGCACTTTTTGTACACGCTGACGGCCATGCCGGTGATCGTCTGGATAAAGCCCAGCACCAGCGAGCCGATCAGAATGGTAATGGTATCATTCAGCGGCGTAAAGAGGGCCGGCAGCTCGGTGAAGGCGGTGTTGGGGTTGATGAGCTTTGCGATCTGAGGCAGGAAGTCTCCGAAGAAACCGCCGGTCAGAGCGCCGAAAATAAATGTACTGACGCCGCAGAGACCCAGCAGGCCGCCCAGATTGCCCATGGTGCCCTTGGCCTTTTTCACTCTGGTAATGAGGAACCAGCCGATGAGCATCAACAGGCCATAGCCCATATCCGCCATCATAATGCCGTAAAACAGCACAAAAAACGGTGCCATCAGCGGGTTGGGGTCCAGAGATCCGTAAGCCGGAAGGGAGTACATCTCCGTGACCATGTTTAACGGCTGCACCAGTTTGCTGTTTTTCAGCTTTACCGGCACTTCGGGATATTCCGCCTCGGTGGGGATTTGGGACTCCCATGCGCAGGCGTGGCGGCTCAGCACCTCAAGCAGCGCCTCCTCGTCCGGGGCGCTGTACCAGCCCTCTAAGAGGAAGGTCTGGTCGGTGCACATGAGCCGCTCCCGATCCGCTTCCTTCTGCGCATCCTGTGTCAGCCGGTCAATGGTCAGCTTGATTTCGGAGCGCTCATCGCCCAATGCGGTGATGGCCGCCTCCGCCGCCGCGCGGCGCTGCCCGGCGTCTGCGATCTGGACGTCTACGCTGCGGAGGTTTTCCGCCGCCGTGCCGGTGACGCCCTTAAACCGTACCTGAGAGAAGGAGCGGGACTTGAGCACATCCAGCGCCGCCGAGAAGTCCGCCTTGTGGCACAGCAGCATCACATACTGCTGACCCTTTTCCGCACTGACGACGATCATCTGGCTGAGAGGTGCCTTTTCCTGCAGCTCCAGATGGATGGGATCCAGCGGCGCGGAGGAGGGAATGACGCCGAGAACGATCTCGGTCTGGCTCGTACCCTCCGTCTCCAGCGGGAGATCCAGCTCCTTCCATGGCAGGTAGCCTGCCCGCAGCGCCTGAAGCCGGTTTTCGTCCGAGACAGCTGCGCTGATTTCCGTCAGACGGCAGTTGATCTCTCCGGCCGTTTTCAGCGCCCGGTCTGCGGTTTGCCGGTTGAACAGCTCGTCTACGGTGACAACCGGGCGGGGCGTCAGCATTCCCTCTTTGACGGGGGCATACTTGTTCAGTGCATCCAGTGCAGTGCGCAACGAAGCCAACTGTGCCGACACCTCGTCCAAGGAACTGCTCTTACGACGGAGCAGTCTGGCCCAGTCCGGTGCGTCCTCTGTGATCTCAGGGGTAGAGATCTCTACGCAGCCCACCCGCTGCAGCTCGTCCAGCAGGGCGTCCTGCTCCTCTGAAACAGCAATCAGCCGGAGATGCTTCATTTGGACAATTGCCATCAGGCATCCACCACCTTTCTGACAATCAGTGACGCTGCTTCTTCCAGCCGTCCTTCCGCCTTGCTGCGAAGCCGGTCGGCATCCGCCAGCGCCCGGGTATGTATCTCGGCTGTGTCGTCGGCTGCGGCCGCTTCCGCCGCAGTCAGCAGCTTTGCGCTTTCCGCTTCCGCCCGCTTCCGGGCATCCGCCACCAGCTGCCGTCCGGCCTTCTCCGCTTCAGCGACCAAGCGCCGGGCATCCTGCTGAGCCTCGGCCTTTTGCAGCCTTCCCTGCTCTTCTGCCTCGGTCACTTGCTTGACTGCTTCCAGAGACATCGTCTCACCGCCTTTCTTTTTATAATTTCTTTCAAAAAATAGATTTTGCCAGATGTAGCCATTATAGCACAAGCAGGTAAAAAAGCAACGGGAACTTTCTGATTCCTGTCATGGAATTCGCTCTGAAAAAATGGAGAAAATAAAAAGTCCCACTTGATAATTCTCAAAAGTTATAGTAAACTGTAAAGGCCTTGTAAAGGTCAAGACGGCTCACGGATAGCCGCACCTGTCAGGGAAGCGTTTTCTTCCCGGACCTTTGCTATGTTGTCTGAAGCGACATTCGGTGTTGACAGCCGGTCCTGCGCAATGTCAGCTCGTGAACCATGTCAGGCGGGGAACCGAGTTTGCCGCTTCAGAGAGCACAGCAAATGCGTGCGGTGTCCGTGAATTTCTTTTTAGGAGGTGTGTCCCGGATGTATCAGGCGCTCTATCGGAAATGGCGTCCCCAGAAATTTGAGGACGTGGTGGGTCAGTCCCACATTACCCAGACCCTGAAAACCCAGGTGGAGTCCGGACGCCTCTCCCACGCCTATCTGTTTACCGGTACCAGAGGCACGGGAAAGACCACCTGCGCCAAAATTCTGGCGAAAGCGGTCAACTGTCTAAACCCCAACCAGGGCGACCCCTGCAACGAATGCGCCGCCTGCCGGGGCATTGACGACGGCTCCATTTTGGACGTGGTCGAGCTGGACGCCGCCTCGAATAACGGCGTGGATCAGGTGCGTGCCCTTCGGGACGAGGCGGTCTACTCCCCCGCCGCCGTGCGCAAGCGGGTCTATATTGTGGACGAGGTGCACATGCTGTCCGTAGCCGCCTTTAACGCCCTTTTGAAAATTCTGGAAGAGCCGCCGGAGCATCTGATGTTCATTCTGGCGACTACGGAGCTGCACAAGGTACCTGCCACCATTCTCTCCCGCTGTCAGCGGTTTTCCTTCCAGCGCATCACGCCCCCGGACATTCAGGGCAGACTCTCTCAGGTGGCCGCAGCCGAGGGCATTGACCTCACCGAGGACGGCGCCGCCCTGCTGGCACGGCTGGCGGACGGAGCACTGCGGGACGGACTCTCTCTCCTCGACCAATGCGCCGCCGCAGGCGGAAAAATTGACCGGGAGGCGGTACTGGACGCTTTGGGGCTTGCGGGCAATCTCCGCACCGCCCACCTGATGAACCACATCCGCCGGGGCAATACCGCCGAGGCGCTGGAGGAGTTCTCCCAGCTCTACGCTGCAGGAAAGGGCATCCCCGGACTGCTGTCCGAGCTCTCCGGTCTGGTTCGGGATCTGCTCATTCGGAAAACCGCCCCCAGGGGCGGAGCGGGGCTGATGGGCGGCGGCTATGACGAGGAGACACTGAACACGCTGGGCAAAACCCTCACCCCTCAGCGGCTGATCCAAATGCTGCGGCTGCTGCAGGACACGCAGGCCGCCCTTCGTACCAGCACCAGCCAGCGGACAGACGCCGAGCTGTGTCTCATTCGGCTGTGCGATGAATCGCTGGACACCTCTCCCGAGGGGCTTTCCGCCCGGATTGCAAGACTGGAGGCGGCTCTGACCGGAGGTGCTCCTCTGCCCACTTTATCGGTATCTGCGCCGGAACCTCCGGTTCAGGCAGCCCCCGCTGCCCCACAAACGCTGGCTGACCCTCCCCCCTGGGACGACCCCGAACCCAGGGCGGCGGCGAAACCTCAGCCCAAGCCTCAGCCCGCCCCGGCAGCCCGGTCTCAGACGCCGATCTCTGCCGCTCCGGGCAGCGGGGATCTCTTTTGGAAGGGGCTGCTCCCCACCCTTAAGGGGCAGCTTAAGCCCTGGATCTATATGCCTTTGACAGACAGTGCCAACGTAAACGGCCGTCTGGAAAACGACACACTGGTGATCTATGCGGCAGATCTGTTCGCCTATAACACCATCAACAAGCCCGATCTCCTGCAGATCATCGGCCGGACGGCCTCCGTCAAGGCAGGCCGCCCCGTTCAGGCAGTGGCAAAGCGGGGAACGCCTCCCGCCGTCTCTGCCGGGGCAGCCGGCTCTGTCTCTCAGCCCGACCCTTTTGACCAGCTTCTGGAGACGGGACGGGCGCTGGGCGTCAAGATTGATTGAATCAGAATATGACACAAAGGAGCGAATCTCAAATGGCAAAAGGATTTAACAGCCGCAACATGCGGGGCATGGGCGGTATGGGCGGCATCAATATGAATGTGATCCGTCAGGCTCAGAAGATGCAGGCCGACATGGAGCAGATGCAGGCGAATCTGGAGCAAAAGACCTACTCCGGAAAGGCCGGCGGCGGCATGGTAGAGGCCATTGTCTCCGGTAAGAAGGAGCTGACCAAAATCAACATCAAACCGGACGCAGTGGATCCCGACGACGTGGGTATGCTGGAAGATCTGATCCTGCTGGCAGTCAACGAGGCGTTGCGGCTGGCCAACGAGGACGCTACCAACAGCATGAGCAAAATCACCGGCGGCTTGGATCTGGGCGGCTTCGGTCTGTAAATTCCACACTTTGATAGAGGCGGCACCGCTTCTGTTCATTCGCTGCCGCACTTGTCTGCGGCAGCTTTTTATCTCAAGGAGGGTGTCAAAATGAAGAGACTACTGCCTTTGCTGCTTGCCCTGCTGCTGGTGCTCTCCGGCTGCAGGGGTGCGGCAAACTCCACGCCGGACGAGGATCAACCGCCTTCCGCTGTGGAGCCGGATTCCCCGGATCAAACTCAGACACCGGCGCCCCCGGATCTGGAAACCGTCGCCATTGCCGGTGCAGCCGGACTCTATGATGTGAGTGCACTGCCCCAGCTCTCTGAGCTGCACATCTGCGCCATGGCACTGGAGGACGAGGAACATCTGATTCTGGTGGCGGGGCGCAGGTGCGAAGAGGTCTACCGGTTTTCTCTGGAGACGGGAGAGCTGAGTCTGATCTGCACGCTCCCCATTACAGAGACGGTAGACTGGCCCAGCGCTTCCATTGACTCTGTGGATCCTCTGGTGGTCTGCGAGTATGATGATTACAAGTACTACTATATTGACGGCGAAGGCAATAGCCATGTCTTGCCCCAGTCCGATTACGACGGTTACTGGAACGCCATCTTCACCCCGCAGGATTGCGTCTGGTACCAGTCCACCAGCGGCATCCTGTGGCGTCAGCCTCTGGACGGCGGCGAAGCGGAGGAAATCGCCCGTCTGCCTCAGGACTACTATTACATCTCTCTGGCCGGGGCGACAACAGACGGCACCGACGCGGTTTTTACCGCCACCGGAACCAAAAACGCCGACATTCTGCTCCTTCTCTCTCTGGAGACAGGGGAGATCACAGGCATGTACGAATCGCCCAAGGGTGACTACGGATATCCGACAGCAGACCCGCTGGTGAAGCAGGTCTCCATCTCTTGCGTGCAGGACGAGCAAACTCCGTCTCTCTTCCATGTGACCGCCAGGGACGCACAGGGCCACGTGGCTGCCGATTTTGATCTGACGCCGCCGGGCGACTCTGGGGACGAGGTGTGGCTGTCCGAATACGGCAGTTCCCAGTTCTGGGGCAAAACCCTTTTGACCCTCTGGAGCGGCGAAGAACAGCGCTTTCTCCTTTGGGACTACCGGGAGCTGACACCGGAGCCGGTGGAGCCGGTCACGCTGACGGAATACGTCCCCCCTGTCCCCGCCACGCCGGAGAGTCTCACCCAGCGGGCGGAGGCGCTGGAGGAGACCTACGGCATCCAGATCCACATAGGGCAGGATATGGACGCCCCCTATCCCGACTACACATTGTCCGCCTGCGAGGACACCGAGGCCATTGACGATATGATGGACGTGATGGAGCAAGCCCTCTCCCTCTATCCGGAGGACTACTTTCAGCAGTTGGGCGGCGACAACATCCGGGGCTTCAGCTTCTACTTTTCCGGCCAGATGACCCCCATTGACCCCTCCGTCAGCATCAGCAACCCCGCCGGTCTGACCTGTCAGGTGGACGGCGTGGAGCTGATCGCCTTTGACATTACCGGATATATCGCCGTGCAGGACGTGGTGCACGAGCTGACCCATGTGTTGGATCACTGGCTGTGGGAGGACGTTGTGCTGGACGAGGAGGTCTGGGGTTCCATGAATCCGGAGGACTTCGACTACTACTATGCCTACATTGACGGAAACGGAGACAGCTATGAGCTGACCGGTTCTGACGAATATACCGCCCGGGGCGACGCCTATTACGAGGGCGACATGGACAGCGTCTATTTTATTGACCCCTACTCCACCACCTATCCAACCGAGGATCGGGCACGGCTGATGGAATATCTGCTGGCAGATGTGAACGCTGCCCCGCCCGACTACTTCGCCAGCGTCCATCTGCAGGAAAAGCTGGGCTATTACTTCCAATGCATCCGCACGAAATTCGATACCACCAACTGGCCGGAGCAGACCTCCTGGGAGCTTCGTCTGGCCGAGGCCGCCGCAAAAGGGTAATAAGAGGGGGAAAATCATGCCAAATGAACAGATGGTGAACTACGGTCAGGCCCGCTCCGTCATCCGGGAGCTGTTTGAATACGGCAATCAGCGGGCGAAAATTGTGGGTCGGGATAAGGTCTACGACTTCTCTCTGGGCAATCCCAGCGTCGCCCCTCCCCCGGAAGTAGACCGGGAGCTGCGCCGCCTGCTGGATACCTCTGACCCCTGCGCCCTCCACGGCTACACCTCCGCCCCCGGCGATCCCGAGGCACGGGCAAAAATCGCCGCCTCCATTTCCCGCCGGTTCGGGATGGACTGCGAGGCCGGCCAGCTTTATCTGACGGTAGGCGCCGCCGCAGGGCTTTGCTGCTGCCTGCGGGGGCTGTGCAATCCGGGGGATGAAGTCGTGGTCTTTGCCCCCTTCTTTCCGGAGTACGGGGTCTTTATCCAGTCCGTGGGCGCAGTGATGAAGGTAACGCCCCCGGAAATTGAGGGCTTTCAGATCGACTTTGCCGCTCTGGAACGGCTCATCACGCCGAAAACCAAGCTGCTCATCGTCAACTCTCCCAACAACCCCTCCGGGGCGGTCTACTCGGAGGAGACGCTGAAAAAGCTGGCCGCTCTGCTGGAGGAGAAGTCCCACGAGTACGGCCATCCCATTTACCTCATCAGCGACGAACCGTATCGGGAGATCGCCTTTGCCGGGGTGGAGGTGCCCTACATCCCCAAGCTCTACCGGAATACGCTGGTGGTTTATAGCTGGTCCAAGTCCCTCTCCCTCCCCGGTGAGCGTATCGGCTACGTCTACGTGCCCGGTCAGGTGGAGGACAGCGAGACAGTCTACGCCGCCGTGGCGGGGGCTGGCCGGGCGCTGGGGTATGTCTGCGCCCCCAGCCTCATTCAGCGGGTGGCGGCCGCCTGCTGCGACCTGACAGCAGACCTCTCCGTCTACGAGCGAAACGCCGAGCTGCTGACCCGGGAGCTGCGGGCTATGGGTTATCATGTAGTCGCTCCCGGCGGCACGTTCTACCTGTTCCCCCGGACGCTGATCCCCGACGATGTGGCCTTTTCCGAGGCGGCGAAGGCGCTTGATCTGCTCATCGTCCCCGGCAGCGGGTTTTACTGTCCGGGGCATGTGCGGATCTCCTACTGCGTGCCCACGGAGCGGATCGAGCGGGCGCTGCCTGCGTTCCGGAAGCTGGCGGAGCGGTATCGGTAGCATTTTAATGTACAAGATTAAAAAACTCTTGATTAATTCAGATTCCTGTGGTATTATGAGGTAAGAGAATCCTATATTAAAATCACAATATGTGTAGTAGGATTTTAAAGAGAGAGGAGTAAGAATATGGAATCAATCAAGTACATGACATCCCTATTGACATTCTATCTTAAGGGCGAAATAAAAAGTGAACAGAATTTTATTGTTTTTAAAAATCCGAACACTATTTTAGGTCTTATACCCTTAGGTGCCAAGACAGAGAAGTTCACTATTAACCAGATTGCATCGACATCCACTGATTTCAAGCTGAAATTAGGCAAACTGCTTATTGGTGTTATCGTTGCAATTTTGGGACTCAGCGTCATTGCAAACAGTTTCCTTGCAGGATTGATCTTGCTTTTGATTGGTGCAAACTCCGTTATTGATGCCTTTGAAATCGACTTAGTTGTTACTACAACTGCCGGTCAGCAAAAACCTATTGATTTCTTTATTTTTGAGAAAAGCAAGGCTGTCCTTGCCGAACAGCAGATCAACGCAATGATTTCAGGGCGTTTAGATGACACCAACAATCGTCAGCAAACCGATAGAATTATTGAGGCTATTAACAACAAATGATTTTCCATAGCTGATAATACTTGCCCCCGGAACCTTCGGTTCCGGGGGCAAGTCGTTTGATCTAAGAGATTAGTAGCCCATATCAGGCGCCGGGGCGGCCATGGGAGCGGGGGGCTCCGGCTTGTCGGCGACCACGGACTCGGTGGTCAGCAGGACGGAGGCCACGGAGGCGGCATTCTCCAAAGCGGAGCGAGTCACCTTGGTGGGATCCACGATACCGGCGGAGATCATATCCACATACGCCTCCTTGTAGGCGTCGAAGCCGTAGCCCACCTTGCCGGAGGACTGGATCTTATCCAGCACCACGCCGCCGTCAATGCCGGCGTTGGCGGCAATCTGACGGACGGGAGCGGTCAGCGCCTTGGCAATGATGGAGATGCCGGTCTTTTCGTCGCCCTCGGCCTCAGAGAGCAGCGCCTCCACAGCGGAGATGGCGTTGACGTAGGCAGTGCCGCCGCCGGCGACGATGCCCTCTTCCACGGCAGCACGGGTGGCGTTCAGGGCGTCCTCCACACGGAGCTTCTTCTCCTTCATCTCGGCCTCGGTGGCAGCGCCCACCTTGATGACAGCCACGCCGCCAGCCAGCTTGGCCAGACGCTCCTGCGATTTCTCCTTGTCATACTCAGAGGTGGTGGTGGCGATGAGGGCGCGGATCTGACCCACACGGGCCTTGATGGCGGCAGGGTCGCCTGCGCCGTCCACGATGATAGTGTTCTCCTTGGTGACCTTGACCTGACGGGCGGAGCCCAGCTGGAACAGCTGTGCCTCCTTCAGCTCCAGACCGGTATCGGCGGAGATGACGGTGCCGCCGGTGAGGACGGCGATGTCCTGGAGCATCTCCTTGCGGCGGTCGCCGAAGCCGGGTGCCTTGACGCAGACCACCCGGAGGGTGCCGCGCAGGGTGTTGACGATCAGGGTGGACAGGGCGTCGCCCTCCACGTCCTCAGCCACGATCAGCAGCTTCTTGCCGGACTGGGCGATCTGCTCCAGCAGGGGCAGCAGCTCCTGAATGGAGGAGATCTTCTTGTCGGTGATGAGGATGGCGGGGTCGTCCAGAACGGCCTCCATCTTTTCGGTGTCCGTGACCATATAGGGGGTGATATAGCCCCGGTCAAACTGCATGCCCTCAACCACCTCGGAATAGGTCTCGGCGGTCTTGGACTCCTCCACGGTGATAACGCCGTCGGCGGAGACCTTCTCCATGGCGTCGGCGATCAGCTTGCCAATGGTCTCGTCGGCGGAGGAGATGGCGCCCACCCGGGCGATGTCCTCAGAGCCGGAGACGGGCTTGCTGTTGGCTTTGATGGCCTCCACAGCGGCGGCAGTGGCCTTGGCAATGCCCTTCTTCATGACCATGGGGTTAGCCCCGGCGGCCAGATTCTTCAGACCCTCCGCCACGATGGACTGAGCCAGCAGAGTGGCGGTGGTGGTGCCGTCGCCGGCCACGTCGTTGGTCTTGGTGGCGACCTCCTTGACGAGCTGAGCACCCATGTTCTCAAAAGGATCCTCCAGCTCGATCTCCTTGGCGATGGTCACGCCGTCATTGGTGATGAGGGGAGAGCCGTACTTCTTGCCCAGCACCACGTTGCGACCCTTGGGACCCATGGTGATCTTGACGGTATCTGCCAGCTGGTCCACGCCACGCTGGAGAGAACGGCGAGCCTCCTCGCCGTAGCTGATGAGCTTAGACATAATCGTTTACCTCCGATGATAGAATTACTCTACGATGGCCAGAATATCGCCCTGACGGACGATGGTCAGCTCCTCGCCGTCCACCTTGACCTGGGTGCCGGAATACTTGCTGGTGACCACCTTGTCACCCGCCTTGACGGTCATGACGACCTCTTTGCCGTCCACGGTGCCGCCGGGGCCGACGGCAATCACTTCCGCAATCTCAGGCTTCTCCTTGGCAGCGCTGGTCAGGATAATGCCGCCCTTGGTGGTCTCCTCTGCCTCGAGCATCTTCAGGATGACTCGATCTGCTAAAGGCTTCAACTTCATAAATAGATACCTCCTTAGGTAGTTTACATTTGTCGATGTTTGGCACTCTGAAACAAGGAGTGCTAACAGCATGGTTATCATACCCCAGTTGGAAGAAAAATGCAAGCCCTCTGCCGGGAAAAAAGACTGAATTCACGAATATTTCAAATTTGAAAAAGAGCGGTCTCCCCAAATTGCGCCATTCGGGGTGATCGCTCTCTGTCATTTATCTGACCGCCGCCGTCCGGACAATCTCCGGCTCCCATCTGGCTCCCTTGGGGTAACGAAAGCGGAGCTTTTTCTCGCTCATCCGGAAGGTCAGCTCGTCCGACACCAGCTTTTCCCCGTCCAGTTGGGTGATTTCCGGCTTGGTGCAGCGGACGGTGAGCTGCTGTCCGTCCCGAATGGTGATTTCAGGTGCCTGCTCGCCCTTTCCCGCACCGTAGAGCTTTACCAGTTGGGCGGCCTTGAGGCGGCCCACGCCCTCCACCAGTACAAAGGTCAGCCTGCCATCGTCGGGCATGGCAGTGGGTATCGGGCAAAAGCCGCCGCCGTACCAGCGGCCGTTGCAGACCGCCATCAGGGTGTAGTCCCCGTCCAGCCGGGCTCCGTCCAACTCCACCTCATAACGGTTTGAAATCCCCTTGATGACATTGGAGATCAGGCTGAGCACATAGGCAAACTTACCGGAGACCAAGGGCAGATTTTTAAAGTCCACCATGCCCACCCCCACTCGGGCGTCCAGACCCACAGAGGCAATATTCAGCGCCAACCGGCCGTTGCAGTCTATGAGATCAAAGGTGGCCGTCTCCCCGTCCAGCAGGGCTGACAAGTGGTGAAACTTCTCCCGTCCGCGAGTGAAGATCTTGAGAAAATCATTGCCGGATCCGGTGGGACAGACGGTGACTGCCACATGATCGTATCCGGCAGCGCCGTTCACCACCTCGTTAAGGGTGCCGTCCCCGCCAAAAGCATAGATACAGAGCGGCTCGCCGCTCTCCTCGGCCGCCTCACGGGCGATCTCCTCGGCGTGGTGAGGGTACTCTGTCAATCGGATGAGATAGGGCTCGTCCCGTCCCGCCATAAGACGACGAATCTCGGCGGAAAGACGGTCAGGGTCTGTATTTTTTCCCGCAGTGGGGTTGATGAGAAACAAATGGCGCATCTGTGTCACACCTTATCTTGTCATTTCTGCCAACTTCGACTGCTTTTCGTCAAAAACGGCGCAAACCGGATGGAATTGCGCCGTTTTCATGTGGCATTTACCAATTACCCAATGTATCGTAGCCCTTCTGATTCTGGGTATCGGACTCGGGTGCCGGAGCAGCTGCGGCGGAGGTACCGTTCTGATCCGGATCCAGCGTCAGCGTGGGCACATAGCCCTGAGACGCCTGCGCCTCAACGGAGCGATTGCGCAGATTGGTATCCCCGGACAGCCCGTCCCGCTGAAGCATCTTCTCCATGACATCGATGTCAGAGGAGATATCCAGCATATCGCCCTCGTAGAGCTTATCCAGCTGCAGCTCAAAGCCCTCCACGACTTTATCCAGAATCCCCTCGATCCGTCGTTTGGTGGTCTCGATGTTCTGGCCGGTCATGCCCTGTTCATCCAGCTCGGCGTAGGTATTGAGCATTTTCAGGGTGGTGGGCAGGTAGTAGTCCAGGAAGGTATGCAGCTCGTTGGAGCGCTCCGGATGCTTTTTCAGGTACTCCAGAATGGCTCTGGTGATCTCCTCGATCCGGTTGATCTTCCGGCTGATCTCCTCGCCGGGAATGCGCTCGTTGGCTCGGCGGATCTCATAGAGGATCTTGTCCTCGGAGGAGAGGTCCATCTTCTTCTCCTTGGGCTGTGCCTTGGGCTTGGGGACAGCCGCCGGACGAGCCACGGCACTGTCTACCACCAGAGTCTCATTTGCAATGTCAATATAGGCCCGGTCACCGAAGATGCCCTCGTCAATCATCTGCTGCAAGGTCTCGCACACCTCGTCCATGCTGGCGGGAATGGACTCTGCCAGCGGACGTAGCGGGATCAGAGGCTCGTTGCTGATGCGAGCAAGATAACGCTTGAACTTCCTGGCTCGGCGGGCACGGAACCTGCCCCAGAGCAGCATGCCCACACCGCTGAAGGTGAAAATGGAGAACGTAATGAGCTCCTCCAGATCAAACCACCAATAATTCACCATATCGGCAAGGTCGATGCCCAATATCAGTCCGAACAATCCGGCGATGATGGCGCCGGCAATCGTCCAGCCCTTACCGTCTTTGATCCGCTTGTAGGGGAATCTCCGCCGGGCGTTAAAGCCCTTGGAGCTGCCCGTCCGCAGATCCTGACGCTGCTGCTGGGCGGCAGCGTTGGCCTGATACTGCTTCCAGTCTCTGGGTGCCGGATGGCTCTCCTTGAGCAGCTTCAAAACAAGAAGTGCGATACCCAAAAAGCTCAGGGGCGTAAAGAACAGGAAAACGATCAGCGGCCAGGGGATGTCCGGCAGATTCTGAAAGAAGTTGTTTTTGTTCTGGTCGTTCATAACAGCCTCCAAAGCACAGTCCAAACAGCGGCAGTATATCGTTCTGCCGCATAATCCTCATTATTCTTTTTTAGTATACAACGAATCTCTGCAATTTGAAAGAGGATTCTTGGCATTTTAATTAAAATAAAACAAAGGCACAAGAAAAGGCCCTTCCAAAATATGGGAGGGCCTTAACGTGTTGCCGTATTCGATTACACCAGCTCGACAATAGCGACCTCGGCAGCGTCGCCCCGGCGGAAGCCGGCACGGACGATACGGGTGTAGCCGCCGTTGCGGTCGGCGTACTTGGGGCCGATCTGGTCGAACAGCTTCTTCGCCACATCCTCCTGAGTCAGGAAGGACAGCGCCTGACGGTAGGCAGCCAGATCGTTCTGCTTCGCCAGAGAGATCATCTTCTCTGCCAGAGGAGCCACCTCCTTGGCACGGGTGACGGTGGTCTTGAGCTGACCGTAGTTCAGCAGATCGGTGGTCAGCTGTCTCAGCAGCGCCAGACGGGCGTCGGTGGGCTTGCCCAGTTTGCGGTAACCAGCCATTACAATTCACTCCTTCGTAAGTTCCATCGGTGTGGAACGTCGTACTCTTCAGGGACGAACCCTTTAGTTGTTGTCCTCGCTCTTGAGGGTGAGTCCCATCAGAGAGAGCTTGTTCATAACCTCTTCCAGGCTCTTCCGACCCAGGTTGCGAACCTTCATCATCTCGTCCTCTGTCTTATCGATCAGATCCTGAACCGTGTTGATGTTGGCACGCTTCAGGCAGTTGAAGGAACGGACGGAGAGATCCAGCTCTTCAATGGTCATCTCCAGCACCTTGTCCCGCTGAGCCTCGGGCTTCTCCACCACGGTGGAGCGGTTGCCCACAGTCTCGGACAGGTCGGTGAACAGAACGAAATGATCGCACAGAATCTTGGCGCCCAGGCTGACGGCGTCACGGGCAGTGATCGTGCCGTCTGTCCAGACCTCCAGCGTCAGCTTGTCGAAGTCGGTCATGTTACCCACACGGGTGTTCTCCACAGTGTAGTTCACCTTGAGCACCGGAGAATAGATGGAGTCCACCGGAATGACGCCGATGACCGTCTGCGCAGGCTTGTTGCGGTCTGCCGGGACATAGCCTCTGCCATGGCTCATGGTGAGTTCCATGTTCAGAGAGGCGTCGGGACCAAGCGTGGCGATATGGAGCTCAGGGTTGAGGATCTCCACCTCGCCGTCGGCCTTGATGTCGCCGGCAGTGACCTCGCCCTCGCCGGAAGCCTGAATATAGACCGTCTTGGTGCCAGTGCTATACAGCTTGGCAATGATCTTCTTGATATTCAGGACGATCTGGGTCACATCTTCCTTCACACCGGGAATGGTGCTGAACTCGTGCTGAACGCCGGCGATCTTGATGGTAGTAACAGCAGTACCGGGCAGAGAGGACAGCAGGATGCGGCGCAGGGCGTTGCCCAGAGTGGTGCCGTAGCCACGCTCCAGAGGCTCTACAACATACTTGCCATAGTTGCCGTCGTCGGGATTCTCAATGCATTCGATGCGGGGCTTTTCAATTTCTACCATTAACTTATACCCTCCTCGTCGATGGGGCGTTTTAATTCCCCTTGGTTGTACAGCTTACCAATATGAGGAAGCACTGATTCAACGGGCGGCAGGCGGCCTCAGGCGGCCACCCGCTCTGCCCTTCTTTCTATTGACTCAGAGGTTCCTTGAGGGTGGTCTGTTACTTGGAGTACAGCTCGACGATCAGGTGCTCTTCCACAGGGAAGTCCACGTCGGCACGCTCAGGCAGACGGGCAACCGTGCCCTTCAGCGCTTCCTTCTCCCGCTCAAGCCAGGCGGGCGTGGTCACGGCAATGGCGTCCTCACCCAGGAAACGCTTGAACTGGACGGAAGAACGGCTGCTCTCCTTGACCTCGATGACATCGCCGGCCTTCACCAGGTAAGAGGGAATGTTGACCCGCTTGCCGTTGACGGTAAAGTGGCCGTGATTCACCAGCTGACGAGCCTCACGGCGGGTCAGGGCGAAGCCCAGACGGAACACGACGTTATCCAGACGGCGCTCCAGCGTGGTCAGCAGGTTGTCACCGGTGACGCCGGGTGCGCGGTCGGCCTTCTCGTAGTAGGAGCGGAACTGCTTTTCCAGCACGCCGTAGATGAACTTGACCTTCTGCTTCTCCTGAAGCTGGAGGGCATACTCGCTCTTCTTCTTACGCAGCTGATTCTTGGCAGTACGCTTGTTGCTCTTCTTGCCGTTATAGCCCAGAACGGCGGGAGAAATGCCCAGAGCCTCGCAGCGCTTGGCGATGGGCTGAGAATTCTTAGCCATAGTCTATTTCCTCCTTTTCCTGATCAGACACGTCTTCTCTTGGGAGGACGGCAGCCGTTGTGGGGAACAGGAGTGACGTCCTTGATCAGCGTCACTTCCAGGCCCACGCCCTGCAGGGCACGGATCGCGGCCTCACGGCCGGCGCCGGGACCCTTGACATAGACCTCGACGGTCTTCAGGCCGTACTCCATGGCTGCCTTGGCAGCAGTCTCAGCAGCGGTCTGAGCGGCGAAGGGAGTGGACTTACGGGAGCCACGGAAACCCAGACCGCCGGAGGACGCCCAGCTCAGGGCGTTACCCTGCAGGTCGGTGACGGTAACCATGGTGTTGTTAAAGGAAGAGCGGATATGCACAGCGCCCTTCTCTACGTT
>CACYLC010000029.1 GCA_902775105.1 Oscillospiraceae bacterium
CATGTGTCCCTCCACGGTGTTGCTCCGAATAGAGTTTACAGAGCGGAGCAGTTCCCAGTCCGCTGGTGAGCTCTTACCTCGCCTTTCCACCCTTACCGGGACGAACCCGGCGGTATCTCTCTGTTGCACTTGTCCTGAAGTCGCCTTCGGCGGGCGTTACCCGTTATTCTTGCCCTGTGGAGCCCGGACTTTCCTCACAGACGAGCCTTTCGCCCCGCCCGCGCATCTGTCCAACTTACTTGCAGGGGCTATTGTAACGGATTTATCCCGAAAAGTCAAACAGAACGGCAGACGAAATCCCTTGTAATTTCACTTCTGCTTGAATTTGCCGGAGTGAGAGGCTATAATGTACAAAGCTATGTATTTCTGGAGGTATGACTATGATGTTTTCCGAATGGCTTGATTCGCTGAAAGATAAAACCGTTGCCATTGTCGGCATTGGTGTTTCGAATACGCCCCTCATCCGCCTGCTCACCGACCACGGCGTCTCTGTGACCGCCTGTGACAAAGCGACGAGAGACAAATTCCAAAACGAACCGCTGCTCCGTGAGCTGGAGGAGCGGGGCGTGAAGCTGCAAATGGGCGAGCACTATCTGGACGGCCTCGACCACGACTTTATCTTCCGCTCACCCGGCATCCGCCCTGACATTCCCGCTTTTGTGGCCGCAAAGGAGCGGGGGAGCGTCATCACCTCGGAGATGGAGGTTTTCTTCGACGTCTGTCCCTGCAAAAAAATCGCTGTCACCGGCTCCGACGGAAAGACGACGACCACCACCATCATCGCAAAGCTGCTAGAGGCCGAGGGCTACACTGTCCACCTCGGCGGAAACATTGGACACCCGCTGCTGGCGGAGGCCGGGGAGATGAAGGAGGCGGACATCGCTGTTTTGGAGCTGTCCTCCTTCCAGTTGATGACCATGCACGCCTCGCCGGACATTGCTGTCATTACCAACCTCGCCCCCAACCATCTGGACATCCATAATGGCATGGAGGAGTACGTCGCCGCCAAGGAGAACATTTACCTCTGGCAGGACGGGAGCGGCAAAGTCGTCCTCAACCACGATAACGACATCACCCGCTCCTTTGCACCCAAAGTCAAGGGCAAGCTGACCTGGTTTGCCCGGAAGACAAAAATCGACTCCGGCGTGACGCTGGAAGGGGACACCATTGTCGTCCAGGGAGACCGTGCCGTCCTGCCTGTTTCCGGCATTCTGCTCCCCGGTGTCCACAACTGGGAAAACTATATGGCAGCAATCGCCGCTGTGGACGGCCTCGTCTCTGACGAGACAATTCGTGCCTTTGCAGGCACCTTCGGAGGCGTGGAGCATCGCATTGAGCTGATCCGGGAGTTGAACGGCGTTAAATACTATAACGACTCTATCGCCTCCAGCCCCAGCCGTACTCAGGCAGGTCTCCGCTCCTTTCAGCAGAAGGTCATCCTGATAGCCGGGGGCTACGATAAGCACTTGGACTATACCGACCTCGGACCGGAGATTGTCGAGCATGTCAAGGCGCTGGTGCTCACCGGAGCCACGGCAGGGAAGATCAAAGCCGCCGCCGAGAGGGCAGAGGGCTATGACCCCGCAACGCTTCCCATCTATGACGGACTGGACTTTGCGGGAGCACTGAATCAGGCGCATGAGATCGCCCGACCGGGAGATGTGGTTATCCTTTCCCCGGCATCCGCATCCTTCGACCAGTTTAAAAACTTTATGGTGCGTGGCAATACCTTCAAGCAGCTGGTCCTTCAGTTGGATCAATAAAATTGAGGAACCAGAGAGATATGAGTTATTTTGAATATGTTTACGGACTCTGCCAAACGCCCGGCCCCTCCGGGTTTGAAGGTCCGGTGGCGGAAAAGGCAGCTCAGCTTCTGATGCCGCTGGCAGATGAGATACGAGTAGACCGCCTGGGCAGCGTCATTGGTGTCCGCCGGTGCGGAAAGCCGGGGGCGAAAAAAGTGCTGCTGGACGCCCATCTGGACGAGGTGGGCCTGATCGTCACCGGCCACAAGGAAGGCTTCCTGAAAATGCGCACCTTGGGGGGCATTGATTCCAGAGTGCTGGCTGACCGGGAGTTGACCGTCCTCTCAAATCCGCCCATGCTGGGTGTAGTAGCGGTCAAGCCGCCTCACATTATGGCCTCCGGCGAGGCGGACGACGCTGTCCCCATCCGTGATCTGTGGCTGGATGTGGGATTGACGCAGGAGCAGGCGGAGAAAGCTGCCCCCGTTGGCACTCCTGTCGTCTATCGGGAGGAGACGTTTCGACTGGGCGAGGGTCTGATTGCCGGCAAAAGTCTGGACGACCGTTCCTGCTTTGCCATCCTCCTGCGGACGATGGAGCTGCTGAAAGAGGAGAAGCTGGAGGTGGATATTGCCGTCCTCGGCTCCTGCTTTGAGGAGACTTCGGGAGACGGCGCATTGGTGGCCACTTTTTCCGAAGATCCCGACTGCGCCATTGCTGTGGACGTTACCTTTGCCAAGACCCATGACGGCAAGGACGCGGGCTTTGCGCTGGGCGGCGGCCCCGCCGTCGGCATCGGCCCCAACTGTGCCCGCTGGATGGTCTCACTGCTGAAAAAAGTGGCAGCTGAGGAGAACATTCCGTGGAATCCTGAAGTCATGGCGGGCAATACCGGCACCAACGGCTGGGATATGCAGGTGGTCCGGGAGGGCGTTCCCGTGGCGCTGGTCTCCCTGCCGCTCCGATATATGCACACGCCTTTGGAGGTCATTTCCGAGAAGGACGCAGAGCAGGCCGCTCAGCTCTTGGCAGCGTTTCTGCGTCAGGCAGGAAAGGAGGATGCTCTGTGCTGGAGGAACTGAAAACACTCTGCCAGCTCTCCGGCGTGTCCAGCCACGAGGACGATGTACGAGATTACATCCGCAGGCAGGCAGAGCCTTACGCTGACAGCATCCGAGTAGATGCGATGGGCAACCTCATTGTTTTCAAAAAAGGCGCCAAATCCGCCCCGGAACACCTGATGCTGGCCGCTCACATGGATGAAGTGGGGCTGATGGTAGACCGTATCCACGACGACGGCACGCTGGGCTTTCAATTTGTGGGCGGCGTCAACCGTGCTGTTGTCATCGGCAAAAAGGTCTATCTGGGCGCAAAGCGCATACCCGCCGTAGTCGGCATGAAACCCATCCACCTGACCACCGCCGAGGAGCGGAAGAAGATCCCCAAGACGAAAGATCTCTATCTGGATATCGGCTGTTCTTCCAAAGAAGAGGCAGAAGTGCTGGTGGAGCTGGGCGACGTCGGCGTCTTTTCCGACGATGTGCAGGAGTTCGGTAACGGACTGCTGAAAGCCAAGGCAATTGACGACCGGGTAGGCTGCGCTGTATTGCTGGATCTCCTGCGGGAGGCGCTGCCCATGGACGTCACCTTTGTCTTTACGGTGCAGGAAGAAGTAGGAACCAGAGGCGCTTTTGGCGCAGCTTTCTCCGTCAAACCGAAAGTTGCCCTGGTTGTAGAGGGCACCACTGCCGCAGACCTTCCGGAGTTGGAGGGCGGCGAGTGGGTCTGCCGGGTAGGGAAGGGGCCTGTGCTGCCCTATATGGACGGCAGCACGATTTATGACCGCTCCCTGTTCCTGCTGCTGCGTGAACTGGCAGAGGAGCACAACATCCCGTGGCAGACCAAGCAATACATCTCCGGCGGCACTGATGCAAGAACCATCCAGCGCAGCCGTTCCGGCGTTCGTGTGGCAGGCGTTGCGGCAGCCGTCCGCTATCTCCACGCCCCGTCCAGTGTGGCTGCCATTTCTGATTATGAAGCAATGATTCAGCTGGGGCGGCGCTTTATCGAGGCAGTCGCAGAGGAGGTATAAAGAAATGGATACATTTGAAACGCTGAGCGAGCTCACCGCTGCCCACGGTGTCTCCGGCGACGAGGGAGAGATTCGCACGCTCATTCGCACGCTGGCAGAACCTTACGCTGATGAGATCACCGAGGACGTCATGGGAAATCTGATCGTTCACAAGCGAGGAGACGGCTCCAAGGTGCTTTTTGCCGCCCATATGGACTCTATCGGCCTCGTTGCGACAAATATCGACTCGGACGGCTTCGTCCGCTTTGCCACGCTGGGCGGCTTTACCGTTCCTGACCTGATTCAGCAGACCTTCCGCTTCGGGAACGGTACCTACGCCCTCTGCTGTGCCAGAGAGGACAAGCTGCTGGAGGCCAAACGCCGTGACCTCTATCTGGACATTGGCGCAAAGGATGAAAAGGAGGCAAAGGAGCTGGTTCACATCGGTGACACCGCCGCCTATGTCAGCCCGTTAAAGCAGTTGACGAAAAACCGCATCTCCGGCTGTTATCTGGATAACCGAATCGGCTGTCTGGCACTGCTTCAGGCTCTGGAGCAGATCCAAAATCCTGCAAACGATCTCTACTTCGTCTTTACCGTTCAGGAAGAAGTGGGAACCCGTGGCGCAAAGCCTGCCGCCTTCGGAATCGACCCGGATTACGGCATCGCTGTTGATGTAACCTGTCCTGACGACGTTCCCGGCAGCGAGCATGATGGTACCACCTATCTGGGCAAGGGCGCTGCAATTAAGGTCCTCGATCGCTCGGTCATCTGCAGCGCCACACTGGTGCGCAACCTGAACGAACTGGCCAAGGAGCGGAATATCCCTGTTCAGCAGGACATTCTCTCCTGCGGCGGTACGGACGCAGGCCCTATTCGCACCACCAGAGGCGGCGTCATTACCGGAGGCATTTCCATCCCCTGCCGTTATACTCACTCTGCGCTGGAGTTGTGTGATTGGAACGATCTGGACGCCTGCGTCCGGCTCATTACCGCATTTTGTGAAAAGGAGCAGCCCGGAGTATGAGCACACTGCATTTTTCCGAACGTGTATTGTACCTGGCAAAAGAGGCACAGACTGACATTCAGAGCCAGTTTGCCTCCATTGACGAGATTGCCGAATATAACAGCCGGAAGGTGCTGGCCGCCTTTCAAAATAACCGTGTAGCGGAGGCCTGCTTTGCCGGCACTACCGGCTATGGCTACGACGATCTGGGACGGGACACGCTGGACAAGATTTACGCCGACATTTTTGAGACGGAGGACGCACTGGTACGCATTCAGTTCGTCAACGGCACCCACGCCATCGCCTCCTGTCTCTACGGCGCGTTGGAGCCGGGAGATGTACTCCTCTCCGCCGTTGGAGCGCCCTATGACACCATTCAGGGTGTCATAGGCATCACCGGAGACTATCCGCTGAGCTTGAAAAAGTACGGCATCGAATACCGGGAGGTACCTATTTCCCGGGAAAATACGCCGGATCGGGAGCGGCTCGCGGAAATGGCCGCCGACCCTAAAGTCAAAGCAGTGCTGATCCAGCGCTCTAAGGGCTATTCCACCAGAGCGTCTCTGTCTGTCGCCGAAATTGGTGAGCTGATCTCTAGTGTCAAATCTGTGAACCCCTCCGCCATCTGCGTGGTAGATAACTGCTACGGCGAATTTGTGGAAAAGACGGAGCCGTCGCAGGTGGGAGCCGACCTCATTGTGGGCAGTCTCATTAAAAATCCCGGCGGCGGACTTGCCCCCACCGGGGGCTATATCTGCGGAAGAGCGGAGCTGGTGGAACGGGCGTCCTTCCGCCTCACCGTCCCCGGCATTGGCCGGGAGTGCGGCTCTACTCTTGGAAACAATCGTGCCCTTTATCAAGGACTGTTTCTAGCCCCTCATACGGTGGCACAGGCGCTGAAAACCGCCATCTTTGCCGCCCGCATGATGGAAAAGCTGGGCTACGATACGGAACCTCGCTCCGACCAAGTACGCCACGACATAATTCAGATGATCTCACTGGGTAGCCCCGAACGGGTGGAACAGTTCTGTCGTGGTATTCAGGCAGGCTCTCCAGTGGACAGCTTTGTTACGCCCGTTCCGTGGGATATGCCGGGCTATGACGTGCCTGTCATTATGGCGGCGGGTGCGTTCATTCAGGGCGCTTCCATTGAGCTCTCCGCCGACGCCCCCATGCGGGAACCCTACACCGTCTATATGCAGGGCGGTCTGACCTATGAATCAGGCAAAACAGGAATCCTGCTGGCCACGGGGGAACTGCTGAAGGGCTAATTTTGCCCGGCACCGTAATCGAAATAGGCGTCTGCCGCCTCTCTGGCGCTGTCAAACTGGCTAAAATAAGTGTAGTTCTCCGGTACCTGGCCCAGCAGGACGGTTTCCGTCAGAGGAAGACGGGTGGAAATGCTGTGCGTGCATGGCCCTCCAGGCAGCAGTAAAACCAGATCTGCCTCAACTACAAGGTCGATTTGATGCAGCGTTTGATTGATCCCGGTGGCCGTCAGCGTGCTGTCAAGCCTGCTGCGCACATTGGTGACGCCTAACAACTCTACGGGGATGGGGAATCCGTGCCCTGACAGGAGGGTAATTCCAGTGAGACTGCCCATTGGTACAGAGACCGTCTCATGCTCCATGGAGGAAAGATCGTTTAGCAGGCGGGTGACTACCTGACTGCGCAGCAGATTCCCTGCCTCCAGATCCGTGGTGACGGCGGCCAGAGTGCCGCTTTCGTCATAATGGAGCTTCACCAGATCGGAATAGGAGATGGAGGTCTCCATCTCTTCGTTTACAACCTGACTGATGATGAGAGACATCTCATTGGAAAAATGGGCATCCGATACTGCCAGCACCATGGGGAGAAGCTGGCAGTTGATCCAAATGATGGCAGCCAAAGCCAGCATCAGCCCCACAAGCAGACTGACCAGAAGCTGACGCCCCGGCGAGAGACGATGCCCCGGCATCTTCGGTATACGCTGCCAATGCCTCATATTAAACATCTCCTCCTGCCAGTATATGCCGCGGAGGAAGAAAGGGTGACAACATGGATATTCAGGAGCAGATCAATGCCCTGCGGGAGCAGTTGAACCTCTGGAGCCACCAATACTACGATCAGGACGCTCCTACCGTCTCGGACTACGAATACGACATGACCCTCCGTGAGTTGGAGCGTTTGGAGGCGGAGCATCCCGAACTCGTCACCCCGGATTCGCCCACCCAGCGGGTGGGCGGACAGGCATTGGACGCCTTTCAACAGGTGCAGCATGAGGTGCCCCTCCAATCCCTTCAGGATGTTTTTGCACCGGAGGAACTGTCCGCCTTTGCCCAGCGGGTGCAGGAGGTGTCCGCAAAGCCTCAGTGGATTTTTGAACCCAAGGTAGACGGCCTCTCCGTGGCGCTGGAATATGTGGACGGCGTCTTTGTCCGGGGCGCTACCAGAGGAGATGGACAGGTGGGGGAGGACGTGACAGAAAATCTCCGTACCGTCCGCTCCATCCCCCTGAAAATCAAAAACGCTCCTCACCGGCTCATCGTCCGGGGAGAGTGCTATATGGCCCGCACCGTCTTTCAAAAGCTGAACGCCCAGCGGGAGGAGAACGGCAAACCCCTGATGGCAAATCCCCGCAACGCCGCCGCCGGCTCGCTCCGACAGCTTGACCCCAAAATTGCCGCCAAGCGCCGTCTGGACTGCATTATCTTTAATATCCAGCTTACCGACGGCCCGACCTTTCCAACGGACAGCGCATCGCTGGACTATCTGGGGTCGCTGGGTTTCCCGGTGATCGACCACCCCGTCTATCCCGATCTGGCATCCGTCTCCAAGGCAATAGCAGAATTGGGGGACGACCGGGAGCGGTATCCCTTTGATATTGACGGCGCTGTCATCAAGCTGGACACTCTGGAACAGCGGGAGCTGCTGGGCGCAACTGCCAAGTTTCCACGTTGGGCGGCCGCGTGGAAATATCCCCCGGAGCAGAAGGAGACGGTTTTAGAGGATATCGTTGTGCAGGTGGGGCGCACCGGCGTTTTGACGCCGAAAGCAGTGGTGAGGCCGGTGCATCTGGCTGGCACAACTGTGACCAATGCCACCCTCCATAATCAGGATTTTATCACGGAAAAGGACATTCGCATCGGAGATACGGTTATCCTCCAAAAGGCGGGGGAGATCATCCCTCAGGTGGTCAGCGTGGTCAAAGAAAAGCGCCCCGACGGCACCAAACCTTACCTGCTGCCCCGCACCTGCCCGGTCTGCGGAGCGCCGATCGCACGGGACGAGGATGGAGCCGCCCTTCGCTGTACCGGGGCCGAGTGTCCCGCCCAACTGGTGCGGAATATCACCCATTTTGCCAGCCGGGACGCCATGGATATCGAGGGGCTCGGCCCCGCCGTTGTCCAGCAGTTGGTAGAGGAAGGACTGATTGCCAGTCCCGGCGACCTCTACAATCTGGATTTTGACCGGGTGGCGCAGTTGGAAGGACTGGGGGAGAAATCTGCCCGGAATTTGAAAAAAGCCCTGGAAAAGAGCAAATCTCAGGGACTGAGCCGCTTGCTCACTGCCTTCGGCATCCGTCAGGTAGGTGCAAAGGCTGCCCAGACGCTGAGCCGCAAGTTCCAGACCCTGGATCGGCTGATGGAGGCGACAGAGGAGGAACTGACCGAAACGGAGGACATCGGCAACATTACAGCCCGGAGTCTGATACAATGGTTTGCTGCGGGACAGTCCAGACACCTGATAGAGACGCTGAGGACAGCAGGTATCTCCTTCGAGAGCACGGAACAGCCGGTCGGGGAAGCGCTTGCGGGAAAAACTTTTGTTCTCACCGGCACATTGACTCAATACAGCCGCTCAGAGGCGAAAAAACTGCTGGAGGCGCAGGGAGCCAATGTGGCCGGATCGGTGTCCAAAAAGACAAGCTATGTGATTGCCGGAGAGGCTGCAGGCTCCAAGCTGACCAAGGCACAGGAGCTGGGCGTGCCTGTCCTCACAGAAGCGGACTTGACAGAAATTTTAGAAGGGAATTTCAGGGAGGAATCATCATGGAGATAAAGCTTGCGTCCCGTATGGGCGCCTTTCAGCCGGGCATTTTCAGTGTCCTGAACGGCCGGAAGAAGGAACGCATCCAGCAGGGGAAACCGGTGTGGGATCTTTCCGTAGGCACGCCGGACTTTGAACCGGACAAGCACGTTATCCGTGCTGTGGAAGAGGCGGTGAAGGTTTCGTTTAACTACACCTATGCACTGACAGATCTGCCGGAGCTGACTGAGGCGGTCCAGGGCTGGTACAAAAGACGGTATCAGGTCCCTCTGGAGCCGGAGGAGATCACCAGCGTCAACGGCAGTCAGGAGGGCATTGCCCACATCGCCTGGACACTCTGCGACCCTGGAGATATCGTGCTGGTACCCAATCCTGGCTATCCTATCTTCTCCGTCGGCCCGGAGCTTTGCGGTGCCAAGCTGGTATGCTATGACCTTGTGGAGGAGAACAACTATCTGCCCGATCTGAACGCCATTCCGGAGGAAACGGCTCAGGCAGCCAAGGCGATCGTCGTCTCCTATCCTGCAAATCCCGTCTGTAAGACAGCGCCCCGCAGCTTTTACGAGGAACTGGTTCAGTTTGCAAAAAAATACAACATCATTGTCATCCATGACAACGCCTACTCGGAGATCATCTACGATGGCAGAGAGGGCATCTCCTTCCTCTCTGTGCCAGGTGCAAAGGAGGTTGGCGTTGAGTTCAACTCCCTCTCCAAGAGTTACTGCCTCACTGGCGGCCGCATCTCCTTTGTTCTGGGCAATCGTCAGATCGTCCAGAAATTCAAGACCCTGCGCAGCCAGATCGACTACGGCATCTTCCGACCCGTCCAGCTGGCGGGCATTGCCGCCCTGAACGGCCCCCAGGACGGCGTCGCATGGCGCAGGGCAGAGTATCAGCGCCGCCGGGACGCCCTTTGCGGCGGATTACGATCCATCGGCTGGAATGTGCCGGACAGTGAGGGCAGTATGTTCGTCTGGGCGCCTCTGCCGGAAGGCTTTACCAGTTCTGCTGACTTCTGTTTTGAGCTGCTGGAGCGCACCGGACTGCTGTGTACGCCCGGCGTTGCCTTCGGCTCACTGGGGGAGGGGCACGTCCGCTTTGCATTGGTGCTGCCGCCTGAGGAGATCAAAAAGATCATTTCGGCAGTGGACGAAAGCGGCATTTTGAAATAAGGGGAATTCGCTATGTCTGCTTTGGACGAAAGAACTCTGGTTGAACCGTATGACGCACTGGCCGAGCAGTTACGGGGTCTGCTGGAAGGTGAGCGAAACGTGATTGCAAATCTTGCCAACTGCTCTGCGTTGCTCAATGAGGTACTGGAAGATATCAACTGGGTGGGGTTTTATCTCCGCCGGGAGGAGGAGCTGATCCTCGGCCCCTTTCAGGGAAGAGTTGCCTGCATTCATATCCCGCTGGGGCAGGGTGTCTGCGGTACTGCCGCTGCGGAGGATGAGATCCAGCTGGTGGCGGATGTACATCGGTTCCCGGGGCATATCGCTTGTGACGGCACTTCCAATTCGGAAATCGTGCTGCCGCTGCATTATGGCGGGAAGGTAGCTGCTGTCCTCGACATTGACAGCCCTACGCCGGGGCGCTTTTTGCCTTCCGATCGGGACGGACTGGCGTACTGTGTCCGCCTGATCGAGTCCGCCTGTGACTGGGAAAGCTGAGACAAGGTATCAGGCTGCGTCATAAATAACGAACCAACGGACCGCAATTTTGATTTTCCGTATGCCCTGAAAAAACTGTTGACAAACAGGGGCGAAGAGACTATAATAGTCAGCGTTGAAAATCAAATCTGCGGATGTGCTGGAATTGGTAGACTGGCAAGCTTGAGGTGCTTGTGCTCGAATGGGCGTACGGGTTCGAGTCCCGTCATCCGAAGCCGAATTTGAACACGGGAAAACGAGCGCTTCACTTCTTCGAGAAGGTCGTCGCCGAGGTGGTCAAATTCAAAAAATGGACGCGCAGGAAGCGTAAAAGGGCCCGGTGGGTAGAGTTAACCCTCCGGGCTCTTTCGCCGTTCTGCGGGCCATTCTGGCGGCCCTGCGGGGCTGTTTTACTTATCGCCGGGATCCGCAGCAGGCAGCTGGCCCTCTGCGGCCGTGATCTGTTGTAGCCGAGGCGGGAAGGCCGGGTGCGCCAAAGGGAAACACCCCTTTTAGAATCCCCCTATTTGGAAGAAACTGAACAAATAAAAAACGAGTTCGAATTTGGATTGCTTCATTGCATCGTATGAACCCCGAAGGTCTTGGCAAAGACCTTCGGGGCGATTCGTTCCCGGTGCCGGTATCTAGCAAAGGGAAACAGAATGTGATATAATCAGCGCAAAACAACAGCCTGAGAAAGGTGGCTTCCTTATGGACCCCAGATTGGAACGAATCTTACTGCGCGTACAAAAGCCTGCCCGCTACACCGGCGGCGAATATCATGCGGTCATCAAGGACAAAAACGAGGTCAATACCCGCTTCGCTTTCTGCTTCCCGGACACATACGAAATCGGCATGTCAAATTTGGGTATGCGAATTCTCTACGGCATCATGAACGAAATGGAGGGCGTCTGGTGCGAGCGCTGTTTTGCCCCTTGGGGAGATATGGAAGCGGAGATGCGTCAAGCGAATATCCCCCTCTGGGCACTGGAAAGCGGCGATCCCATCCGGGACTTTGACTTCATCGGCTTCTCTCTGGGCTACGAGATGGCCTACACCAATGTTCTCAATATGCTGGACTTGGCAGGCGTTCCCCTTCACACCTGGGAGCGGGGAGAGGACGATCCCATTGTCGTGGCAGGCGGAACCTGCGCCTATAACGGTGAGCCGCTGGCGGATTTCGTTGACATCTTTTCCCTTGGAGAGGGAGAGAACGTGACGTCGGAGATGCTTGAACTATACCAAAATTGCCGCCAGGAGGGCTGGAACCGAGCCGATTATCTCCGAAAAGCAGCTCAAATTCCCGGACTCTATGTGCCGTCTCTCTATCAGGTCACCTATAACGAGGACGGAACAGTTGCCGCTATCACGCCGGAGGAGGGGGTTCCGCCGGTGGTGACCAAGCGCATTGTTCAGGATCTGGACCAGTCCTACTTCCCAATCAAAACCATCATCCCATCCACTGAGATTGTCCACGATCGAGTCATGCTGGAGGTATTTCGGGGCTGCATCCGGGGCTGCCGGTTCTGCCAGGCAGGCTACTGTTACCGCCCGGTGCGTCCGAAAAGCCCGGATAAGCTCCTTGAGCAGGGCATAGAGTCCTGCAAGCTATCCGGCTATCAGGAGATGACGCTCTCCAGCCTCTCCACCAGCGACTACCGCCCCTTGGAGCAGCTCTGTGACGGACTTCTGGGTTACTGTGAGCCGAGAAATATCAATCTCTCCGTCCCGTCGCTCCGTGCGGATAACTTCTCCATGGCGCTGGAACAGCGGCTTCAAAGGGCGAGAAAAAGCTCCTTCACCTTTGCCCCGGAGGCGGGCACCCAGCGTCTGCGGGATACGATCAATAAAAACGTCACCGAGGCGGACTTGATGAACGCCTGCAAGACGGTATTTGAGGGCGGAGGTAACGCCGTCAAACTGTATTTTATGTTGGGGCTTCCCACGGAAACGGACGAGGATGTGCTGGGTATTGCTGATCTTGCACAGAAGGTCTATCTGAACTGGAAACAGAACGCCAGCTACCGGGCGAGAGGCGTCCGCATCACGGTCTCTACCTCCTTCTTCGTGCCCAAGCCCTTTACCCCCTTCCAGTGGGAGCCGCAGATCACTATGGAGGAGTACCAGAGAAGGGTAGATCTGCTGCGGAATGCCGTTAAGAGCAATAAATCCATCATCTACGATTGGCACGATCCTGACACCAGCTATGTGGAGGCGATCCTTGCAAGAGGGGACAGGAGACTCGGAAGCGCAATTGAGGAGGTCTGGCGCCGGGGCGGCAGACTGGACGCATGGTCGGAATATTTTGACTTTGACCGCTGGATCGACAGTATTCGTTCCGTGGGGCTTGACCCTGAGTTTTATGTCCGCCGGGAGCGTCCGTATGAGGAACTTTTGCCGTGGTCAATGATCTCTGTCGGCGTCCGCCCAAGTTACCTCTGGCGGGAGCGGAATCAGGCATACAAGTCGGTCGTCACTCCCGACTGCCGTAAACAGTGCATGGGCTGCGGAGCAGACCGGCTGCTCTGCGACCGAAAGTGTGACGAGATACTGCCTATATCCGCCAGAGCACGGACAGAAGGGGAGGGCTGATTATGGCACAGATGCACAGACATCGGCTGCGTTATGAAAAGACGGGCCGGGCGATTTATATCTCCCACCTTGACACAATGGCGCTGTTTCAGCGCGCTTTCCTGCGGGCGGGGCTCTCCATCTGGCAGACGGAGGGGTTTAACCGCCACGCATATGTCTCCATTGCGCTTCCTCTTTCGGTGGGCTTTTCCAGCGTCTGCGAGGTGATGGAGTTCGATCTGGAATCAGAAGTGCCGCTGGAGGAAGTGCCCGAGCGGCTGAATGCCGTACTGCCGGAGGGCGTTCGGGTTTTGGAATGCTATGAGGCAAGAGATCCGTTTAAGCTGCTGAGAATGCTGGACTGGCAGATCACCTTGGAATATGACAACGGCGTGCCTGACGGAGTTGAGGAAGCGTTTCGGAAGATGCTGGACGTCCCCGGCCTGGTCATTCAAAAGCCGTCCAAGAAGTCCAAGAAGGGCTTTACCGAGCTGGATCTCATTCCTATGATCTTTGACTGGCACATTGAGCCGGCAGAAGAGCGGACGTTGCGGTTAAACTGCCGCCTGGCAGCGCAGAATCCCAGCCTCAATCCGCAATTACTGCTGGAGACCTTCTCTGAGCGCTGCCCTTCAATGGCTCCCGACTTTATCCGATACCGGAGAAAAGAAATTTATCTGGAAAATGGAGAAAAATTCCGCTAAAACTCTTGCTTTTTCCTGATTCATGTGGTATTCTTGACAAGTTGAATAAAGGGTGTTCCTCTGAACTGCTCTGAGTAGAGAAGAATCAGAGTGCAAACGGTATCATGAACGCCTATAAAACAGGAGGAAAAATCCATGGATCTCATCAAAGTGCTTGACCAGCAGAACGTCAAGTCCGAGCTGCCTAACATCGAGGTCGGCAGCACCGTCCGCGTCCACATCAAGGTCAAGGAAGGCTCCAAGGAGCGTATTCAGATTTTCGAGGGCACTGTCATTGCCAAGAAGCATGGCGGCGTCAGCGAGACCTTCACCGTTCGCCGTGTATCCTATGGCGTCGGTGTGGAGAAGGTGTTCCCTGTGAACTCCCCCAACGTGGTCAAGGTGGAGACTGTCCGCAGAGGTAAGGTGCGCCGCGCCAAGCTATACTACCTGCGTGACCGGGCCGGCAAGGCAGCTAAGGTCAAGGAGAAGCTGTAATTCAGCGAATTTCCAAAATGAAGAAGGAGCGGGTGACCGCTCCTTTTTTCATAAAGTAATAAAGGAGATGAAGCGCATGGACATCCAATGGTACCCCGGGCATATGACAAAGACGCGCCGCATGATCGTGGATCAGGTCAGGAATGTGGACATCGTGGTGGAGATTTTGGACGCCCGCATCCCCATCTCCAGCCGTAACCCGGACGTAGACAGCATGGTGGGGGAGAAGCCCCGTCTCATCGTCCTCAACCGGGCGGATCAGGCGGATGACAGGATGACCCGGCGCTGGGCCGACTATTTCAAATCAAAGGGCTGGAGCGTACTGGTGACCGACTGCAAGTCCGGCTCCGGTGTGAATCAGTTCTCCGCCACAGTGCGGTCTGCACTGAAGGACAAAATCGTCCGCTGGGAGGAAAAGGGTCTGGTCGGCCGCCCTGTCAGGGCAATGGTCATCGGCGTTCCTAACGTGGGAAAGTCCACCTTTATCAATCAAGTGGCGAAGCGCAAATCTGCCAAGGCGGGAAACAAGCCCGGGGTTACCCGGGGCAAACAGTGGATCACAGTGGACAGCGGATTAGAACTGCTGGACACTCCCGGCATCCTCTGGCCCAAATTTGAGGATCAGTCGGTGGGGCTGAATTTGGCCTATACCGGCGCTGTCAAGGATGCCATCATGGACCTGGAGACGCTGGGCTCTCATCTGATGGGACTTTTGGCAGAGCGCTATCCGGACGCCATTGTCAGCCGCTATAAGATCACCCTTTCCCGGGAAATGGCGGACTGGGAGCTGTTGGAGGCCGCTGGACGAAAGCGGGGCTTTCTCATTTCCGGCGGCGAGGTGGACCTGGAACGGATGGCCCGTGTGCTGCTGGAGGAATATCGCTCCGGCAAGCTGGGCAGATTCACGCTGGAGGTGCCGGAACAGTTATGAAACAAAACGAAACCGACCTCTGGGCGGAGGAACACCGCATCTTTGCCCAGCAAGGGGATATCCTGATTTGCGGCGTAGACGAAGCGGGCGCCGGCCCACTGGCGGGGCCGGTCTATGCCGCCGCTGTTATCCTGCCGAAAGACTTGACGCTGCCCTGTTTGAACGACTCCAAAAAGCTGACTGAGCGCAGGAGAGAGCTCCTTTTCCCACAGATCAAGGAGCATGCCGTTGCATGGGCTATCGCCATCGCCAGTGCAGAGGAGATCGACGAGGTCAATATTTTAAATGCCCGGATGCTGGCCATGGAGCGGGCGATTTCTCAACTGGAACCCAAGGCGGACTTTGCCCTTATTGATGGCAACTGCAGCCGGGGCATTTCCTGCCAAAACGAGACACTGATCAAAGGTGACAGCCGTTCGGCATCCGTTGCTGCGGCGTCCATTCTCGCGAAGGTCAGCCGGGATCACTATATGCTGGAGCTTGCGGAGCAGTACCCCCAGTATCGGTTTGAAAAGCACAAGGGCTACGGCACGAAACTCCACTATGAGATGCTGGAGCGGTACGGCCCCAGCCCGGTGCACCGCAAGAGCTTTTTAAAGAAATTCTATGAACAGAGATATTGACAAACGCCTTGGCGCATGGGGCGAGGCGCTGACGGCAAACTGGCTTTACATCCATGGCTATGCGATACTCGATCACCATGTCTGTTACCGCGAGGGCGAGTTGGATCTGATCGCACAGACAGGGGAGACGCTGGCTGTGGTGGAGGTCAAGCTGCGTACCGGCGACTTTGCCACCGGGAGTGAAGCTGTTACGCTCCGCAAGCAGGAGCGTATCCGCAAGGCTCTGGGACGGTATCTCTCGAACCATCCGGCGTTGGATCAGCTTTATATCCGCTTTGATGTCTGCCAAATCGCTGCGCCGGATGGGATAGAGACAGCAGAACCGGAAGTGGAATATATTGAGAATGCGTTTTACTGACAGCGAATCTATGAGGGAAAAATGATATATCAAGCAGAGGCTTCGGAAGCGGCAGCTGTTGCAGAGCTTGCCGCGCAGATGTGGGCTCACCCTACATCCGAGCTGGCGCAGGGCTTCATGGAGATCATCAACAGTGATGACGGCGTGATTTATGCGGCAGCCGAAGAGGGCAACATCATTGGCTTTGCCCAGTGCCGGCTCAGACACGACTATGTGGAGGGCGCTCATTCCAGCCCGGTGGGCTATTTGGAAGGGATTTTTGTCAGCAAAGAGTATAGACGACGTGGCTATGCAAAGGCTCTGATGAGCCAATGTGAGCAGTGGGCAAAGGAAAAGGGCTGCGTAGAATTTGCAAGTGACTGCGAACTGACGAACGGGGAGAGCCTTAGGTTTCATTTGAAGCTGGGTTTTGAAGAGGTAAACCGTATTATCTGCTTTCAAAAAGAAATATAGTCGGAGGTTCCCATGAAAATCGAACACATTGCTCTGTATGTCAATGACCTGGAAGGGGCAAAGCACTTCTTCGTCAAATATCTTGGCGCAAAGTCAAACGACGGCTATCACAACCATAAGACAGACTTCCGCTCCTACTTTTTGACCTTTGATGACGGCGCCAGATTGGAGCTGATGACAAAACCGGAGTTGAAGGATGACGAGGAAAACCTCGCAAGGACAGGATATATCCACATTGCCTTCCGTGTGGGGAGCAAGGACCGGGTCGATTCCCTCACGGCAGAGCTGAAAGCGGACGGCTATACCGTGCTGAGCGGCCCCAGAACCACCGGGGATGGATATTATGAGAGCTGTGTCATCGGCTTCGAGGGAAATCAAATCGAGCTGACGGTATGATATAGATAGCAACAGTGAGAGAGGAGCGTTGTTATGGCATCCAAGCAAATTCCCCTGTTTGACGGCCACTGTGACACCTTGAGCCGTCTGACCCTCCATCCGGAGGAGAAGCTATTCGAGGCCCACGGACAGTGGAATCTGGGGCTGTCTGTCCGCTATAAGCCTCAGGCCCAGTTCTTTGCCGTTTTCTGGGACAGCAAGGCACCCATGGCGCAATATTTTGCCAAGCGGCAGCGAAAGACCTTCCTGCGCAACTGCAATATTGCACGGGACAAGGTTGCCCTCTGCCGCACCGCCGAGGAGGCCAAAGCGGCAGGAGAGCAGCGCAAGCTGGCCGCATTCCTTTCGTTGGAGGGGGCGGAGCTGATCGGCTGCTCAGAACGGGAGTTGGAAAAGTGGCATAAAAAGGGGCTTCGAATGCTCAATCTGACCTGGAACCACGCAAACGCGATTTCCGGGAGCTGTGCGGAGGAAGGTGACCGTGGCCTGAGTGAGCAGGGGAGAGCCTTTGTCCGCAAAGCGCAGGAACTGGGCGTCCTGATTGACGTCTCTCATCTGTCTGATCCCGGCTTCCGGGATGTGGCGGAACTCTCTTCTGAGGCAAAAATCCCCTTTATCGCAAGCCATTCCAACAGCCGAGCGGTATTTGATCATCCAAGAAACTTGACCGATGAGCAGTTTCATGCGATAATAAAGTGTCATGGAACCGTGGGACTGAATGCCTATGCCCGTTTTTTGGGCGATGGCGAGGCCACAACGGAGACACTGATCGCCCATCTGGAGCATTTTCTCTCTCTGGGCGGTGAGCGGAATGTGGCGTTGGGCGGCGACTGGGACGGCTGCGGCGAATTGCCCGTGGGCTATACCGGGGTATGGAGCTGGGCGAATCTCTATGAGACGCTACTTCGACTCAATTACAAGGAAAATCTGGTCAAGGATCTATTTTACAATAATCTGATGAGGACGGTGGGTCGTGTATGTACTATGTAAGCACTCGGAATAAAATGCTGGAGTTTACTCCGGCGCAGGCCATCTCTCAGGGGCTGAGCCGGGAGGGCGGACTGTTTCTTCCCGCATCCTTGCCCAAGCTGCCCGGCCACGCGTTGGAAAGCCTGAAGGATATGTCCTATCAGCAGCGGGCGGTCTATGTGATGGGGATGTATCTCACCCATTTCACTACCTCTGAACTGACCGCCTATGCGGCCAAGGCCTATGGACCGGAAAAGTTCGACACCAAAGAGGTGGTTCCTGTCCGCAAGGTGGACGACAACACCTATTGTCTGGAGCTGTGGCACGGCCCCACCTGCGCTTTTAAGGATCTCGCACTACAGATGCTGCCTCATCTGCTGACCGCCTCCATGCGCAAGACCTACGACAATCGGACGGTCTGCATTCTGGTGGCCACCTCCGGGGACACCGGCAAGGCTGCCATGGAGGGGTTCCGGGACGTGGATCAGACCAGGATACTGGTATTCTATCCAAAGGACGGCGTCTCTGAGGTGCAGGCGCTTCAAATGAAGACCCAGGAGGGAGCCAACGTGGGCGTCTGCTCCGTGGTGGGGAATTTTGACGACGCCCAGACCGGCGTCAAGACCCTGTTCTCCGACGAGGAATTGCGGGAGGCGCTGAATGAGAAGAACACCTTCCTGTCCTCTGCTAACTCCATCAACTGGGGTCGTGTCCTGCCACAGATCGTATATTACATCTCCGCCTACTGCGACCTGCTGAAAGCGGGTAGCATCCAGTTGGGCGATCCCATCAATGTCTGCGTCCCCACAGGCAACTTCGGCAACATTCTCGCTGCCTACTATGCCCGTGAGATGGGTGTTCCCATCAACAAGCTGATCTGTGCCTCCAACAGCAACAATGTGCTGACGGATTTCCTCAAGACCGGCACCTACGACAGAAACCGTCCCTTCTACAACACTGTTTCACCCTCCATGGATATCCTCATCTCCAGCAATCTGGAGCGTCTGCTGTATTCACTCTCCGGGAATGACGATGCCAAGGTGGCGGAGTATATGGCGGAGCTGAATGAGCGGGGCACCTACACCATTGATGAGAAGATGAGGGGTAAGCTCACCAAGGTTTTTGCTGCTGGCTGTACCTCGGAGGAGGATACCAAAGCAACCATCGGCAAACTCTGGAAGGAACACAACTATCTGATTGACACCCACACCGCCGTCGCCTTCCACGTGCTGGAGCAGTACCGGGTAGAGACCGGCGATGAGACCCCTGCTGTGGTGGCCTCTACTGCCAGCCCCTTCAAGTTCTGCGACGCCGTTCTCGAGTCCATCGGCGTGGAGAATCGGGCAGAAGGTCCCGCTCTGCTGGATCAGCTTACCGAGGTCACCGGCGTACCTACGCCCCGCCCGTTGGCCGGCCTGCGCGATAAAGAGGTTCGGTTTGAGGGCTGGGTGAACAAGGAGCAGATGAAGGCCGTTGTAAGCGGCTTTGTCAAGTAATGGCCCTTTTTGCTATCGGGGATCCCCATCTGTCCTTTCAGGAAGAGAAACCGATGGATGTTTTTGGAGAGGTGTGGAAAGACCACCCGCAGAAGCTTCGTCGGGGCTTTTTGGACAATGTCAGCGCTGATGACACTGTCATACTCTGCGGCGATCTGAGCTGGGGGATGCGTCTGGAGAACTGTAAGGAGGATTTCCGCTTTTTGAATGACCTTCCCGGAAAGACCAAGCTGATTGTCAAGGGAAACCACGACTACTGGTGGACAACCGGGAACAAGATGGAGACTTTTTTTCGGGCGCATGGCTTTGACACCTTCCATCTGCTCCATAATAACTGCTGGCTCTATGGCGAGACTGCGCTCTGCGGTACACGGGGCTGGTTTTACGAGCTGGAACAGGCAGGGCACAACGAGAAGATGCTCAACCGGGAGTGTATGCGCCTGGAAGCGTCGCTAAAGGCGGCAGGAGAGCGGGAGAAGATCGTCTTTCTCCATTATCCGCCGGTCTACCAGGGTTACCGCTGCGAGCCGATCCTGAAACTCCTGAACCAATACGGGGTTCGACATTGTTGCTACGCCCATCTCCACGGCGCAAGCCGCAAACTGGCCATCGAAGGTATGTGCGGAGGAATCGAATACAGCCTGATCTCTGCCGACCATCTGAATTTTGTACCAAAGAAGATTTTGGATTGACACGAAAATTTTACAAAAAACAGTGGAAATCCGCTGACAAGTCTGATACAATAACAGACTGATGATTTATCACAGAAAGGGCAAATTTGCCTGTCGAGGAGGAACATCCCCATGAACGTCAAGAACGTAGAAAAAAAAGAAAACAACACCGCCGACCTGACCGTTGAGATTACCGGTGCCGAGTTTGAAGGTGCAATTAACAAGGTCTACAACAAGGTCAAGAACCAGATTGCTCTGCCCGGCTTCCGCAAGGGCAAGGCTCCCCGCAAGCTGGTGGAGAAAATGTACGGAGAAGGCGTGTTCTACGAAGATGCCCTGGAAGAGCTGTACCCCTCCATTATGGAAGAGGTCACCAAGGACGAGAGCCTGGAGATCGTGGGCTATCCCAAGACAAACGTCAATTCCATGGGCGCTGACGGCGCTGAGCTGGTTATCACCGTGGGGCTGATGCCCGTTGCCAAGCTGGGCCAGTACAAGGAGATCCCCGCTCCCAAGGCGGAGGTTTCCGTCACCGATGAGGAAGTAGAGACTGCCCTCAAGCCCTACATCACCCGTGCCACCACTCAGGTGTCCGTGGATCGCCCTGTGCAGGATGGCGACACCGCTGTCATTGACTTCGAGGGCTTTGTGGACGGCATCGCCTTTGAGGGCGGCAAGGGCGAGAACTACGATCTGAAGATCGGCTCCGGCTCTTTCATCCCCGGTTTCGAGGAGCAGCTGATCGGCGTCTCTGCCGGTGGGGAAAAGGACGTTGTTGTCACTTTCCCCGAGGATTACCACGCTGACAACCTGGCCGGCAAGGAGGCTGTCTTTAAGTGCACTGTCCACGAGGTCAAGGAGGAGCAGGTTCCCGAGCTGGACGACGAGTTTGCCAAGGACGTCTCTGAGTTTGAGACGCTGGACGAGCTGAAGGCCGACCTGCGTGCCAAGACTCTGGAGCGCAAGGAGAAGGACGCTCAGAACGCCTTTGAACAGTCCGTCATGGCCGCTGTCATCGACAACGCTGAGATGGAGATTCCCGAGACCATGGTGGAGTACGAGACGGACAAGATGATGGAGAACTACGAGTCCCGTCTCCAGGGTTCCGGTATCGGATTTGATCAGTACCTGAACATGATGGGTACCAACCGGGCTGAGTTCCGCATCAGCACCAAGGCCGCCGCTCTGCAGCAGATCCAGTCCGAGCTGGTGCTGAAGGCTGTGGTCGAGGCAGAGGGCATCGAGGCCACCGAGGATGAGATCGCCGCCCATGTCAAGGAGCTGGCAGAGCAGTACGGCATCGAGGAGGATAAGGTCAAGGAAGCGATTTCCGAGGACGCTCTGGCACGGGACGTCAAGCTGCAGAAGGCCTCCAAAATCCTCTTTGACAGCGCTGTCGCCACCGCCGTAGAGGAGAAGGCCGACGAGGAGTAATTGCCTCAGCCCTTGCTGTAACATGAAATTCAGGTATAACCCCGGCTCCGGCCGGGGTATCCTGTAATGGAATCTTTTTCGTATAGTAAGGAGTAGCATTATGAGTTTAGTACCCTATGTAGTAGAGCAGACCAGCCGCGGCGAGCGCAGCTACGACATTTTCTCCCGTCTGCTCAATGACCGTATCATTTTCCTCTCTGAGGAGGTCAACGACACCACTGCCTCTCTGGTGGTGGCCCAGCTGCTGTATCTGGAGGCTCAAGACCCGGACAAGGACATTCAGTTCTACATTAACAGTCCGGGAGGCAGCGTCACCGCCGGCATGGCGATCTATGACACCATGCAGTATATCAAGTGCGACGTCTCCACCATCTGCATCGGCATGGCCGCCAGCATGGGTGCCTTCCTGCTCTCCAGCGGCACAAAGGGCAAGCGTATCGCGTTGCCTAATGCCGAGATCATGATCCATCAGCCCTCTGCCGGAACCAAGGGTAAGGTCACTGACATGGAGATTGACGTGGAACATTTCCTGCGCATCAAGCAGCATTTGAATGAGATCCTCTCCGAAAATACCGGCAAGCCTGTGGAGCAGGTCAAGGCGGATTCTGAGCGGGATCACTGGCTGACTGCCGAGGAGGCCAAGGAATACGGCCTGATTGACCATATCTACCGCAATCGTTGATTTTGGATAGGTTCTAATAACAGCATCAACTGAGAAACAGTGAGGAACGTATTATGGCGAAAAACGAGGATAGAAGAACGGTTCACTGTTCCTTCTGCGGAAAGAGCCAGGACAAGGTGAACCGCATCATTGCAGGCCCCAACGTCTATATCTGCAACGAGTGCGTCCAGCTCTGCAACGACATCTTAGACGATTCCGACGAATTCTATGAGGACGGCCTGAATGGTGACCTGAGTGCCGAGATTCCTGACGTCATTCCCACCCCTATGGAGATTCGTGAGATACTGGATCGGTATATTATCGGTCAGGAGCAGGCCAAGGTAGCGCTTTCTGTTGCCGTTTACAACCACTACAAGCGTATCTATTTTGGCGGCGGAGACGATGTGGAACTGCAAAAGTCCAATATTCTGCTGCTGGGACCCACCGGCTGCGGCAAGACCCTTTTTGCCCAGACGCTGGCTCGCATCCTGAAGGTACCCTTTGCCATCGCCGATGCCACTACGCTGACGGAAGCCGGCTATGTGGGTGACGATGTAGAAAATATCCTGCTGCGCCTTGTTCAGGCGGCGGATTACGACATCGAGCTTGCTCAGCGAGGCATCATCTATATCGATGAGATGGATAAAATCGCCCGTAAGAGCGAAAATACCTCCATCACCCGTGACGTCTCCGGTGAAGGCGTGCAGCAGGCATTGCTGAAGATCCTGGAAGGCACCGTGGCCAATGTGCCTCCTCAGGGCGGCCGAAAGCATCCTCATCAGGAGTTTATCAAGGTTGACACAACCAACATTCTCTTTATCTGCGGCGGTGCCTTTGACGGCATTGAGAAAATCATTGATAACCGTCAGGATAAACGGGGGATTGGCTTTGGAGGCAGTGTTCAAACCAAGCAGGAGCGGGAGGATCGGAACGTCATGGCGGACGTCCAGCCCCACGATCTGCTGAAGTTTGGCATTATTCCCGAGCTGATCGGCCGTCTGCCCGTCATTACCACCCTGAATTCTCTGAATCGGGATCAGCTGGTGCAGATTCTGACTGAGCCGAAGAATGCCCTTGTCAAACAGTATCAGAAGTTGATGGAGTACGATCAGGTGGCATTGGAATTCCAGCCTGAAGCGCTGAAGGCTGCTGCCGACCGTGCGTTGGAGCGGGGGATTGGCGCCCGTGGCCTGAGGGCTGTGCTGGAGGAGTCTATGACCGAACTAATGTACGAGATTCCCTCCGATCCTGCCATCACCAAGGTGACGATCACCGAGAAGAGCGTGCGCGGCGAGGGGAAGCCATTGATCGAACGGGACGAGGAACGGCTGAAACGTCCGCCTGCCCGGCTGGGTGCAAAGACCGTCCAGGAGATGCAGCGGCGAAAGTACAGAGGAGATGCCTCCTGATTTATTCTAATATAACGCATTTGGCCGCAAGACCGTCCATCTGACGGCCTTACGGCCAATTTTTCTCTATGGAGGTGAAAAAATGAGCGAAAATGAAATTGTTGTGGAAGAGGGCCGCCTGCTGCCTGCACTGGCCCTGCGCGGTCTGACCGTATTTCCCAGCATGATGATACACTTTGATGTGGGCAGAGAGCTGTCCATGAAGGCGTTGGAGCAGGCGATGGAGCAGGGAGAGGAAATTTTTCTTGTCACTCAACGCTCCATTATGACCGAGCAGCCGGAGCAGCATGATCTCTACGATGTAGGTACGATCTGTTCCGTTCGCCAGCTGCTGCGGCTGCCGGACAACAATATTCGGGTTATGGTAGAGGGGCGCTACCGGGCGAGACTGTTGGAATTGGTCAAAACCAAACCGTGGCTGCTTGCCTCCGTCCAGACCATTGACGCACTTGCCGAGACAATGAGAAATACGCCGAGAAACGAGGCTGTCGTGCGTCAGACCTATGACCTTTTCCAGCGTTACGGCGAGCTGTCGGAGGGATTTTCTCCCGATCTCATGCTCAATGTATTTACCAGCGAGGATCCGGGCTATATCGCAGACTATATTGCCCAGAATATTCCCATCCGCACGGAGGATAAGCAGCTCATTCTGGACGAGCTGCGTCCGGTGCGCCGGCTGGAAAAGATGAATCAGATCCTGGCACGGGAGCTTCAGGTGCTGACAGTTGAGCGGGATTTGGAGAGCAAGATCCGTGACCACATGAATCAGGCTCAGCGGGAATATTACCTGCGGGAGCAGATCAAGGTGATCCAGTCCGAACTTGGAGAGGGTGGCTCTGACGACGAGCTTGTCGAGTATCGTACCCGGATTGAAAAGGCCCATCTCCCCAAAGAGGTGGAGGATAAGCTAAATAAGGAGCTGCGCCGACTGGAAAAGCAGCCCTTTGGCTCTGCCGAGGCGGCAGTATCAAGGAACTATTTGGATGTCTGCCTGGAGCTGCCGTGGACCAAAAAGAGCAAGGAGCGGCTCAATGTGGAGGCCGCCCGCAAGATTCTGGATGCCGACCATTACGGACTGGAAAAGGTCAAGGAGCGTATTTTGGAGTTTCTGGCTGTCAAACAGCTCTCACCGGAGCTGAGAGGACAGATCCTCTGTCTCTACGGCCCACCCGGCGTAGGTAAAACCTCGATTGCATCCTCCATCGCAAGGGCAATGAATCGGAAAATGGCGAGAGTCTCTCTGGGTGGTATTCACGACGAAGCAGAGATCAGAGGACATCGCAAGACCTATATCGGCGCTATGCCAGGACGGATCATTGCTGCCATCTCCAAGGCAGGTACTGCCAATCCGCTGATCCTGCTGGACGAGATCGACAAGCTGGGTGCCGATCAGCGGAGCGACCCGGCTTCGGCACTGCTGGAGGTGCTGGACGCTGAGCAGAACAGCACCTTCCGGGATCACTTTTTAGAACTGCCTTTCGACCTCTCCGACGTCGTTTTTATCACTACCGCAAATGATCTCTCCACCGTGCCCCGTCCGCTGATGGATCGCATGGAGATCATTGAGCTGGGCAGCTACACCGATGAGGAAAAGCTGCAGATTGCCCGGCGGCACCTACTGCCCAAAGAGCTGAAACGTCACGGCCTCAGAGCCAGTCAGCTTCGGGTGACAGACGATGCCATCCGGGAGATCATCGCCGGCTACACCAGGGAGTCCGGCGTCCGGCTGCTGGAGCGCAAGCTGGGTCAGCTGTGCCGTAAGGCGGCCGTGGAGCTTGTCAGCGAAGAGGCGAAGAAAAAAGTCAGTGTCAATGGCGACAACGTGGAGCAATATCTCGGCCCACGCCGCTACCACCCGGAAAAACTGGCCCGCTCGCCCCAGGTAGGCATTGTCAGCGGCCTTGCATGGACGGCTGTTGGCGGCGAGCTGCTGGAGGTAGAGGTCAATGTTGTCCCCGGCTCCGGCAGGGTGGAGTCCACGGGCAATTTGGGTAAAGTGATGGAGGAGTCCTGTCATTCTGCCGTTTCCTATATCCGCAGCCGGGCCACTCAGCTGGGCATTGACCCGGAGTTCTATAAAAAGCAGGATATCCACATCCATTTTCCTGAGGCGGCCACACCCAAGGACGGACCCTCGGCGGGAATTACCATTACAACCGCCATTGTCTCCGCACTGACGGGAGCCAAGGTGAAGTGCGGCCTTGCCATGACAGGTGAGGTAACGCTCCGGGGAAGAGTACTGCCCATCGGCGGATTGAAGGAAAAGACCATGGCTGCCTTCCGAAACGGCATTCGAACGGTCATTATTCCCGCCGAAAATGAGAAAGATCTGGAAGAAATCGATCAAAACGTGCGTTCCGCCCTCCGGTTCATCACTGTGGAGCAGGTGGACCAGGTGCTGGCGGAGGCGCTTGATTTCTCTGAAACACAAAGGCAGCCCGACTTTACTCTGGAATTTGTTGGCAGCGCTTCGACGCTCTCCCAGCCCAACGCCATTCGACAGTGAGGGTGCGTTATGAATTTAAACTTCAATAAAGCGGAATTCTGCATCGGTGCGGTCAAGCCGAAAGATTTTGTCCGGGACGGCCGCCCTCAGTTGGCCTTTGCGGGACGATCCAATGTAGGAAAAAGTTCTGTGATCAACTGCCTGCTGAATCGAAAGAACTTCGCCCGTGTAGGCAGTGCTCCCGGAAAGACAAGTCAGGTGAACTACTTCCTCATCGACGGGCAAATCTATTTGGTAGACCTGCCGGGCTACGGATACGCCAAGGTCTCCAAAGCAGAGCGAGACCGCTGGGGGCGTCTGATGGAGGCATACTTCCGCTCCGGACTCATCACGCAAGGGGTGCAAATTGTCGACGCCCGGCACAAGCCTACTGCGGACGATGTGACCATGATGAATTGGTTCAAATTAACCGGCTGCCCCGTGATCGTGGTGGCGAATAAACTGGACAAGCTGAAAAAGAGCGAGATCGCCCCCAATCTCCAGCGCATACGTGAGACGCTGGAGTTAGGGGAGCAGTACCCATTGCTGCCGTTCTCTGCGGAAAAACGGCAGGGCGTGGACGAGCTGCGTAGCATTCTGTTTTAACAAAAGAGGGCTGTTGATCGGCAGCCCTCTTTTTTAACTACGCGTACAGCGACCGTGCAAGAGACTTCATCTCCTCCTTGGAGCGAACGCCTTTGGTCTGTTGGATCAACGTTTTTTGCTTCTCCCGTCCCATGTCGAGAAAGGCCTCCAGTGCTGCCGGATCGGCTGCCAGAGCATTGGCAAAGCCGCTGGGTAAACTGTAGAGATCAAACTGATTTTCCAATTGCAAATACCTCCTTCCGTGTGACAGATTGTGCGGATCTGTCTGCCGGTTTTTCTAGTGTTTCACCAGACTCGAAGCCTATTCCGGCAAAAACTTCCGTCATTTTGACGAAAAATCAATGACTAAAAAACTAATAATGCGAAATTATGAAACAAAACGAATGGATTTTTTAATTTCTTGGCATAATTAACGACAAAATGTGACGTTTCGATTCGTCATTTTTGTCTATTTGCACGAAACTTATTTTGATGTATAATATAACATATCCATCTGCAAGTTTATGCACTAGCTTGCCAGGGATTTCCGGCGGCAAGCAGTAATAAAGGAGGAAAAAACGTGTATCGGATTCTGCAACTCAACCCTCAGCTGATGCCTTTTGAGGGGGACATTGACCTGCGTATGGCTTGCTACCACGATACCAAGGGTCGTCTGCTGTCCAACGGGGGCACGCTCAATGACTTTGCCAACGGCGCAGATTACTTCGGTATCCATCATGTGGATGGTGGCTGGATCTACCGGGAGTGGGCACCCAGTGCATATCAGCTCTACCTGACCGGCGATTTCAATGGTTGGAATCAGACTCAGTATCCCATGAAGCGGATCGGAAATGGCAACTGGGAGCTGTATTTGGAGGGCGACGATGTTTTGTGGGATGGCTGCAAGGTCAAGACGATTGTTGACGCCAATTTGCAGCGTACCGAGCATATTCCTCTTTATGCCCGCCGAGTGGTGCAGGACAGCCAAACCTATCAGTGGTGCGCCGAGGTCGTGGACGACAAGAAGGTGTTCCAGTGGACAGATCAGGACTTCAAGCCCGGTAAGGGTCTGTTCATTTATGAGGCTCACGTAGGCATGGCTCAGGAAGAAGGTAAGGTCGGCAGCTATCTGGACTTTGCCAAGTACACCCTGCCTCGCATTAAGAAGGCCGGCTATAACACCGTTCAGCTGATGGCTATCATGGAGCATCCCTATTACGGCAGCTTTGGCTATCAGGTCTCTAACTTCTTTGCCGCCTCCAGCTGGTTTGGCAAGCCCGAGGATTTAAAGCATCTGGTCAATACCGCCCACAAGCTGGGGATTCGGGTTCTGCTGGATGTGGTTCACTCCCATGCCGTTAAGAACACTGCTGAGGGGATCAACATGTTTGACGGCACCACATGGCAGTTCTTCCACGACGGTGCCAAGGGCGATCATCCGGCCTGGGATACCAAGTGCTTCAACTACGGCAAGGACGAAGTGATCCACTTCCTGCTGTCCAACCTGAAATTCTGGATGACGGAATATCACTTCGACGGCTTCCGGTTTGACGGCGTCACCTCCATGCTCTATCACGACCATGGCCTTGGCTCCGACTTCGACGACAACCACAAGTATTTCTCCATGAACACCCATGTGGAGGCGATTACGTATCTTCAGCTTGCAACTGAACTGATCCACCAAGTCAACCCCGAAGCCATCGCGGTTGCCGAGGATATGTCCGGCATGCCCGGTATGTGCCTGCCCATTCAGGACGGCGGCATTGGCTTTGACTACCGTCTGGGGATGGGTCTGCCTGATATGTGGGTCCGCACTGTTAAAGAACGGAAGGACGAGTTCTGGGATATCCAGCAGATGTGGGGTGATATGTGCCTGCGCCGCCCCGGTGAGAATACTGTGGCCTATGTGGAGAGCCATGATCAGGCGCTGGTGGGCGATAAGACTATGATTTTCCGTCTGGCCGATGCTGCTATGTACACCGACATGCGGAAAGACTGCCACAATATGGTCATCGACCGTGCCATCGCTCTGCACAAGATGATTCGGCTGTTCACACTGGCCGGCGGCGGAGAGGCATATCTGAACTTCATGGGTAACGAGTTCGGCCATCCCGAATGGATTGACTTCCCCCGCGAGGGCAACGGCTGGAGTTTTCATTACTGCCGCCGTCAGTGGCATCTGCTGGACGATCCTGAGTTGAAGTATCAGTGGCTGGGTGACTTTGACCGTGACATGATCGCTCTGGCCAAGCGGAAGGATTTGTTTGCTCAGCGCATGGCTGATCTGGAGTACATCAGCGGTGAATTCCAGACCATTGCATTCTACCGTAAGGGTCTGATTTTCGCCTTCAACTTCAGTCCCTTCCGCTCCCAGACCAATGTCCTGATCCCTGTACCCAACAATGCGGACTACACTGTGGAGTTCAGCACCGATGACTTCAAGTACGGCGGCAATGGTCTGGTATACCACATGACCTATCCCGTCAAGGCGTTCGACGGTCGGTGCTTTATTGAGCTGTATCTGCCTGCCCGTACCGCAATTGTCCTCAAGGAAGGACGCATCCGCAAGGGCAAAAAGTAAATCATATTTTATCTGCCGTCGGAGTTTAATGGCTCTACGTCAATAGTTGGGGCAGAGAAAAAATAAGCCTAAAGAAAATGTACCGGCACTGCAAAGTGCAGGTACATTTTCTTGAGGAAGCACAATGCAGAATTCTATTTCTAAAACGATTGAAATTACGGACGCCAAAGCAAACACGTTTAAGCACTTTGGTCTTGTTGTTGCAGCCCTCTGTATATCCATTAGACCAT
>CACYLC010000030.1 GCA_902775105.1 Oscillospiraceae bacterium
CTATGTGGCTCTGGGCATCTCCGGCGCTATCCAGCACACCGCAGGTATGCAGGATTCCGAGACCATTATTGCCGTCAACAAGAACGAGACCGCTCCCATTTTCGGCGTCTCCGACTACGGCATCGTGGGTGACCTGTTCAAGGTCGTGCCTCAGTTGATCTCCGAGATCAAGGCCGCCAAGGCTGCGAAATAAGCGAAATAGAGCGATTTTTCGGCTCTACGTCAATAGTTGGGGTAGAGACAAAATAAGCCTAAAGAAAATGTACCGGCACTGCAAAGTGCAGGTACATTTTCTTTAGGAAGTACCATGCAGGATTCTATTTCTAAAACGTTTGAAATTATGGACGCCAAAGCAAACACGTTTAAGCACTTTGGTCTTGTTGTTGCAGCCCTCTGTATACTTGTACTTTAAATTTGCATGCCGATCAAATATCATCAGTGCGCTCTTACTCTTGAGCGTTCCCCCAAATTCTGCTACACTCAGATAGGGTGGTATACTTACCAACATATGAATATGGTCGGGACATGCTTTCGCTTCGATTATTTCTACTTTCATCTCTTTGCACAGCTTTCGCATGATCTCTCCGAGGTCCGCTTTTAACTGCTTATATATTATTTTCCTTCTGTATTTCGGTGCAAACACTATATGATACTCACACCGATAGTTTGAGTTTGCTGTATGCATTACTTCGTTTTTCACTTTGCGTAAAACCTCCTAGTATTGTAAGTGATGTGGTTGCCAAACCATTATCTACTATACTATGGAGATTTTATTTGCCAAGGCTTTTTTATTTACCCCTGGTAGAACCAGGGGTTTTGTCAAGCTAAAAGCGCCAAAAACAGGGTCGGGTGTCTGCACACCCGACCCCAACATTTATGATAGAACCTATTATCATCGCGGCTTCTTTGTTTGGGCGTTTTATGATGTTTCAAATCTGGCGATTCAGGTCAATATTCTGGTCAGATAAAACTCTTTTGATTCAAAATGAGCTTGAAAACAATGAATTCTATTGAAATGAGAACTCAATATGCCTCCGGCTTCATGGTCGGGAACAGCAGCACGTCCCGAATGGAATCGCTGTTGGTGAGCAGCATGACCAGCCGATCCACGCCGAAGCCCAGACCGCCCGTGGGGGGCATGCCGTACTCCAAGGCGCTAATATAGTCGTAGTCCACCTGAGCGGTGGTCTCGGGATCCAGTGCCTTGCGCTCGGCCACCTGACGCTCGAAGCGTTCCCGCTGGTCGATGGGGTCATTCAGCTCGGAGAAGGCGTTGCCGAACTCGGTGGCGTTGATGAAGTACTCAAACCGCTCGGTAAAGGCGGGATCATCCGGCTTGCGCTTGGCCAGCGGGCTGATCTCCACCGGGTAATCATAGATAAAGGTGGGCTGGATCAGATTTTCCTCCACATATGCGTCGAAAAACTCGGCCAGAATAGCGCCCTTGGTCGGAACCTCCGGCAAGTCCACATGATGCTCCTTGGCGCAGGCAATGGCGTCCTCGTCCGTTTTCCAGTCGTTAAAGTCCACGCCGGAATACTTTTTGACGGCCTCAATCATGGTCAGCTTTTCCCAGTGACCCAGGTCGATCTCGTGCCCCTGATAGGGGATGACCAGCGAACCGCAGACCTTCTGCGCCACCGTTTTCATCATGTCCTCTACCAGCTCCATGATACCGCGGAAGTCAGTAAACGCCTGATACAGCTCAATGGTGGTAAACTCCGGGTTGTGCTTGGGATCCATGCCCTCGTTGCGGAAAATACGGCCCACTTCATAGACCCGCTCCAGACCGCCCACCATCAGGCGCTTCAGATAGAGCTCTGTCTCAATACGGAGTACCATATCCATGTCCAGGGTGTTGTGGTGCGTGTAGAAGGGACGGGCGGCGGCGCCGATCTCAAAGGGGGTGAGGATGGGCGTCTCCACCTCAAGAAAACCACGGCCGTCCAGGAAGCTCCGCAGCTCCCGCATGATCTGGCTGCGCTTAATGAAGGTGTCCTTCACCTCGGGATTGACGATGAGATCCACGTACCGCTGGCGATAGCGCAGCTCCTTGTCAGTCAGACCGTGGAACTTTTCCGGCAGGGGGAGCAGACTCTTGGACAGCAGCGTGACAGACTCTGCCCGGACGGAGATCTCTCCCTTCTGGGTCTTGAACACCTGTCCCGTGACGCCCACAATGTCACCGATGTCGTACTTTTTAAACCAGGCATAGCGCTCCTCGCCCACCAGATCCCGGCGGACGTAGAGCTGGATCTTGCCCTCTTTGTCCTGCAAATCGCAGAAGCTGACCTTGCCCATGCCCCGCTTGGAGACCAGCCGTCCCGCCACGGATACAGTCTGCTCCTCCAGCGCGTCAAAGTTGGCCAGAATATCGGCGGAATGGTGGGTCACGACGTACTTGGTCAGGGCGAAGGGATTCTGTCCTGCTGCCTGCAAATCGGTCAGCTTGTCCCGACGGATCTGGAGCAGTTCGCTGACGCTCTTGCCCTCCTCCGGGTTCACATACTTTGCCATAATGTCTCTGTCCTCTCTTGTATGTGGGATATTTAGCGGTTGACTGCGATGTTCACGACCCGATATTTCAGCTCGCCCACAGGGGCCTCAACCACAATCTCGTCGCCCACTTCCTTGCCCATCAGAGCCTTGCCGAAGGGAGATTCCTCGCTGATGCGGCCCTCCATGGGGTCAGCCTCCTGAGAGCCGACGATGCGGTACTCCTCCTCCTCGTCCAGATCCAGATCGAGGACGGTGACCGTGCAGCCCAGATTGATGACGGTGTCGTCAGAGGCGTCCTCTTCGATCAGGATATAGTTGTCCAGAATGGCCTGAACCTCCGCCTCGCGGGAATACAGCTTGCCCTGCTCGTTTTTGGCCTCGTCGTACTCGCTGTTCTCGGACAGGTCTCCGAAGGAGCGAGCCTCTTTGATCTGTTCGGCAACCTCTTTCTCACGGACGGTTTTCATCCATACCATTTCGTCCTGCAGTTCCTTGAGGCGTTTGGGGGTCAGCTTGACGGGATTTGCCATAATGATCACCTTTCTTCATGTTAAGTCGATTTTGCCCATAAAATACCCCATTTTTCCGGCGCAGGAAGGTAATTTGCCAACTGCAAGCCTTCAAAATGGCATAATGATACATTATTAACACAGTATAGGCGTTTTTTCCCTGCCTGTCAAGAAAAATCTGGTATCACCAGCATCTGATGAAGGGGCAGGCGTCCTGCATCCAGCAGTGCTGCCAGTACCGGCAGCTCCGGACAGCCCTCCGGAAGGGTCAGACCGGGGAGCGTCAGACGGAAGCAGCCAATCTCCGGATCATCGCCGCCCAGGGGGAAAAAACCGGGCTGACTCACGCCTGGCTGAAAGGAGAGAGTCACATCTCCCGGCCGATCCACCAGAGGCAGCCCCAGCTCCTGCTGGAGCCGCCAGACCAGACCGTTATCCTGCCGCACGGAGAGAGAGAGAGCCCCCACCTCCCCGGCAAGGGCGATACAGGTGCGGTAGAGGGAGCGGGTCATCCGGTCACTTTGCAGCGCCGCCACCGAGCGGCGGGGCTCCAGCCCCCGAACTCGGAGATCGGTCAGCGCCAGAGGCACCGCCAATGCCTGCCACAGTCCCCGGGTGTGGACGGCGGGATATTGGGGCATCAGCGGGCAGGGGGCAAGCAGCCTTCGGCACCCCGCCCGATCCAGCCGATCCAGCGCCTTCAGCGTCCGGCGGCGGGCAAAGCGGCTCTCCTGCGTATGGGGGAGCTGCGCCTCCCAGACGGTGAGCCCCAGTACATCATGGAGAACGAACTGCGTCCGCCCGCGTTTGCCCGTAAAGTGTAAGTAACCCACCAAAGCATATCACCTCACAAGAGGGTATGCGGGGAAGAAGGGAAAATGCGTAGGGGCGATCCTTGATCGCCCGCTGGATCATATCACTGTTATTCTTCGGCCTTCTTTGTCTCCACACTGCGGATCAGCTCCTCCGCCGAGATACCGTACAGCTTTGCCAGCGCCAGCAGGTTGGAGGTGGAGGGGTCGGCGGTGCCGTTTTCCCACTTGCTGACTGCCTGACGGCTGACGCCCAGTGACTCGGCCACAAATTCCTGGGTCATCTGGCAGCTTGTACGATGCTCTTTCAGCACCTGGCCCAGGGACTTCTTGATGCCCGCCTTCTCCGCACGAACTGGTTCGGAGGAGATGTATTTTTTCAGCGCCTTGATGACAAGACGAAGCAGGTAGACGAGAAGGACAATCGCCCCAATGACCAGGCAAAGAAACAGAAATAGCATAGGTGAAAACATGATCATGAAGCTCACCCCCTTTCTGGACTTATCCTAGCATAACCGCCGGGTGTCGTCTACCAACTACGGCGCAACTTTTGGTTGCGACGGTGGAAAAATCCCGCCCGATGTGCTAAACTACCTCAGGTGATACAAATGCTTCAAATCGCAAACATCCGCCTTCCCTTAGATGCTGACGGGGAGGCGCTGAAAAAACGGGCGGCGAAGCTGCTCCATATGAGTCCGAAAGACCTGCGGGAAATCCAGTTGGTTAAGCAGTCCATTGACGCTCGAAAAAAGAGCGACCTCAAACTGGTCTACACCGTTAATGTCCGGGTGGACGATGAGGCAGGGGTTTTGAGACGGGCGGACGCCTCTGTCAAGCGGCTGGAGAAGAACGCCTACCATTTCCCGGAGCATCCGACCTGGAGCGGCTCCCGTCCCGTAGTGGCGGGCATGGGGCCGGCGGGACTGTTTGCCGCACTGTACCTTGCTCGAGGGGGCATCCCCCCTATTGTACTGGAGCGGGGACGTCCGGTGGAGCAGCGGCAGCGGGACGTGGAGCGCTTCTGGCAGACGGGACTATTAGACACCCGCTCCAATGTCCAGTTCGGCGAGGGGGGCGCAGGCACCTTCTCCGACGGCAAGCTGACGACCGGAACCCATGACCCCCGCATTTCCGCTGTTTTAGACACCTTTGTAGCGTTCGGTGCGCCCTGTGATGTGGCTTACTCCTTTCGTCCCCATGTGGGAACCGACGTCCTCCGTCAGGTGGTGGCAAATCTCCGGGCGGAGCTGCTTCGCCTGGGATGTGAAGTGCGGTTTGAGACAGCGCTCACCGGCCTGCGCATCGAGGGAGGCAGACTGACCGGGGTGGAGGCGACGAGTGAGCGAGGAAAAGAAGTCATCCCAACAGACCACCTGATTCTTGCCCCCGGACACTCCGCCAGGGATACCTTTGCCATGCTCCATCAGGCGGGACTGCTCATGGAGGCGAAGCCCTTCGCCGTGGGTGTCCGCATTGAGCATCATCAGGATGCCATCAGCCGTGCGCAGTACGGCGCTGGGTGGGACAAGCTGCCTCCCAGCGACTACCACCTGTCCTGCCACCTGCCGGATGGGCGCAGCGCCTTTTCCTTCTGCGTCTGTCCCGGCGGCGTGGTAGTGGCCTCCGCCTCCGAGGAGGGGAGACTGGTCACCAACGGCATGAGCTATCGGGCGAGAGACGGGGTGAACATTAACGGGGGATTTTTGGTGGGCGTCAGCCCGGCGGATTATCCCGGCACAGACCCGCTGGCCGGCGTCCGCTTTCAGGAGCAGTGGGAGCGGGCGGCCTATGAGTTGGGTGGCGGCGGATTCAAAGCGCCTGCCCAGCTGGTGGGGGACTTTCTGCAAAAGCGGGCATCCTCTGCCGGGGGCGCTGTTAAGCCCACCTACCGTCCGGGGGTGAACTGGACAGATGTAGCAGGATGCCTCCCGGACTATGTGGCGGACACCCTGCGGGGTTCCCTCCCCCTCCTTGACCGAAAGGTACACGGTTTCGCCCATTCGGAGGCGGTACTGACCGGCATGGAGAGCCGGTCGTCGTCGCCCCTTCGGGTACTGCGGGACGAGACGTTACAGGCCAACGTCCGGGGTATCTTCCCCTGCGGCGAGGGCTGCGGGTTTGCAGGGGGCATTATGAGCGCTGCTGTGGACGGCATCAGGGTGGCCGAAGCGGTGGCGCTGGAATCCGCTGGCAACGGAAAAATGTTCATATGAATGTGCGTACGGGATGGCGTCCTCGACATCCCGCCGATGACAGAAATCTGGCAGTCAACGGCGGGACGTTGGGGACGCTGTCCCGTACGAATAGCGGCTTTTTCGTCATTTCTGCGTTGCAAAACGCCTCGCTTACTGATATAATAAACTGTCATTGTATGGAAACGGATCAGCGAGGTAGCAGCGTGTACTTAAAAGCACTGGAAATACAGGGATTTAAGTCCTTCCCTGATAAGACGGTACTGAGCTTTGGCGAGGACATCACCGCCATTGTCGGGCCCAACGGCAGCGGCAAATCGAATCTCTCCGACTCCATCCGCTGGGTCATGGGTGAGCAGTCCTCCAAGGCCCTCCGGGGCGGCAAGATGGAGGACGTGATCTTCGGCGGCACCCAGAAGCGGAAGCAGACGGGCTATGCCGAGGTCTCCCTCATTTTGGACAACTCCGAACATACCATCGCCTCCATGGAGGAGAGCGAGGTCATGGTGACCCGGCGGTATTATCGTTCGGGAGAGAGTGAATACTATATTAACCGCCAGTCCTGCCGCCTGAGAGACATCAACGACCTCTTTATGGACACGGGTCTGGGCCGTGAGGGCTACTCCATCATCGGTCAGGGCAAAATTGACGAGATTCTGTCCACCCGGGGACAGGAGAGAAGAGCCGTCTTTGAGGAGGCGGCAGGTATCTCCCGGTTCCGCCACCGGAAGGAGGACGCCGAGCGCAAGCTGGACAAGACCACTGATAATCTCCTGCGCATCGGGGACAAAATCTCCGAACTGGAATTGCAGGTGGAGCCGCTGCGGGAGCAGGCGGAAAAGGCAAAGGAGTTTTTGCTCTACCGGGACGAGCTGCGGGGACTGGAAATTTCTGTCTGGATGGAGAACTTAGACAGACTCCGTCAGGACAACCGCAAGCTGTTCAGCGATTTCGAGGAGGCCACCCGCCAGCGGGACGAGGCGTCCCGTGAGCAGCAGAAATTCTATACCCGCACGGAAGAATTGGCCGCACAGATGCGGCAGTTGGACATCGATGCCGATCAGCTTCGTATAGGGCTCTCCGCTCTGACGTCGGACGCCGGCGAGCGGGAATCCGCCATTGCCATTTTGCAAAACCAGGTACAGAACAACAAGGACAACGCCGAGCGCCTTTCCAGAGAGCTGGATCAGCAGGAGGATCGGGCGGACTCCATTGCCGGACAGATCAGCCAGCGGGAGACCCGATTGGAGGAGCTGCGCCAGAGCCAGAAGGAATTAAACCGCACCCTCACCGACCGGCAGCTTGCTTTTGAGGCGCTGGAAAGTCAGGCAGGCGCGATTGCGGAAGAGCTGGCACGGCTGCACCAGCGGGAGGCCACGGAAAGCGCCTCTGCCGCCGACGCCAAAGCGCAGCTCTCCGCCCTCTCCGCCTCCGCCCAGGAGCTGCTGGATCGGGAGACGGTGCTGAAAGCTCAATTACAGGAAAACAGCCGCCGCTTGGAGCAGGCGGAAGGCGAGCGGGCGGAAAAGGAGCAGGCGCTGAATGAGGCCAGAGAGACGGCTACTGGGCTTGCCAATCAGGTCAGCGGCTATCAGCTTCGCCTGCAAGCCCGGCAAAAACGGCTGGACGCCGCCACCGATCAGTTAAGCCGCCTCACCATGGAGGATAACAATCTCCAAAGCCGCATCCACATGATCTCCGAGATGGAGAAGATGTACGAGGGCTACTCCAAGGCGGTCAAGACGGTGATGCAGGCCGCCCAGCGGGGGCAGCTTCAGAATGTCTGCGGCACCGTGGCGGAGCTGCTGCGGGTGCCGGACGAATATACCGTGGCCATTGAGATCGCTTTAGGCGGCGCCATGCAGAACATTGTGGTGGAGCGAGCCGAGGACGGCAAGCGAGCCATTGAATACCTGAAACGCCGGGACGGCGGGCGGGCCACCTTCCTGCCCGTCAGCGAGGTGAAGCCCGGTTTCCTGAAGGAGCGGAATTTGGACAGAGAGCCGGGGTTCGTAGGCATTGCGAACCAGCTCATTTCCTACGACAGCCGACTGGAACATATCTTCTCCCACCTGCTGGGGCGGGTGGTCATCTGCGACAAGATGGATTCCGCCATCGCCATGGCAAGAAAGTTTGGCTACTCCTTCCGCATCGTCACCCTGGACGGACAGGTCTTAAATCCCGGCGGTGCCATGACCGGCGGCTCTGCCAGCCGCAGCGCCGGAATTCTCACCCGTGCCAGCGAATTGGAGCGTTTGCGCCAACAGGCAGTGGGTGTCCGGGAAAGCCTTGACAAGGCACGGCAGGTGCTCTCTGACGCCAAGCGGGAGGTCTCTGCGGCAAACTACGACATTGAACTGGCTCAGGGCAAAAAGCGGGAGCAGGACGACCTGATTCTGAAGCGTCAGGGCGAAGTGGGTCAGTATGATATTTTGATCGACGCGCTGAACCGTCAGGCGGAGACCTGTAAAGCGGAGCTGGCGGCGCTGGCCGACCGTACCCGTCAGGTGGAGGAGGATACCCAGTCCGCCTCTGCCCGCATTTCCAAGCTGGAGGGGGCGGCGGCGGCCACCCGGACAGAGAGCGCCGGAAAGACCGAGGGACAGGCGAAACTGCGCCAGCAGCAGGACGACTTGCAGCGGCAGCTCTCCGAACTCCGGGCGGAGCTGGCCGCATTGGAGGCGGAGGAATCCGCTACGGAGCAGGCGCTGGGCGAGCTGCGTGCCATGGCACGGGATATCTCCGGCGACCGGGAGTCCCGGCTGAACCAGATCCGTGAGTTTGAGGGCAAAAACGAGAGCCTGAAAAGCCAGATTGAGCGTGAGCAGCAGGCGTTGGCGGCTCTCTATCAGCGTCAGGCCGCCCAGCAGCAGAGCATAGAAGCCCTCACCCGGCAGAAGCTGGAGCTGGAAGGCAAGCGCACGCAGGCGGACAAGGACGCCAGAGAGAAGAACGAGGAGCTGCTCAAAATGGAGCGGGAATGCTCTATCTTAGAGCAGCGCAAGACGGCTGCCGCTATGGAGGAAAAACAGCTTCTGGATAAGCTGTGGGACAGCTATGAGCTGAGCTACGACACCGCCCAGAGCCAGCGGCAGGAGCTGGAATCCGTCCACAAGGCCAGCCGCCGGATCAGCGAGCTGAAACGGAAGATTTCCGCCCTGGGCAACGTCAATGTGGGCGCCGTGGAGGAGTTCCAGCGGGTCAATGAGCGGTATGAGTATCTGACCGGCCAGCGGGACGATGTGCTTCAGGCCAAGGGCGAGCTGGAGGGCATCATCGGGGACATTACCTCGGAGATGGAGAAGATCTTTGCCGTCCAGTTCGGGCGCATCGGCGAGGCGTTTACAACCACCTTCCATGAGCTGTTTGGCGGCGGCAAGGCGTCGCTGGAGCTGGCTGACCCCAATGATATTCTGAACTGCGACATTGAGATCAAGGTGCAGCCCCCCGGCAAGGCGCTGAAGGTGCTGACCCTGCTCTCCGGCGGGGAGAAAGCGTTCGTGGCCATCGCATTGTACTTTGCCTTCCTCAAGGTGCGCCCCGCCCCCTTCGTCGTCATGGACGAGATCGAGGCTGCATTGGATGAGAGTAATGTGGTGCGATTTGCCCAGTATATGCGCAATATGACGGACAAGACCCAGTTTATTGCCATCACCCACCGCCGGGGCACCATGGAAGAGGCGGACGTCCTCTACGGCGTCACCATGCAGGAAAAGGGCATCTCCCGGATTCTGACCCTCAACCTCAACGAGGTGGAGCGGGAGTTGGGGATCAGCGCCCGATAACCGGCAGGGGCAAGGCACACCTTGCCCGCCGATTACGGTAATCTGACATACGGGCGGGTCATGCCTCGCCCCTACGCAATATCTGGGACAGGACATTCCCTCAATGACAGGAGTGATTATCATGGGATTTTTTGACGCAATTAAAAAACTGAACATCTTCAATACCTACACCAAGCTGACCGACGACTTCTATGACGAGCTGGAAGAGCGGCTGATTCTGGCGGATATGGGCGTGGAGTCCTCCGTCAAGGCAGTCCAGCGGCTTCGGGAGCGCTGTGAGGAGGAGAAGATCGGCGACACCGAGCATGCCCGGGAGGTCATGCGGGAGATTTTGGCGGATATGCTGAACGTGGGTGACAAACGGCTGATTTTGTACAGCACCCCCGCCGTCGTCCTCTTCATCGGCGTCAACGGCGTGGGCAAGACCACGACCATCGGCAAAATCGGCAACATCCTGAAAAACGAGGGAAAATCCGTGGTTTTTGCCGCTGCCGATACCTTCCGTGCCGCCGCCTCTGAGCAGCTCACCATCTGGGCTCAGCGCTGCGGCGCCGATATTATCAAGCAGGGGGAGGGCGCCGACCCTGCCAGCGTGGTCTTTGACGCACTCAACTCTGCCAACGCCAAGCAGACCAACGTGGTGCTGGTGGACACCGCCGGACGGCTCCACAACAAGACCAACCTGATGAACGAGCTGAACAAGATCGACCGGGTTATCAAGCGGGAGTGCCCCTACTGCTCCAAGGAGACGCTGCTGGTATTGGACGCCACCACCGGACAGAACGGCCTCATTCAGGCCAAGCAGTTCAAGGAGTCCTGCGGCATCACCGGCATTGTGCTGACCAAGCTGGACGGCACCGCCAAGGGCGGCATTGCCATTGCCATCGCTCAGGAACTGGGTCTCCCGGTGAAATTTGCCGGCGTGGGCGAGGGCATCGACGATTTGCGCTACTTTGACGCTGACGAGTTCGTAAAAGCCTTTATCTGACAAGGAGAAATGCTATGAAGCGCATTGACAATCGAGCCAAGGACGAGCTGCGTCCGGTGGAGATCATTCCCAACATCAACCGCTTTGCCGAGGGGAGCTGCCTCATCAAGTGCGGCGACACGCAAGTGTATATCACGGCGTCCGTGGAAAACCGTGTTCCGCCCCACGTCCCCATGAACGAGGGCTGGGTGACGGCGGAATACAATATGCTGCCCCGAGCCAACCGGGACAGGAGCCGCCGGGACGTCTCCAAGCTGAAGCTCTCCGGCCGCAGCGCCGAGATTCAGCGGCTCATTGGCCGCTCCCTCCGGGCGGCAGTGGATTTGAAAAAGCTGCCCGGCTTCCAGATCACTGTTGACTGCGATGTTTTGCAGGGAGACGGCGGCACCCGCACCGCCTCCATCACCGGCGGCTTTGTGGCGCTGGCGCTGGCCTGCCGGACGCTTTACCAAAACGGCTGGATCAAGGAAAATCCCATCCAACACAATGTAGCCGCCATCTCCGCCGGCATCGTGGAAAACGCTCTGCTCCTCGACCTTCGCTATGAGGAGGATTCTAACGCCATGGTGGATCTCAACTGCGTCATGACCGACGAGGACAAGCTGATCGAGATTCAGGGTACCGGCGAGGGGAGAGCCTTTGACGTGGAGGAGCAGCAGAAGCTGGTGCGGCTCTGCACCAAGGGCATCCATGAATTGATCGAACTACAAAATAAGGTGTTGGGGTCGGCATAAGAAGATAGATTTAGCCATGACTATCGGGGCGTCGAGGACGCCGCCCCCTACGCACGATGGTCATTCGTACGGGACGGCGTCCCCGACGTCCCGTCGACAAAGACAGAAAGAGAGAACAGCCCATGAAATTTGTACTGGCCAGCCAAAACAAGGGCAAACTGAAAGAGATGCAGGCGGTTCTGAGCCAGCTGGGGGTGGAGGTCATCCTCCAGTCCGAGCTGGGTATCAAGGTGGACGTGGAGGAGACGGGCACCACTTTTGCGGAGAACGCTCTGCTCAAGGCAGAGGCGGTCTGCAAGGCCAGCGGCTTTCCTGCCATCGCCGATGATTCCGGCCTCTGCGTGGACGCACTGAACGGAGCTCCCGGCGTCTATACCGCCCGATACGGCGGCGAGGGTCTGGACGACGAGGGGAGATACCGGCTGCTGCTCCGCAATATGCAGGGGCAAAGCCCCCGTACCTGCCACTTCGTCTCTTCCATCGCCTGCGCCTTTCCGGACGGGACGGTGCTCACGGGGGAGGGTCAGTGCGACGGCATGGTAGCCTACGCCCCCATGGGGACGGACGGGTTTGGGTATGACCCCATCTTCTTCGTCCCCGGCCTGAAAAAGACCTTCGCCCAGCTTACGGCGGAGGAGAAGAACGCCATCTCCCACCGGGGTAAGGCGCTGAGCGCCTTTGCAAAGGTGTTGGAGGAATATTTGGCGGGAAAATGAAACGGGCCATTCGTGAATGGCCCCTACGACTGTCTGTCGAAGCCAGTAGGGGCGATTCATGAATCGCCCGTCCGATGACCACTGCATTTTACATCAACGGATATTTAGATAAGGAGCAACCCACATGGAACTGACAAGCAAACAGCGTGCCCAGCTGCGCTCACTGGCAAACACCATTGAGCCCATTCTCACCGTGGGCAAGGACGGCATCTCGGACAATCTGGTCAAGCAGTGCCGGGATGCATTGGAGGCCAGAGAGCTGGTCAAGGGCAAGGTGCTGGAAAATTCCGAGTACGACGCCCGTTCTGCCTGCGCCGAGCTGTGCGAGCAGACGGCAGCCGCCCCGGTACAGGTCATCGGAAGCCGCTTTGTCCTCTATCGTCCCAGCCATAAGAAGGACAAGAAAGACAAAATCGTTCTGGTGAAGAAGTAATCCCATGAAGATCGGCGTTTACGGCGGCACCTTTGACCCGCCCCATCTGGGTCATATGTCGGCGGCCAAGGCGGCGGCCAAGGCGCTCCATCTGGAGGAGCTGCTCATCATTCCCGCCGGAATCCCGCCCCACAAGGCACTGTCCGGCTGTTCGGCGTCCGGCGAGGATCGTCTGGCCATGGCAGAGATCATGGCCGACCGATTGGGGCTGCATATTCCAGTCAAGGTACTGGACATAGAATTGCGCCGGGCGGGGAAAAGCTATACCAGCGACACGGTGCGGGAGCTGAAAGCCCGGTACCCGGATGATGACCTGTGGCTCTTCATGGGGACGGATATGTTTCTCTCCTTTCACACCTGGCACGAGCCGGAGGCGATTGCGTCTCTTGTCGGGCTGTGCGCCTTCGGACGGAGCGAGGGAGACGGCGAAGCCGTCTTTGCCGCCCAGAAGGAGCGGCTGGAGCAGAGCTGGAACGCCAGAATCGTCACCGTGGAGAACCCCAATGTGGTGGAGGTGTCCTCTACGCAGATACGGGAATCGCTTCAACAGGGAGAGAGCGGGGCATATCTGGACGAGAGTGTCTGGGGCTATATCCTGACGCATCACCTCTACGGCACCCACGCCGACCTGAAAAGCCTGTCGTTCCCCGAACTGCGGGCGGCCAGCTATTCCATGGTAAAGGCAAAACGCATTCCCCATATCCGGGGCACGGAGGAGACTGCCGCAAAAATGGCCCTCCGCTGGGGGGCAGACGAGATCCTTGCCCGAAAAGCCGCCATTTTGCACGACTGTACCAAGTATTTTGGGCTTTCAGAGCAGTTGTCAACCTGCGAAAAGTATGATATTCTGTTAGACGATATGGAAAAAACGACACTCCCCCTGCTCCACGCCAAAAGCGGAGCGGGCATCGCACGGGCGGTCTTTGGTATGCCGGACGAGGTCTGCGAGGCTATTTTCTGGCACACCACCGGGAAGGCGGATATGACCCTCTTGGAGAAAATTCTCTACATCGCAGACTACGCCGAGCCCAGCCGGAAGTACCCCTGGGCGGCGGAGCTGCGGGAGTTGATTGACTGCGATTTGGACGCCGCTGTGCTGCGGGGACTGGAAATTACGATCGAACATACCACAAGCCAACATCAGCCCATCCACTACCGAACGTTAGAGGCACGGGACTGGCTATTGGCTCATAGAAAGGAAGCGTAACATGGCAGAAGCGAAATTGCTGGCAGAGGAGATCGTCAAGGCACTGGACAGCAAACGGGCAAAGGAGATCGAAGTTCTGCACGTGGGGGACATTACCATTCTGGCGGATTACTTTATTCTCTGCACCGCCACCTCCACCACCCAGATCCGCACCCTGGCCGACCTCTGCGAAGAGCGGGCGGAGCAGCTGGGCGAGGAGCTGCATCATCGGGAAGGCGAGCGGGAGTCCGGCTGGGTGCTGCTGGACTTCTCCACCGTGGTGGTACACATCTTCCTGCCGGAGCAGCGGGAATTTTACAGCCTGGATCGACTGTGGCGGGACGGCGAGACGGTGGATATCTCCGGCCTGTTGGAGGACGCCCGTGAGCAGCGGCGGCAGGAGTTGGAGCAGAATCGGCTTTGAGACCGGGTTTTGTATTTGACGGCAGGCGACTGCGAATTGTCCCTACGCAATGAACGGAAAACAATCAATCATGGGTAGGGGCGGCTCTTAGCCGCCCGTCAAACGTGCATTCAATCTTCAAAAGAGAGTGTGATCAATATGAAATACGATTTTACCGCCATTGAGAAGAAATGGCAGCAGAAGTGGAAGGAGGCCAACGCCTTCCACGCAGTCACCGGCGACGCCACCCGCCCCAAGTTCTACGGCATGGTGGAGTTCCCCTATCCCTCCGGCAACGGCCTGCACGTGGGCCACGCCCGTCCCTATACCGCCATGGACGTGGTGGCGCGGAAAAAGCGGATGGACGGGTACAACGTGCTGTTCCCCATCGGCTTTGACGCCTTTGGCCTGCCGACGGAGAATTTTGCCATTAAGAACCACATCCACCCTGCCATTGTGACAGAGCGGAACATCAAGACCTTTACCAGCCAGCTTGAGATGCTGGGCTACTCCTTCGACTGGGACAGAGTGGTGGACACCACCGATCCGGGCTACTACAAGTGGACCCAGTGGATCTTCCTCCAGCTCTTCAAGCATGGTCTGGCCTATAAGACCTCCATGCCCGTGAACTGGTGTACCTCCTGCAAGTGCGTGCTGGCAAACGAAGAGGTGGTCAACGGCGTCTGCGAGCGCTGCGGCTCTGAGGTCGTCCGCAAGGAGAAGAGCCAGTGGATGCTCAAGATCACCGAGTACGCCCAGAAGCTGATCGACGGGCTGGACAGCGTGGACTACATCGACCGGGTCAAGACCCAGCAGAAGAACTGGATCGGCCGCTCCACCGGCGCTGAGGTCAATTTCCAGACCACCGAGGGCGATGTCCTCACGGTCTATACCACCCGCTGCGACACGCTGTTCGGGGCCACCTACATGGTCATTGCCCCGGAGCACGCCTATGTGGAGAAGTGGAAGGATAAGCTGACCAACTACGACGAGGTCGCCGCCTACGTCCGCAAGGCCGCCTCCAAGTCCGACTTTGAGCGCACTGAGCTTGCCAAGGAAAAGACTGGCGTCCGTCTGGAAGGCGTTCGTGCCGTCAACCCGGTGAACGGCAAGGAGATCCCTATCTTTATCTCCGACTACGTTCTGGCCACCTACGGCACCGGCGCGATTATGGCCGTCCCCGCCCACGACACCCGTGACTTCGAGTTTGCCCAGGTCTTTGGCCTGCCCATCATTCAGGTTGTGGCCAGCGCTGACGGCGCGCTGGTGGATCTGAGCAAGGAAGCCTTTACCGATGTGGCTACCGGCGTCATGGTGAACTCCGGCTTCATCACCGGCCTCTCGGTGGAGGAGGCCAAGGCCGCCATGATTGAGTATCTGGAGAAAAATAACATCGGCCACGCCAAGGTGAACTATAAGCTCCGTGACTGGGTGTTCTCCCGTCAGCGCTACTGGGGCGAGCCGATCCCCATTGTGAAGTGTGACAAGTGCGGCTATGTGGCGCTCCCGGAGAGTGAGCTGCCCCTGCTGCTGCCGGATGTGGAGAGCTACGAGACCACCGACGACGGCGAATCTCCCCTCTCCGCCATGACCGACTGGGTCAACACCACCTGCCCCTGCTGCGGCGGTCCTGCCAAGCGGGAGACGGACACCATGCCCCAGTGGGCAGGCTCCTCCTGGTACTTCCTTCGCTACATGGACCCGAAGAACCCGGATGCTCTGGCCTCCAAGGAGGCGCTGGACTACTGGGGTCAGGTGGACTGGTATAACGGCGGTATGGAGCACACCACGCTGCACCTGCTCTACAGCCGGTTCTGGAATAACTTCCTCCACGACATCGGCGTGGTGCCTTACGCCGAACCGTATTACAAGCGCACCAGCCACGGCATGATCCTGGGCGAGGGCGGCGAGAAGATGAGTAAGAGCCGTGGCAATGTGGTCAACCCCAATGACATCATCGACGAGTACGGCGCAGATACCATGCGCACCTATATCATGTTCATCGGCGACTTTGCCAAGGCGGCAGCATGGTCCTCCAAGGCAGTGGCGGGCTGCAAGCGGTTCCTCGACCGTGTCTGGAATTTGCAGGAGCAGTGCGGTCAGGACGATGCTTACAGCCCTGCCAACGAGGCTGCTATTCACAAGGCCATCAAGAAGGTCAATGAGGACATTGAGGCCATGAAGTTCAATACCGCCATTGCCACCCTCATGGCGCTGACCAATGACTTCTATGCAAACGGCTGCACCAAGGGCGATGTGAAGGCGCTCATTACCATGCTCTCGCCTGTGGCGCCCCATCTGTGCGAAGAAATGTGGGAGAACCTGGGCTATGCCGCAGAGGGCATGATCTGCCAGCAGAAATGGCCGGAGTACGATGAGAGCAAGACTGTCGCCGCCACGGTTGAGGTCGCCATCCAGGTCTCCGGCAAGCTCCGTGCCAGTATTCAGGCACCTGCGGAGATCGATGATGCCGGTGTGGTTGCGCTTGCGATGGAGGATAACCGTATTCAGAAGCAGTCGGAGGGCAAGAATCTCGTCAAGCAGATCGTCGTCCGGGGCAAAGACAAGAAGATTAAGCTGGTCAACCTGATTTTTCAGTAATTCCCTGCCAATTTGTGCGAAAAATGCACAACTGCTCTTGACAAAGCGGGCGGAATGGTGTAAAGTATGACAATGAAGCCGCATTCTGCGGGTTGGTATGCCCTTGTACACAAACTCCCTGGGCATGAATCGGAGGGAGGGAAAATAAAATGGCAGAAATTCGCGTTCGTGAGAACGAGTCTCTGGACAGCGCTCTGAAGCGCTTCAAGCGCAGCTGTGCCAAGTCCGGCGTCCTGGCTGAGGTGCGTAAGCGTGAGCATTACGAGAGCCCCAGCGTCAAGCGCCGCAAAAAGTCCGAAGCTGCTCGGAAGAACCGTAAAAAGTTCTACTAATCGCTGAATCACCCCTGCATCGAAAGATGCAGGGGTTTTGCGTCGTCATTCTCCATGATTCGTAAAGAAACGTATGACATCCATATCTGTATCGGAAAATTCATCTTCTATTTTCATAACTGGAAGCCCTTGGGCTTCTGATTTATTGATAAGCTGAGCCACCCCTGCCTGAAATCAGGAGGGGTGGCTCTGTTTTGTTGCCTATGCAGCTTTAGCTGCGGGACGCTCTCCGCTTTCTCAGCAGGAGGAGGCCGCCCAAGCCTGCCAGCGCTGCGGCAATCACGCCGATGACGGTCGGCAACGCCGTCATCTCTGCGCCGGTGGGAACAACACTCTCACGGGTGTTGGTGAAGGAGACGCTCCGATCTCCGTCCAGACTGCCCGCTGCCGTAGGTGCATTCGCGGCATTCTCAATCTCTGCGCCGTCCGCGTCGGTGATGGAGACGGTTGCCTCGTAATCCTCAGGCGCATCCTCGGTGACTTCGTAGGCCACGCCGCCGGGCAGGAGCAGTTCCAGAGACTCGCCGTGGCTCAGCGTGAAGGTGTACACGCCCTCTCCTGCCGCTGTCCAGTCGTCGATCCCCTCCGGGGCGGCGATTTCCGCCGTGTAGGGCTCATCGTTCTGAGTCAGTGTCAGGGTGAAGGGGAACGCCGTCGTCCGGTCGCCCATGTTGCCGTCCACCGTCTTGGAGATGGTCAGCGTGCAGAACCGGTTGTTCACAAAGACTGCGCCGTCCTCGTCGTAGACTGCAGTGGCGGTCATCGTGCCGTCGCCGTTGTCGGAAACGGTGACCTTGACCTCCTCTGTGTGGTCGTCATAGACGATTCTCTCGTCGTCGCCCGCCACCTCAGAGATATAGTAGGTGTAGGTGTGTCCGTCGTCGTTGATGCCGTAGTCGATGGGGAAGGCAATGTTGCCGTTCTCATCCGAGTAGGCGCTGCCCAGCGTCCGGCCGTCGGAGGCTGACGTCGATCACGCCCTCGTCATTCTCTGCAGCCGTCAGCTCAAAGCCATTGACCGCAACCTCGGTCACGTTGTACCGGCAGCCGTGGGGCAGTCCGCTCACAGTGAAGCTCTCTCCTGCGCCGATGGTCACGGTACCGCCGTTTCCAACTGTACCGGCATCAACGCCAGCCTTCGTCACGGGATACGTTCCGGTGAGGGCATTGCCATTGGCGTCGATCAGAGACAGGCGGAAGGTGAACTGGCCATTGACCAGCGCCGCCGCCGTGGCGTTCTTCACCGTCTTGGAGACGGTCAGAGCGCCGGTTCGCACCTCGTTGGTGAACAGATTGCCGTCGGGATACGTCACTTCCGTGCTCAGCGTTCCGTCGCCGTTGTCGGTGGCGGTAACTATGACCTCTCTGGGCTCCGCATCATAAATAATGGTGCTGTCTTCGCCCGCAATCTCACGGATGTAGTAGGTGTAGGTGCCCGGCTCGGTGATCTCAATGGAGTCAAAGAGCACGGGGGCCGTACCGTACCAGGGGTTGGAGACGGTGTTGCCGTTCTCGTCCGTGATCTCAGAGACCGTGTCGATGGGACCGTTGGCGGACCGTTCGGAACTCGTTGCCTTTGCCTCTCCGGTCACCACGGCGTAGAAGTAGTGGTTTTCTCCTCCGCGAGTGACGATTCCAAACGAGACCGTATCTCCCGAAATCTCGCCCTCCCAAGTGCCAGTAAACCAGAAGTCACCAATTCTCACATAGTTTCCGGGATATTCGCCTTTGAACACAGCAACGGAAGCAGGCGGATCTGAGCTATACTCCACCCTGACATACAGTTTCTCTGCGCCGGGGATTGTCACATTCTCGCTGTAGGATCGGCCATCATACCCAACATAATTCGGGTCAACTGTCCCGTCATCAGCAACATTTGGCGTATGAGCATACTTTGTCACAGTTACAACGTAGTCACGTGACAGCTCAAACAGGAACTGTCCGGGAGCCACGGTACCACCCTCCAGCTGCTTGTGGGCGGAGATGGTTGCATAGCCCTTGGCGCTGTAGGCGTTGGTGATGGCCGCCGCCGAGACGGTGTTGGCCTGAATGCTGCCGTCAGTGCCGGTGGCGTCGGTCTGGGTCCAGCCGTTGGGAACGTCGATCTCCTCGATCTCGTACCGGGTCCCGGCGGGGAGTCCCGGGATGACGATGGTCTCGCCCGCCTTGGCGGTGACGATGAACTCGCCGTTGGTGGGGTCAGCCGGGTTGTAGCCACTTTCCATCCACTGGGCGTAGAGGGTGATCTCCTCGCCCTCCCCGGCATCAAAGTTCACCGTCTGGCCGTCCACGTAGGAGTCGCCGCTGCCGTCTGCCTTGGTGTTCCAGCCGATAAAGAGGGCGTCCGTCTTGGTGAAGCGGTTCGTCGGCAAAGCCGCGGCGATGTTCACCAGCATCGTGGCGTTGCTCATGCTGCCGGAGCCGCCGTTGGCGTCAAAGCGGAGGGTGTAGGTGGTACGGTCGTAGTAATAGCGCACCAGGATGCTGCCGTCCGCCTGGGTGGCAGTGGTCTGTCTGTTGGTGGACTGGAAGCCGGGGTAGGTCTTTGCTGTGAGCTCGTCTCCGTCCACAACGCGGGAGGTCGTTTTGCCCGCCAAGGTGTAGGTGTTCAGGTCGGTATTCTGCTGATAGTGCTCCACGGTGTATTTCGTGCTCGTTCCCTCTTCGATCCACTGGGCGTAGAGGGTGAACATCCTTCCGGGCTGGAATACCTCAGCAGCCGTCGTCTCACCAAATCCATAGGCAGTTCCGGTGCCGTCCGCCTTGGTGTTCCAACCCAGGAGGTCATAGCCGGGGCGAGACGTGGTGTCCTCACCGGGCAAAGTGACAAGGATATCCGTATCCAGAACCGTCAAGTTTTCGGAACTGGTATAACCGCCATTGGCGTCAAAGCGAATGAAACAGGTATTGTCAAACACTTCCCAAACCCAAGTTCCGGCGTCTGTGCTGCCATTGTAGTTACTCTGGAGCTGACTCGAGGTGAGCGCGTCTCCATCTCCATCGTCCTCCAAACGAATCCATTTGCCTGTGGTGACTGCACTTGTTGGCGGCTCAGGCAGATCAGCGTCTCCCTTAAAGTCAAAGTTTACCCCGAGTACAATCGTGCTGAGATTGTCGCAGCCCACGAATGTATTATACAACCACCCAGCATAATACTCACCTTCATCGACTTTCCTTGTGTCAAAATTGCTCAAATCCAACGTTTCCAGACTTGTGCAACCTTGAAACATGCCGGCTTTGATACCCGAATGTGGGCCGGCGGGTTCATTGTGCGTCATGTTGTGAAGGCTACTCGTGACAAAGCTGCTTAGATCCAGTGTTTTCAGGCTGCTGCAGCCGGTGAACATCCACTCCATGTTGGTGACCCTTCTGGTGTCCCAACCCCGCACATTCAGGCTGGTTAGGCTGCTGCAGCCGGAGAACATATCGCTCATGTTGGTGACACTGCTTGTATCAAATTTGCTCAAATCCAGGCTGGTCAGGCTGCTGCAGCCGGCGAACATACCGTACATGTTGGTGACACTGCTTGTATCAAGACCGCTCACATCCAGGCTGGTCAGGCTGCTGCAGTTGCTGAACATACGGCTCATGTCGGTGACACTGCTTGTATCAAGACCGCTCAAATTCACGCTGGTCAGATTGCTGCAGGAATCGAACATCTCACTCATGTCTTTGACACTGCTTGCATCAAGACCGCTCAAATTCACGCTGGTCAGGCTGCTGCAGTCGGCGAACATACGGCTCATGTCGGTGACACCGCTTGTATTAAGACCGCTCAAATTCACGCTGGTCAGACTCTTGCAGGAACCGAACATCGCACTCATGTCGGTGACTTTACTGGTGATAAAGTTGCTCAAATCCACGCTGCTCAAATCCACGCTGCTCAAATCCACGCTGGTCAGGCCGCTGCACCCGTAGAACATAAATCTCATGTTGGTGACACTGCTTGTATCAAGATCGCTCAAATCCAGGTTGGTCAGGCCGCTGCAGCCGGAGAACATACTGCCCATGTTGGTGACACTGCTTGTATCAAACCTACTCACATCCAGGCTGGTTAGGCCGCTGCATCTGGAGAACATGCCGTTCATGTTGGTGACACTGCTTGTATCAAGACCGCTCAAATCCAGGTTGGTCAGGCTGCTGCAGCCGGAGAACATACTGCCCATGTTGGTGACACTGCTTGTATCAAATCTGCTCACATCCAGTTTGGTCAGGCTGCTGCAGCACAAGAACATATCGCTCATGTCGGTGACACTGCTTGTATCAAACCTGCTCACATCCAGGCTGGTTAGCTTCGTGCAGTACCCGAACATATATCTCATGTTGGTGACACTGCTTGTATCAAGACCGCTCACATCCAGTTTGGTCAGGCTGGTGCAGAAGTAGAACATTTCCGCCGTGCTGCCTGTGACCGTTACACCGTCTTTCACAACTGCCCTCGTTATTTTAGCTCCGTATTTATTATACCACGGCCATTCACTTGACGTAGTCTTCCCCGCGAACGTACCGCTGCCGCCTGCTACTGTCGGCTCAATGACCAGCGTGCCGTCAGTATAGAGCGTCCGCAGTCTTCTCCGTCGTGGTCGGCACAATGCTGCCAGTCGTCGGATTGCTTCTCGCCGGCGTGGGGTTGCTGGCGGTCTGGCTGCCCTTGACGTACCAGTGGTAGCCGTCGCCGTCGGTGAGGGGCTGGCCGCTGCCGTTGGTCAGCCGGACCCGGAAGGTGAACTCGGTGTCCTTGTTGGCATCGTTGACGCCTTCGCCGATCTTTGTAATTTCCAAGCTACCGGGACGGGTGGTGTTGGCGAACTTGAAGCCGTTGGAGCTGAGGGTTGCCGTCAGGTTGGTTGCGTCGCCGGAGACAACGACGATGATCGGCTCGGTGTGGGTATCGTAGTCGATGGCGCTGTCGCTGCCGCGAACCTCGGTGATGGTGTAGAAGTGTCTGCCCTTGTCCGCCAGCGTGTAGGTGATGGGGGCAAACTGGATGAAGCCGCCGTCACTGTTGCTGATCGTCTGCAGTACCTTGGAGCCTTCCTTCAGCTGGAAGCTGAACGCTCCTGCCGCTGCCGCTCTGCCGTCCAGGGTCTTGGCGCCTACAAGGGCGACAGTGGCGGTGCCGGGCTGATAGTTGTTGGTGAACTTCGCCTCGGCAGTCTCCAGCGGCTCAATGTTGCCGGAGACATTCTCCTGACTGACCAGCACCCAGCCGGACTCCGTCTCCTCCCAGACCTGATAGGCAGTGCCTGCGGGGATGCCGGTGATGGTGGCCTTCTCGCCGCCCTTGAGCTTCAGGTCAAAGCCGCCGTTGTTGAGGATAGTGGTGTGATCCACAGGTGCAAACACTGCGGTGAGGGTCAGGACTTCGCCGACAGCGCCAGCGGTAAGGGTCGCCTGATCCTCGTAGTCCACTTCGCCGTCGTCGTCAGCGTCCCAGCCGAGGAACTCGTTCTCGTAGAGGTAGAAGGTGTTGGCGGGAAGGGTGAACACCATACCCGGGTCGTAGTGGAGGGTAGACATGCTACCGCCTGCGCCCTCGGGGGCGGTGAATTTCACCGTGTAGCCAACCGACTGCCAGACCCAGGTGCCGGCGAGGGCGGAGTTATAGCTGTCACGGAGCTCCGCCGCAGTCCGTGCGGTGTCAGACTCGCCCTGACGCATCCACAGGCCGGTGTAGTCGTCGTTGGTTGGCGGGGTGGGGAGGATGGCCTGAGAATCTTTTCCGTCCGAAATCTGAGGGATAAACTTAAAGTTCTCACCCAATGCAATCCGAGACAAATTGGTACAACCGTCAAACATGCCGCGGTTTGCCCTAGACTGATTCGCCCCATAGTCCCAGCTATATTCATCCGCACAATTTCTCATATCAAAGCTGCTCAAATCTAAGTAAGTAAGGCTGCTGCAGTCTTTGAACAACCGGCCCATATATTTTACGTTACTCGTATTCCATCCACTTGGATTTACAGAGGTCAAGCTGCTACAGCCCATGAACATAGCATCTATGTTGGTAGCACTGCTCGTGTCGAAGTTGCTCACATCCAGTGACTCCAGATTGCTGCATCCATTGAACATATAATTCATGTGTGTGGCACTACCGGTGTTAAAGCCGCTCACATTCAGGCTCGTCAGGTTGCTGCACCCAGAAAACATGCTAGACATGTCAGTCACCTTGGACGTGTTAAAGTTACTTACATCCAGGCTGGTTAGCTTTGAGCACCCCCGGAACATGCCGTACATCTGGGTGACGTTACCGGTGTCAAGTCCGCTCAGGTTCACCGACGTCAGGTTGCTGCACCCAGCAAACATGGTATGCATTTTAGTGACAAGACTGGTGTCAAGTCCGCTCAGATCCACCGTCTCCAAACTTGTACAATCATAAAACATGCCGTACATCTGGGTGACGTTACCGGTGTCAAGTCCGCTCAGGTTCACCGACGTCAGGTTGCTGCACCCAGCAAACATGAAACCCATGCATTTGACATCACTTGTGTCAAGCTCACTCAGGTCTACCGCTGTCAGGTTGGCGTAGTTGCCGTAAGTAACGGAGTTTTGGGAAAACATATTTCGAAGCGTACCACTTGCCTTTACAGAACCATTGACAGTTGCTCGCTTAATTTGAGCGTGATAGTTTCTATACGGCCAGGCATCAAAGTTATCGCCCGTGTATTCAAACGATCCGCTCACGCCATCGGTCGGCTCAATGACCAGCGTGCCGTCCTTGTAGAGCGTCCACTTAACGGTAGTGCTCAAGCTGCCGAAAGCAGTCTTCTCCGTCGTGGTCGGCACAATGCTGCCAGTCGTCGGATTGCTTCTCGCCGGCGTGGGGTTCGTAGCGGGCTGAGCGTTGGGGTCATTCTCCACCTGCTCCTTGGTGTAGTTCACGGCGGTGTTCTCGTCAATGTTCTCGCCGATGAACTGGACATGGAAGGTGAACTCCTGATCTGCATCCGGCTCGATGTCCGTCCAGGTGGTGTACTTGGTGACGGAGAGCGCGCCGTCCTCCAGACCGTTGGTGAACACGGGCAGTCCGGCCTCGCCGTCCGCCTTCTCGTAGCCGGTGACGGTGACGATCTCGCCTGTGCCGCCGCAGGTCGCGCAGGCTTCCTCATCCACCGTGCCGGTGCCGCCGCAGACGTCGCAGGGGGCAGTCTCGGTCAGAGCGGTGACGGGGACGTTAATCTGGTTGAAGGAGAGGGTGCCGTCGCCGTTATCCACCACTTCGATCTCGTAGCCCTTGGCCTCGGTGCTGTAAATGACGGTCTCGTCGTCCCCGGCGACCTCACGGGCGACAAAGAGGAAGGTCTTGGTGTCGCTGTCCTCGGTGAAGGCGTCGTCCTGAGTGAAGGTGATGGGTGTCCAGACGATCTCGCCCTTGGCGTTGTTCTTGGCCTGCAGGGGATTGCCGTCTGCGTCCAGAACGGGGTTGTTGTGCTCGTCCACCAGCTCGAAGGTGAATTCCCCGTCCTTCAGGTCCCGGCCGCTGAGGGTCTTCCAGGCGCGGAAGGTAAAGGCGCCCTCGGCCTCGTAGGAGTTGGTGAAGGGAATGGCGGTCACGGGATTGCCGGCATCGTCCAGCAGCTCGTCCTGACCTTTGAAATAGTGGGTTTCGCAGGTCATGGTGCCGTCGCCGTTGTCGTGGGGCGTGACCTGAACGGTAATCTCACTGTCGTCGTAGGTGTAGCCCGGCTTACCCCGGTCGATCTCGGTGACTTTATAGGTGTACGTCACGCCGTTGTCCGCCTCGGTGTAGCGGATGGCGCTGAAGAGCGCAATTCCATTATTGTCGCAGGTGGCGGTACGGATCACGGTATCGTCCTCTGTCACCTGGAAGCGGAACTGGTAGCGCTGGATGGACCGGCGGCCCTCCAGGGTCTTGTCCACCTGTAGGTTCAGAGTTCCGGTGGCGTGATACTCGTTGACAAACTTGGCCTCGGCGGGGGCATAGGAGTGGATCGTGCCGGAGGCGCTGCTGGCAGAGACAAGGGTGAAGCCGGCGGCAGCCTTCTCGGTCACAGCGTACCGGACGCCGGTGGGGATGTCCTTCAAAGTCAGGGTCTGGCCGCCCTTGAGGGTGAATTCACTGCCGTTACCCAGCGTGCCGGCGCTGAGCTCGTTTCCGTCACTGTCGTTGATGGTATATGCATAGCGCTCAATGACATCCACGCCCTCGCTGTCCGTCAGAGTCAGCGTGAAGGTGAACTCCGTATCGGCAGATTGGTCTGTCACATTCCGCACTTCCTTGGAGACGATCAGGTCGCCGTAGGGATAGTAACGGTTGGTGATGGTGTGGGTGTCCTGGTCAGCGGAGGGGATGTAGTTCTCTGTGGGAACCTCCTCCACGGTGTAGACGATGTCTTCGCCGTCGCTGCGCTGGTTCAGGTCAGTAAAGGTACCCTTCCACTCTCCCTCATCGTCAGCACGGAGCACCAGCGTCTTGCCGGTGAACACGCCGTTTGCCAGCAGGCGCACGGTGATGGAGGCAGGACGGGACAGGCCGCCATTCTCCTCGTCGCCCGTCCACAGCTTGGTGACCGGCACTTCGGTCTTGAGCAGGTCGTGGTGGTTGACTACGGTGATCTGGTCGCCTTCCCGTTCGATACTGGCTTCGTAATGCTCCACCGGATCTTCCGAGAAGGTATAGGTGATGTATTTACCGTTTTCATCGTAGGTCTGCAGGTGCTTGAACTCGCCGGTCCAGCCGTTCTCCTCGTTCAGGGTCAGCGTCAGCGGATCGCCGTCGGCGTCCTTCACCTCTTCCCCGTCGGCGGACAGGCGGACGGTGACGGAGTCTGCGCGCAGGCCGTCGTTATTGTTCTCATCGTCCCAGACCTTGGTCACGGTAAAGCTGCGGGAGATGAGGCTTACCTTGGTGTAATCGTAATGAATGAAGGGGTCCCGTCCTGCGTCACTGTAAGAGGCGGACAGATAGACGTTGTTATAAGCGTGGCCGTTTTGGGTGGGGTCATTGCCGCCGTCGGTCAGATACTGCTCCACATCCGCACCGGAGGGCGCCTGCATCTTCAGGTAGGCCATGAGAATCTCGCCGGAATTCAGCTCAAAGTCATTTCCGTTGGTATCCTTGGTGGCGTCAATGGCAATGGCCGTGACCTCGGAGAGCTTTGCGGGCGCGGTGGTAGTCCAGATACTGGTATCTGACAGGTCGCTGTTGCCTGTGGACAGGTCCAGTCCCTCCACCGTGCTGTAATAGATCACAGGGGCGACGCCTGCCGCTTCCATCTGGGACACGTCCACAGAGAGCAGGGTGCCGTGCCACTGAGGCTTGACATCTTTCTCTCCGTCATTCTCCTGAGGCACATAGTTCTCAATGGAGTCAAACAGGATGATGTTCTTTGTAGAGACATCGGTCACAGACTGAACCTGGAGGCGGTAGACGTACTGGCCGCCCTCCTGCACGACGACAGGGTTGTCTCCCGTGCCGCTGCCCCACAGGGCAAAGCCGACTGCCATGACCTGCTTGCTCAGAGAGGTCACTGCGGAGACTACTTCTCCCGGATCGATCACGGTGGCGCCTGCGTAGACAAAGGCTTCGTCATCACGGCTTGCGTCCAAACCGGTGAAGTACTGCGCATCTTTGCCCACTGCGGCGGCAGAGAACACATTCTTTCCTGCGGTGGGATCGTCCGGCTCACCGGTCCAATTCTTCAGGTTGCCCAGGCTATCCTCGTTGGCCTCGTACGCGGCCGTATTCCGCAGCTCGCTCAGATTGTTGTTTCTGTTGTCCAGCGCCTCGTTCCAGGAGTAGAAGGCGTCAAAGTCCAGGGTGTGGACATTCTTATAGCCCTCGCTGGGGTAATCGCTGTAGCCGTTGTAGCGGACGCTGCGGCTGTTGGTATAAGTGACCTGATTCTTCAGATCTACCTTCACCACCAGCATGGTGCGGCCGGAGTGGTTGTAGTTGGAGATGGCATAGGCCTCTACCACTTTATCCCCGCCGGAGAGTTTGATCGTATCCAGATCCGGCTCCACGCCCGCGGGCAGCAGGTCGTAATAGGTACCGCCTGTGGTATTGGGGATCGTACCGTCAATGACGGCAGCCACATAGTCACTGAGATTCGGCACATTGGACTGCTGGGTCAGCGTAATGGAAGAGTGAAGCTGGATGCGCTGATTTACCGTGTCGTTTTCCACATAGGTAAACTGCTTGTTCAGATCCGCTGCCACCTTATAGTCCCGGCCGTGGAGATAGGCAATGGCAGTGTTCTGCAGGGAGATAATCTTCTCATCCTGATAGGTGCAATACGCCTCCGCCTCGTTCCGCAGAGCGAACATGGCGTAGTCGCTCACGTCAAATGCCTCTTCAATGGCACTCAGAATCGTTTCCGTGGGCTTGACGCGGAGATAGACGTCGTAGGACAAATCGACGATGGCCTCGGAGGTCTCCAGTTCGGCCTTGACCTTAGAGACGCCGGAGGGCAGATTGACCCGGCTGCCGCTGATGCTTGCGCCGCTGCCCTCTGTCTCGGTGATCTTGTTGCCGGTCATAGATGCCATCTGCACCCACTGATCGCCAACATAGCCGTAGAGCAGCACCGTCTGGGTGTCTTCCACTTTGTGGCTCTCATACAGTCCGGTTTCTGCATCAAAATTCTGGTAGGAGTAGACCGTAGGCGCCCGGAGCACAACAGCGGAAATTTCAACATCATCTACGGTTGCCTGCTCGCCGTTGAGCCTGTAGAGGTTATCCTCCACCGTAGCGGTCACAGGGGTCTTTTTATCATGCACCGTCCATTTTGCCATGGAGATCCGGGCGCTGGCGGTATACATGACCTCGACCTCTTTGCCCTTGAGCAGTAGGTTGAGGGCGGTATCCCGCCTGCTCTGCTTGGAGGTGTCACTGTACTTGTACTCGGCTTGCTTGGTGAGGTTGGAGACGTCATATTTTCTGTCTCCCTCCGTGCGGGTGTTGACATAGGTCCATGTATGGGTATCGCCGTCCCACGTAGAGGATTTCAGTGAATAGCTCCACCAGTGCTTATGCTGAATTCCCTCATCGTCATAATAATTATCGTCCTCGCCGCTGGCGCCGACCAACCGCTCCCGGACACTGAACTGACGATCCTGTCCCTCGTCGTTCCACTGATAGATCCAGTTGCCGTCTTCATCCGGCGTGAGCTTCACCGTGCGCCAGGGTTTGATGCGGCTGATCGCCTCGTCGTAAATATCCAGATAGATATAATCCGGGCGGGTTCCGCTGGCATTGTCCCCGTCGTCCCACTCCTTAATAAAGGTATAAACCGTGGGCATCTTAGCGGTCACTGTGCCGCTGGCCGTCTGCGTGGTCTCCACGCCGTCATCCGCACCGGTGACGGTAATGGTCTGCGTATTGTGCAGCTCGAAGGTCTCTTCCGTACTCTCCGGGAACTCGGAATAGGGATAGGCCGTCCAGATATTGGCAGTCTTGACGGAGGTGCTGTAGCCGTTGTAGAGAGTCGCCGTCACGGTCTTGCCGTCGTCGGACGGAACGGTTCCCTCTATTGCCCCGTCAGCACCCAACATCACACAACCATAGGCTTCTTCTGCCGTGTCGGAGACGGTCATGGTAAAAGGCTGGTTGCCGCTGGCCGTACCGGATACGGACCAACAGACGTAGAAGTAATTCTCCGGGTTTTCCGGCTTTAGCTCTGCAGGCACACTGTTGGCATTAAAATAAACGTTATACTTCCGGCTCAGACTGCTATAAGCCGTCTTTGTCGCCGCAGCAACACGGATACCGGTAGCCAGCGTTGCCCTGATCTGGTTACTTGTCGAGGTCAGGACATTGTCCTCCGGTGTGACCACGTTGATCGTCACATCAAAGTCATTGGAGTCGCAGCGGTAGGTCTGGCTGTCACCTACCTTTTCGACCTGCATCGTATGGGCTTCCACATCGCAGAACTTGCCCTGAATCAGCACCGTGCTGGCAGCAGAGAGGCGCTTGGTATTGGTGATAAGGATGTTGTCACCCACACGACGCCATGCAAACTGGGCGCCCGTCTCCGGCTCTTCCGGAACCGACAGCACCAACTCGCCGGGTTCTTTCCCGTCTCTGTCCAGCCAGATGTATGCCGGGAAGACCAGCTCGATCGCGCCCGGCTCATAGCTTTCTTTGCCGGAAAGGGCAAAGTCGATCTGGAACTGCTGGTTGGGGACTGCATCCGTCTCAGGGGCCAGCTCCAGCGTGTTGGTTTCGGCAGCTGTAGTACTGCCCGTGCTCTTAGAGAGCCAGCGGACCGTAAGCTTCTCTATTTTCACACCATCTGCGGAGCTGGCTGTGCCGTTCCCGGCAGCAAGCTTCGGCGCTCTCAGCAGGCCGTTTGAGATCCCCAGCAGTCTCCGTGTCTGAGCCGTGAGTGCACCCTCAGCCAGCAGCGGCTCGCTGTCGGAAGCCTCTACCTCCACCAGGTTGTCGTATACCTCCGGCTCATCCTTTACCTGCTCTGTCAGAACAATGGCAGAAAGCGTGTCAGCCTCAAAGGAGAGGGCGTCACCATGCTCATTGTCCTCGTCATCCGCAAACAGGACCTCAAAGTCCACCGGCTTCAGTTCGCCTTTGGTGTTCACGAGGTAGAGCGTGTAGCTTTCCTCCACCTCTGCCTTATCCAGTTCACTCCAGTCCCACTCGGAGTTGGTAAAAAATACCTCCGCCTTCTCAAGGAAGGCCACAGGGATCTCATCCTCCGTCCCGTCAGAGAGGGCGAAGGCAGCTACAATCTGTTCGTCCTCCGGCAGATTGTCTGTAAAGCTCTTATACTTGCCATCCTCTTTTTCGTTCCACAGGCGCAGCACGGGGCTGATTTCAGCCAGGATGACTTCGTCCTCGGTGGAGAAGGTGTAGGTCACCTTTTCCTCTGTCTTCAGCTCCGCGAAAAGGGGCTGATAGGTCGGCTCTACCGCAGGGAATTCCTCCTCAGGCTCAGCCACAGGCTCATCGGTGGGCTCAGCCACAGGCTCATCCGTGGGCGCTTCACCGGGCTCATCGGTGGGCTCAGCTACGGGCGCTTCCGCGGGCGCTTCACCGGGCTCATCTGTGGGCTCAGTTACGGGCGCTTCCGTAGGCGCTTCACCGGGCTCATCCGTGGGCTCAGCTACGGGCGCTTCCGCCGGCTCTTCACCGGGCTCACTCGTGGACTCTTCACCGGGCCCATCCGTGGGCGCTTCACCGGGCTCATCCGTGGGCTCAGCTACGGGCGCTTCCGTAGGCTCGGCGGCAGGCGCTTCCGCCGGCTCGGCGGTATCCTGAATCTCTTCCGTAACAGACGTATCCGGCTCATCCGGAATGACGTCAGTTGCAAAGGCAGTCAATCCCGTGCCGCTGACCGTCATAACTACCGCCAGCAAGAGGGATAGTCCCCTTTCCCACATGGTTGTCTTTCGTCCGCTCATTTTTTCTCTCCTCCGTGGCTCTTACGTCTACGCCATGCAATCAGAATGACCGCCAGCAATACAACTGTGCCCGCCAGTGTACCGATCCAAACCCAAAGGCGGCTGTTGTCTCCCGTTTTTGGGATATTGCTGCCCTTGGTATGGTTATTCTTATGGTAGTTTGGCGTATTTGGGGTATCCGGGGTGTCCGGCGTACCCGGGGTATCCGGGGTGTCCGGCGTACCCGGGGTATCCGGGGTGTCCGGCGTATCCGGGGTGTCCGGCGTATCCGGCGTATCCGGGGTGTCCGGCGTATCCGGGGTGTCCGGCGTATCCGGGGTGTCCGGCGTATCCGGGGTGTCCGGGGTGTCCGGGGTGTCCGGGGTGTCCGGGGTGTCCGGGGTGTCCGTATGGTTTTCAAAGGTCAGTGATATCGGTTTTTCTGACACTCCGTCGATGTAGATAATGGTGGCAGACTTCAAGTCGTCTCCATCCGACTCCACGAAGATCGTGACATTGTACACACGTTCGTCGTAGGTCTTGTTCTCATCATCGCCGGGAATCTGCCGCACCTGGCAAGTGTACGTCCCCGGATGGCTCACCGGAACGACAAATGCTCCGGTACCGTCGATGATCTGTTCCCCCTCGGCATCACCGGACAGTTCGATCCGGCACGCCTCGTTGGTGGTCACCGGGATCTCGACCTCGATCTCGTCGTAGGCCAGTGCCGCAGTTGGCAGCATAATCAGCACACCCAACATTAGCAGCAGCGATCGTTTCCACTTCTTCATTCAAATCCTCCTCTTTTACTGTTGCGTTTTATAGGCTCTTGGGATTGGTATGGCTTTGTTTCTATCGTTCAGGCCAGCCCACCTGTTCAGGGGCGGCCATGACGGACAGCAATTCCTTCGTAATCAGCTTATCCGGCAGCAAGCAGTGGTATAATATATGTATATGGTAACGTATCCTATCCAATTTTCCTCATGGTGCAGCCCTTAGTCCGCTGCTCCATGAGGAAACGCTCCAGTCCTTCTTCCGCGATCTGATAGGTTTTATTCCTACATTCCATTACACTGTTCCCGACTGTGTCATATAATTCTAATTATGTAGCACAAAGCATACGCACTCTTTTTCTATCATACTGATTATAGAATTCAAATTTACAAATGTCAACAGTTTTTTGCTTTAGGATGGCACTCCTCCCAAAGAAGCGTCAATTGAGAAATAAAAAAATTGGCCAAACGGCACAAAAATCAGAACCCTCTCCGATCCGTACTCTGAATGAAAGTCGAAGAAGGCTTTTACGTACCCAAAATAACGTTTTTATGGCAACGGCAGTTGCGTCAGCTACAGCGAATGAAAAATGTGTATATAGGCCCAGTCAGATACAGGACCCATATGCAGGGCGCTTACACCTTGCGTGCAGCCGTTCCTGCATGTTCCATCCGATTTTTATGAAGGAACCCCAGAAGGCTTCCCGTCAGCGCTGCGCCAAGGACGGCCGTCAAAATTTGTTGACTGGTTTCTTTTTCCAGATAGCGCCTTTGCCGGCTCACTTTTAACAGTGGGAATTGGTCTATCAGTGATTAAGGTTTACGCTCACAGCTAAGACTGTGTGCAAATTAACTCAAGGCAAGGCAAAAGAAAAACCGTCCGTCCGGACGGTTTTCTTTCTTTTCATCAATGAAATTTCTTTCTCAGCGGCCGCTTATTCCCCTGCTCATCCACGATATAGGTATTGTCCAGCTCGCTGACGAGAGATGCCTTAACAGCGTCAATGTACTCTCTTCTCAGCTTATCCCGCTCGGCGATCTCCGCCGGCGTCAGACCGATGGTCTTGGCCTTGTGTGCCAGCTCGTTGATGCGGTCGATTTTTTCCTGTGTCATAAATATCGCTCCATTTCAATATTGATGCGTCCCTTTCGGGAGAGTGCGCCCGTCTCCGCCAGTCTGCACCGTCCCAGCCCCCGGCAGGAGATCACGTCCCCCGCCTTGACGGTCAGATCCGTCCGCTCGGTGGCCTGCCAGTTGACGGAGACCCGTCCGGCTCGGATATAGTCCGCCATTTTCGCACGGCTGGTGGAAAAGCCCGCCGCCGCCACGGCGTCCAGCCGCAGCGTCGCCACCGTATCGTGGATTTTCTTGACCTCCTGCACCGGGATGTGGAGCTGATGCAGCCCCACCTCGCTGACCGACAGCTTTGTCCGCCCGGCGGAAACCAGATTTTGCAGCAGGTACGGGGCGATCTCCGGGCAGACCAGCAGGTCACAGCTGCTCTTGTCCACCAGCAGATCTCCCACCATCTCCCGCTTGATGCCCTGTCCCATGAGGGAACCCAGAATGTCCCGGTGGGTCAGGCTGTCCCCCTCGTACCAGACGGCGCGGAGGGCGGCGATAGGTGTTTCGCCTTCGTCATAGTCCTCCCACTCCATCCAGTCCGGCAGGAAAACGCACCGCTTTCGCTGCGCCTCGGTATAGCCGCCCCAAAACTGGTGGGACGGATTTCCGAAGGCGTCCAGCAGCCGTGCTACGGCATTCTGTTCGTCCGGGGAGAGGAAGTGGGTGGCCTGAGGGACACTGCGCAGGCTGGCCGCCTCCATCTGATCCCACACTCTGCTGAGCAGCAGCCGCTCCTCCGGGGTTCTGGTGGCCTTGGAGAGGTAGTCTGTCTTATTCATCTCATGCGTCCAGCTGATTCATAATCAGGGCGATCACCACCAGATCGGTATCTCCAGCGTTCTCAATGCCGTGGAAGGAGCCATCCGGGCAGAGGTTCATGTCACCTGGATTCAGCTCCGTCGTCTCGTCTCCGTCCCGCAAGCGTCCCTTCCCCTCCAGCACGTAGTAGGCCTCAAACTCTCCGATGTGCTGATGATAGCCGATGGAGCTGCCCGCCGGGATGACCACCTTGCTAAACACCCGTCCGTGGCCTTTAGCCTCCTCCGGCAACAGCCAGTCGTGAAAGAAAACCTGTCCCCTGCCGTTTTGGGCGTGAGAGACCTCCCGCACCCGCACATCCTCTTTTCTTCTGACCATGATATACACCTCACTGTGTCCAATTTCTATCCCGTATTGTATCATACCCCGATCCCTGGCACAAGAGAGGCTTTGCCGCTTGCAATTTATGACAGGGTACGCTATACTATAATTTACCTACCGAGGAGGTATTTTTATGTATATTCGCAAGCTCTTCGCACAAAAAAGGTGCGTTTTTTCCGCCGAGTTCTTTCCGCCGAAGCAGGTATTGAACTGGGAGTCCCTGCAAAAAACGCTTCAGGAGGTCAAGACGGTAAATCCCGACTTTGTCAGCGTCACCTGCTCTGCCGGCGGATCCGGAGTCGGCGGCGTCTCCACCTGTCAGGTGGCCTCTTACTTAAAAAACCAGCTGGGCATCGAGCCGCTGGCTCATCTCACCTGCATCGGCGCAGACCGGGCGGGCATTGAGGCAAATTTGGACGAGCTGTTTACCGCAGGCATCCGCAACCTGATGATCCTCCGGGGTGATCGGAATCCCAATGTGCAGCAGTTCAAGGACTTCGAGCATGCCAGCGATCTGGCCGCCTTTGTGAGGGGCTATTACGGTTCCTTCGGCCTCTCCGGCGCCTGCTACCCCGAAAAGCACCCGGAGAGCGCCACGCTGATCGAGGACGTCTCCCATCTGAAACAGAAGCAGGAGAACGGCGCCACCCATTTGGTAACCCAGATGTTCTTCGACAACTTCCACTTCTACCGGTTTATGAACCTGATCCGCAAGGAGGGCATTGACCTGCCTGTCTCCGCCGGTATCATGCCCATCGTCCGCAAGAGCCAGATCGACCGGACATTGGCGCTCTCCAGCGCCAGCGTGCCGAGAGACTTTCAGACGCTTTTGGATCGCTGGCAGGACGATGCGGACGGACTTTACAAGGCGGGCATTGACTACGCCATCGGGCAGCTCCGGGATTTGATCGAGGCCGGTGCCGACGGCGTCCATATCTACGCCATGAACAACGCCGACGTGGTGAAACAGCTCCATGCCGGGATTCGGGATTTGCTGTAAATACAAAACTGCGAGGTGCATCAATCCACCTCGCAGTTTTTCTGTCTTTACAATTTCCGATACCCCGTCTTAAAGTCCACCACGCTCTCCATGCTCTGGCCATTCAGATACGCTGCCAGATTGCGCAGCGCGATATTCACCACCCGCCGCAGGGTCTCCGGCAGATTGTAGTTGCCCGTGATGTGGGGCGTCAGCAGCAGGTGGGGTGCGTCCCACAGGGGATGGTCAGCAGGCAGCGGCTCCTGATGTACCACGTCCAGCACAGCCCCGCCGATCTGGCCGCCGTTGAGTGCCTCCACCAGAGCATCCGTGTCCACGGCGCTGCCACGGCCCACGTTGATGAGCACGGCGGAGTCCTTCATCCCGGCAAGCTGCTTTGCGCCGATCACCTTCTGGGTCTCGGGACTGTTGGGAAGGGACAGAGCCACGAAGTCCGCCAAGGGCAGCAGCTCGTCCAGCTTGTCCATCTGATAGAGGGCGGAGACGTAGTCCGGTTTTTCCGTCACATTGCGGCGGATGCCGATGACGGTGCTGCCGAGGGCGTGCATTCGTTTGGCAAAGGAGCTGCCGATATCGCCAAAGCCGACGACCAGGGTGGTGGAGCCTTCAATGGAGGTGACGCCGCCCTCGTTGTGCCAGATGTGCTTTTCCTGATTGCGCTGATACTGATCCAGACGCTTAATGAGGTAGAGCAGGCCTGCCAGCATGCACTCAGAGATGGCAAGTCCGTAAGCTCCCGTGGCGTTGGTGAGAATGACGCCGTCCGGCAGCACGCCGGGAGCGGCGTAGTTGTCGCTGCCGGCAAAATTGAGCTGGATCCACTTCAGCTTGTCCGCCCCCTTCAGCAGGGGAATCGGGACGTTACCCAGAATGATCTCCGCTTCGGCAATCTTCGCCTGAGTGACTTCCTCTGCGGGTATGTAGTCTACATGGGCATCCGGGGCAATGGCAGCCAGTGTCTTTTTCTGCTGATCGTCCATGGGAATGGTGACAAGAATGTTCATCGATGATTCCTCCAATCAAATATCAGGGCTGTCCCTCTACATTAAAATAGGTATCCAGCCATCTCTCCGGCAGGTGTGCCTGGTAGATATGATAATACGCCCGTCCGGCCAGCATCTCCCAATCGGCGGGCAGCTCCTTCGCCCAGAGATGCACCCGGTAGATCACGCCAAAGACATTGGCGGCAAAGCTGCAGGGCGCAAATCCGGCGCTCCGGTAGAAGCGGAGCCTGCGCTCCCGCTGTCGGGCAGTATCGGGGGCAAGCCCCTCTTCCATCGCCTCGGCCTCCACCAGAATGCCGTCAGGATACCGCTCCTTCAGCGCTTCCAGACAGGCGCTTCCGTAGCCTCTCCCCTTTTCCAGCATGGCGAGGTAGTCCAGCAGGGCATATTGACAGCCCTCCGCCCAGAGCATCATGGCGTAGCCCTTTCTCAGGCCGTCCTCCTTGAGCCACCAGATATCGTACACGCCCTTCCGGTACAGCTTTTGCAGCATCTCCAGGGGCTTGCGCTCGTTGTCGGGAAATTCGGTTTTCATGGACTGCCAGGCATCCGGCAGCTCGTCGTAGGGCATGGGTTCTAAGGTAAGCATGTTTACTCCTTTTGTTGACATCAACCCCGGCAAAGCACGAAATTGACCAGTTCATAAATCAAATGGCAAACTGAAAACAGTGCCGTCGGTACCATTGCCAGTATGTTTTTCCTCTGCGCTTCAAACGCAAGAAATGCTATGCAGGGAAAAA
>CACYLC010000031.1 GCA_902775105.1 Oscillospiraceae bacterium
CTTCTATTCTAAAGGATTTCTTCTTTATGCTCTACTCTTTTTTCAAAAACAGGGTCGGGTGTCTGTACACCCGACCCCAACATTTATTATAGAACCATTTATTATAGAACCTCAAAAAACCTGAGAGCAGGTCTCCCTGCCTCTCAGGTTTTTGCTCTTATAGGAAGCTATACCCCATCAAAAATTCGTCCACCTCACGGGCGCAGCCCCTTCCCTCGGCCACGCCCCAGACCACCAGGGACTGGCCCCGGTGCATATCTCCGGCGACAAAGACCTTATCGACGCTGGTCTTGTAATGCCCCTCCTCCGTTTTCACGTTGGTACGGGGGTTCAGCTCCACGCCAAAGGCGTCGGTCACATACTGCTGGCTGCCGAGGAACCCGGCGGCGATGAGGAGCAGCTGACAGGGCAGCGTCTCCTCGCTCCCCTCCACCGGCACCATCATCATGCGGCCGGAGTTCTCGTCCCGCTTGCTCTCCAGATGGACGATGGTCACAGCGCACAGATCGCCGTTTTCGTCCATGTGGAATTCCTTCACCGTGGTCTGGTAGAGCCGGGGATCGTGCCCAAAGACGGCGATGGCCTCCTCATGGCCGTAATCCGTCTTTTTCACTCTCGGCCACTGAGGCCAGGGGTTGGAGGGCAGCCGCTGGGCAGGCAGCTCCGGCATCATTTCCAGCGCGGTGATGCTCTTGCAGCCGTGGCGGACACAGGTACCGATGCAGTCATTGCCGGTGTCGCCGCCGCCGACCACGATGACGTCCTTATCCTTGGCGGAGATGAAGTTGCCGTCGGTGAGGCCGGAATCCAGCAGGCTCTTGGTGTTGGCTCTCAGGAAATCCACGGCGAAATGGATGCCCTTTGCCTCTCTGCCCGGATTGTTCAAATCACGGGGATTGGAGGCGCCGCAGCAGAGGACGACGGCGTCATACTCGCTCAAAAGTGACTCGGCGGACTTATCCACGCCAATATTGCAGTTCGTGATAAAGGTGACGCCCTCTTCTTTCATCAGGTTCACCCGCCGCTCGATGATGCGCTTTTCCAGCTTCATGTTGGGAATGCCGTACATCAAAAGGCCGCCGATGCGGTCAAACCGTTCATACACAGTGACCCAGTGCCCCCGGTGGTTCAGCTGATCCGCCACCGCCAGGCCGGAGGGGCCGGAGCCCACTACCGCCACCCGCTTGCCGCTGCGGACCTTCGGGATCTGGGGCTTGATGAGATCGTTGGCATAGCCGAACTCGATGAGCGCCAGCTCGTTTTCCTTCACCGTCACCGGGTCGCCGTGGAAGCCGCAGGTGCAGCCCGCCTCACACAGGGCGGGGCAGACTCTGCCTGTAAACTCCGGGAAGTTGGAGGTTTTCCGTAAGCGGCTGAGGGCATGCTCCCAGTTGCCCCGGAAGATCATGTCGTTCCACTCGGGAATCAGGTTGTGCAGCGGGCAGCCGGTGAACATGCCGCCCAGCTGGACGCCGGACTGGCAGAAAGGGACGCCGCAGTCCATGCATCTTGCGCCCTGACACTGGCGCTGCTCACGATCCATCATAGGATGGAACTCGTTAAAGTTCTGGATGCGCTCCAGAGGGGCGACGGCGGGATTGCCTTCCCGCTCATATTCCATAAAACCAGTCAGTTTTCCCATGATGTTCTCTCCTTTACTGGTTGACCGTGGCGTAGAACGCGTCAATCTCGGCCTGCTCACGGGTCATGCCCCGCTCCTCCCGCTGGAGGATGGCCTGCAGCATACGGCTGTAGTCCTGGGGGATGATCTTCTTAAAGCTGGGGAGATAGGCGCTGAAGTTGGCCAGGATCCGCTTGCCCAGCTGGGAGTCGGTCGCCTTGACGTGGCGCTCGATCAGGTCACGCAGCTCGTCAATGTCGTGCCGCTCCGTCACCGTCTCCATAGAGACCATGCTCTTGTTGATGCGCATATAGAGATCCCGCTTGATGTCCAGCACATAGGCCACGCCGCCGGACATGCCCGCCGCAAAGTTCTTGCCGGTGGGTCCGAGGATGACGGCTCTGCCGCCGGTCATGTACTCACAGCCGTGGTCACCCACGCCCTCAACAACTGCCGTGGCGCCGGAGTTACGGACGCAGAACCGCTCGCCGGCGATACCCGCGATATATGCCTCGCCGCCGGTGGCGCCGTAGAAGGCCACGTTGCCGACAATGATGTTCTCCTCCGCCTTAAACTTGCTCTTTTTCGGGGGATAGACCACGATCTTGCCGCCGGAAAGTCCCTTGCCCAGATAGTCGTTGGAGTCGCCCTCCAGCTCCAGCGTCAGACCCTTGGGGATAAAGGCGCCGAAGGACTGGCCCCCGCCGCCCACACACTTGACCACATAGGTGTCGTCGGGCAGACTGCTGTGGTAAAGCCGGGTGATCTCGGAGCCGAAGATGGTGCCGAGGGTACGGTCGGTGGAGGTGACGTCGATCTGGATACGCTGGGGTTTGCCCTTAGAGAGGTTCTTCCCCATCTTCTGCAGCAGGACGGATTCGTCCAGCGTCTTTTCCAGCTCAAAATCATAGACATCCGACTGCTGGAAGTGCCGGGGTTTGTCGCTATTCAGCCAGGGATTATTCAGGATACGGGACAGATCCACCATGGCGGCACGGTGGGTGACCCGCTTCTCCCGCACCTTCAGCAGGTCAGAGCGTCCCACCATTTCAGACACGGTGCGGATGCCCAGCTTTGCCATGATCTCCCGCAGCTCCTGGGCGATGTAGCGCATGTAGTTTTCGATGTATTCGGGCTTGCCGATGAAGCGCTTGCGGAGTTCCGGATTCTGAGTGGCAATACCCATGGGGCAGGTATCCAGATTGCAGACACGCATCATGACACAGCCCATGGCCACCATGGGGCCGGTGCCGAAGCCGAACTCCTCAGCGCCCAGCAGACAGGCAATGGCCACGTCACGGCCGGTCATCAGCTTGGAGTCCGCCTCGATGACGATACGGGAGCGAAGGTCGTTCTGAATGAGGGTCTGGTGGGTTTCGGCAACGCCCAGCTCCCACGGCAGACCTGCATTGTGGATGGAGCTCTTGGGCGCGGCGCCGGAGCCGCCGTCGTAGCCGGAGATAAGCACCACCTGAGCGCCACCCTTGGCGACGCCTGCGGCGATGGTGCCGACACCTGCCTCAGAGACCAGCTTGACGTTGATCCGTGCGCCCCGGTTGGCGTTTTTCAGGTCGTAGATCAGCTGCGCCAGATCCTCGATGGAGTAGATGTCGTGGTGAGGCGGCGGGGAGATCAGCGCCACGCCGGGGGTGGAATAACGGGTCTTTGCCACCCACGGATAGACCTTCTTACCGGGCAGATGTCCGCCCTCGCCGGGCTTTGCGCCCTGAGCCATCTTGATCTGGATCTCGTTGGCGCTCATCAGGTACTCGCTGGTGACGCCGAACCGGGCGGAGGCCACCTGCTTGATCTGGCTGTTCCGCTCGGTGCCGTACCGCTCGGCCGGCTCGCCGCCCTCACCGGTGTTGGACTTGCCGCCCAGACGGTTCATGGCGATGGCCATGCACTCATGGGCCTCAGCGGAGAGGCAGCCGTAACTCATGGCCGCCGTCTTAAAGCGCTTTACGATGGACTCTACCGGCTCCACCTCTTCAATGGGGATGCCGCCGTCCTCGGCAAAGCGGAAGGCCATGAGGCCCCGGAGCGTGTGGGGCTTATTTTCGTCGTCCACGGCGGCGGAATACTGCTTGAAGAGGCTGTAATCGGAGTTCCACAGGGACTGCTGCAGCAGGCTGATGGTCTTGGGGTTATAGAGGTGATCCTCCGCCAGATCACCGGCTCTGGACTTGTGGGCGCCGGTGGAATCCAGCGTGGTATCGGTGTTCAGTCCCAAGGGGTCAAATGCGTGGTTATGACGCCACTCCACCACGTCGTCGATCTCTTTCAGGCCAATGCCCCCCACACGGGAGACGGTGTTGGTAAAGTACTTGTCAACGACCTCCTGATTGATGCCCACCGCCTCAAAGATCTGGGCGGACTGGTAGGATTGGAGGGTGGAGATACCCATTTTCGAGGCGATCTTGACGATACCGTGGAGAATGGCAGCGTTATAGTCGTCTACAGCGGCGGAATACTCCTTATCCAGCAGATTTCGCTCGATCAGCTCGCCGATGCACTCCTGCGCCAGATAGGGGTTGACAGCCGCAGCGCCGTAGCCCAGAAGCGTCGCAAAATGATGGACTTCTCTCGGCTCTGCGGACTCCAGAATGATGGACAGAGAGGTGCGCTTACGGGTGCGGACCTGATACTGCTCCAGAGCGGAGACGGCCAGCAGAGACGGGATCGCCACGTGGTTTTCGTCCACGCCCCGGTCGGACAGGATGATGATATTTGCTCCGTTGCGGTAGGCACGGTCTACCGAGACAAACATCCGGTCAATGGCACGCTCCAACGGAGTATTTTTGTAGTAGAGCAGAGAGACAGTCTCCACCTTGAAGCCCGGCACCTTCATATTGCGGATCTTCATCAGATCGATGCTGGTGAGGATGGGGTTGCGGATGCGGAGCATCTTGCAGTTCTCCGCCCGCTCCTCCAACAGGTTGCCCTCACAGCCCAGATAGATGGCGGTGTCGGTGACGATCTCCTCCCGGATAGCGTCGATGGGCGGGTTGGTGACCTGAGCAAAGAGCTGCTTGAAGTAGTTAAACAGGGGCTGGTGCTTTTCGGACAGCACCGCCAGCGGGATGTCCACGCCCATGGCAGCAGTGGGTTCCGCCCCTGTCTGCGCCATCTGGAGAACGGAGCTTTTGACCTCCTCGTAGGTGTAGCCGAAGGCCTTATACAGCCGATCCCGGTGCTCCTGATCGTAGCCGGGCACCTTCTTGTTGGGGATCTTCAGATCCTTCAGCTCGATCAGATTCATATCCAGCCACTCGCCGTAGGGCTGACGGACGGCATAGCCCTCCTTCAGCTCGTCGTCAGTGATGAGTCGGCCGGCCACCGTGTCCACCAGCAGCATCTTGCCGGGCTGGAGGCGGGATTTTTTGACCACCTTTTCCGCCGGGAACTCCAGCACGCCCACCTCGGAGGAGAGGACAAGCTGGTCATCGTCGGTGATGTAGTACCGGGAGGGTCGCAGACCGTTTCGATCCAGCACGGCGCCCACGCAGTCGCCGTCGGAGAACAAAATAGAGGCAGGGCCGTCCCACGGCTCCATCATGGTGGCGTAGTAGCGGTACATATCCCGCTTGGTACGGGACATATTCTTGTCGTTAACCCAAGGCTCCGGGATGCACAGCATGACCGCCATGGGCAGCTCAATGCCGTTCATGACGAGAAATTCCAGCGTGTTGTCCAGTCTTGCCGAGTCAGAGCCCACGGGGTTAATGACGGGATAGACCTTATCCAGATCGTCCTCCGAGAGGATGCTGGAGTGCATCGTCTCCTCACGGGCCAGCATACGGTCTACATTGCCCCGGATGGTGTTGATCTCGCCGTTGTGGAGGATGAAGCGGTTGGGATGGGCCCGCTCCCAGCTGGGGTTGGTGTTGGTGGAGAAACGGGAGTGCACCATGGCAATGGCGGAGTGATAGTTCGGATCCTGCAGATCGGAGTAGAACTGCCGCAGCTGGGAGACCAGGAACATGCCCTTATAGACAATGGTGCGGCTGGAGCAGGAGACGACGTAGGTGTTGTCGTTGGACTGCTCGAACACACGGCGGGCAATGTAGAGCTTGCGGTCAAACTCCAAGCCTCTCCTGACTCCCTCAGGGCGGGCGATAAAGGCCTGCTCAATGTAGGGCATACAGGAGACCGCTTTTTGACCCAGCACATCGGCATTGATAGGGACGGTACGCCAGCCCAGAAGCTGCATCCCCTCCCGTTCTACGATGATCTCGAACATCTTCTTCGCCTGCCCCCGGGCGAGGGTGTTCTGGGGGAAGAAGAACATGCCGATGCCGTAATCCCGCTCGCCTCCCAGGGTAATGCCGCATTCAGCCGCAGCCTTGGTAAAGAAATTGTGGCTGATCTGAAGCATAATGCCCACACCGTCACCGGTCTTGCCCTCGGCGTCCTTGCCGGCACGGTGTTCCAGCTTTTCGACAATTTTCAGGGCGTTGTCCACGGTGGCATAGGACTTGCGTCCCTTGATGTCCACCACGCAACCAATACCGCAGGCGTCATGCTCAAAGCTGGGATCGTATAGACCCTGCCGGGGCATTGTCGTCTCTGTTCTCATTTCTTCCATTTCGAACTTCTCCCTTCTACCCTTCCTCAGGAAAATAACAAGCGTCTCTGGGCGACAGTCCAGAGGGGCATACCGATAATGGCATGTCCGTCCTTGGACCGTCTCCCCATTGAGACGCTTTTGTGTGGTTGATGTGATCAATGGACGGGTCGTCGAAGACGCCGCCCCGTACGCAGAGTTTTCGTAGGGGACGGCCTCCTGGACGTTCCGTTGTGCAAACACCTTACTTCTTCAGCAGCTCCTGAATTCTCCGAACCGCTTCCTTGGTATCCTCAGCGTCACCGAAGGCGGTGAGGCGGATGTACCCCTCTCCGCTGGGACCGAAGCCGGCGCCGGGAGTTGTGACGACACACGCCTCGTGGAGCAGCTTGTCAAAGAACTCCCAGGAGCCGTAGCCCTCCGGGGTGCGGAACCAGATGTAGGGTGCGTTAATGCCGCCATATACGGTAAGTCCCGCCTCGGTAAGGCCCTCCCGAATGACCTTGGCGTTGTTCAGGTAAAACTGAATCGTCTCCTGAATCTGCTTTTTGCCCTCCTCGGTAAAGGTGGCCTCCGCAGCCCGCTGAATGACGTAAGGGACGCCGTTGAACTTGGTGCCCTGACGGCGGTTCCACAGCCGGTTGAGGCTGACGCCGTCCCGCACCAGTTCTTTGGAAATGACAGTGTAGGCGCAGCGGTTTCCGGTAAAGCCGGCGGTCTTGGAGAAGGAGCGGAACTCAATGGCGCAGGTCTTGGCACCGGGAATTTCAAAGATGCTGTGGGGGATATCCGGCTCAGTGATGAACGCCTCGTAGGCAGAGTCAAACAGGATGACGGAGCCGTGGGCGTTTGCGTAATCCACCCAGGTCTGGAGCTGCTCCTTTGTGGCCGCAGCGCCGGTGGGGTTGTTGGGAGAGCAGATGTAGATCAGATCCGGCACCTTGCCGTCTGCGGGCAGGTCCGGGAAGAAGCCGTTTTCCGCCGTGCAGGGCAGATAGACCAGATTCGTCCACTTCTCGCCGTCGTAATCGCCTGCCCGGCCGGCCATGGCGTTGGTGTCTACATAGACGGGATAGACGGGATCGCACACGGCAACCACGTTATCCACATCGAAGATGTCTCCGATGTTGCCGCAGTCGCTCTTGGCGCCGTCAGAGACAAAGATTTCGTCGTCCTCGATCTCCACGCCCCGCAGCTTGTAGTCGTCCCGAATGGCGTAGCGGAGGAAGTCATAGGCAGCGTTGACCTCCTCGCAGTAGCCCCGGAAGGTCTCCTTTTTGCCCATTTCAGCGGTTGCCTTTTCCATCGCCTCAATGACGGCGGGGGCCAGAGGCTGCGTCACATCGCCGATACCCAGACGGATCAGAGGCTTCGGGGGATTTTGAGCGGAAAACGCCCGTACTCTCCGGCCGATCTCCGGAAAAAGGTAGCCGCCGGGCAGCTTTGTGAAATTCTGATTGATTTTAGCCATAATGTCTCCTCCGTTGGATCAATATTCATTTTTACAGGTCGCCAAGCACCAGCCTTGCGGTCTGGATCAGATTGACGCCGCTGTCCATACTCTTTTTTTGTAAAAAACGGTGTGCCTGTTCTTCGGTCAGGCCGTTTCGCTCCATCAGCAGGCTTTTCGCCTGTGTGATCAGATCCTGATCCTCATCGCTGCGCCTGGGACGGATCAGCCGAGCCAGCCGACGGCTCATCTGGAGCACCATTCGCACCGAGGCAAGCAGATCTCCCCGGGAAATGGGCGCCGGGAGCTGGAAAATCTCCTCGTTCACCAGATCCAGCTGGCTCTGCGGGGCGATCATCAGCATCGACGCACTCTCCGGCAGATCCTCGAACAGCTCTTCTCCCGAGCCATCCGGCAGGCGGAAGCCGCAGATCACTACGTCGATGTGGTATTTGGAAGCGTTGCGGCGGGCCTCTCCTCCCGAGCGGCACGGGACGCACTCCGCCACCCCGGCGGACTGCAGCATCTCGCAGATCCGCCCGGTACTTCGGTCACTGTCAAAGACGACGATTACTCTTTCCACACGGATGCACTCCCAGTCTATTCTGATTCTTTTTTAATATTGAATCAGATACTGGTCACGCTCCCACTGAGAGACCTGACGGCAGTAATCCTCCCACTCTGTCTCTTTTCCGGAGAGGTAGGCGGCTGACACATGGTCGCCCAGTACCTCCATCACAAAGGAATCCTTGCGCAGCGCCTCAATGGCTCTGCCCAGTGTCTCCGGCAGGCTGCCGATACTCCGCTCTGCCCGCTCCCCGGCAGACATGGCGTAAAGATCCTCACCGATCTCCTCCGGCGGCGTCAGACCCTTTTCGATGCCCTCCAGCCCCGCCGCCATACACACGGCAAAGGCCAGATAGGGGTTACAAGCAGGGTCGGGACTGCGCAGTTCAATCCGAACCCGGTCGCCCTTGACGGCGGGGATGCGGATGAGGGCGGAGCGGTTGGAGGCAGACCACGCCTTGTAGCAGGGTGCCGACAGGCCGGGCACCAGCCGCTTGTAGCTGTTGACCAGCGGATTTGTCACAGCGGTCAGTGCGTCGATATGGCTCAAAATGCCCGCAATAAAGGAAAGTGCCTCTTTCGACAGACCGTGGGGGCCATCGGGGTCGTAGAAGGCGTTTTTGCCCTCCTTGGCCAGAGAGATGTTCATGTGAAGGCCGGAGCCGCTCTCACCCGCAATCGGCTTGGGCATAAAGGTGGCATGAAGTCCGTTGCGCCGGGCAATGGTCTTGACCGTCAGCCGGAAGGTGGTCAGATCGTCGGCGGCACGGAGCGCCTCCTGATACTGGAAGTCAATCTCATGCTGGCCGGGAGCCATCTCATGGTGGCTGGACTCCACCGTGAAGCCCATCTCCTCCAGGTTGAGGCAGACCTCCCGGCGGGTGGCCTCCCCCTGATCCAGCGGGCCGAGGTCGAAGTAGCCGGCCTCATCGATGGTCTCGGTGGTGGGAATGCCCCGGTCATCGGTCTGGAACAGGAAGAACTCGCACTCCGGGCCGATCTCCATGGTATACCCAAGCCTGGCCGCCCGCTTTTGCACCCGGCGCAGGACGCCTCTGGGGTCTCCCGCAAAGGGAGTGCCGTCGGCGTAGCGGACATCGCAGAGCAGCCGGGCTACCTTGCCCCGGCTGGGACGCCAGGGGTAGATGGTAAAGCTATCCAGATCAGGGTGCAGATAGAGATCGGAGTCGTTGATCTCAGCAAAGCCCCGGATAGAAGAGCCGTCGATCATCACCTGATCGTCCAGTGCCGAGTCCAGCTGGGAAGCCATCACTGCCACGTTCTTGATTGCTCCAAAAATATCGACAAACTGCATCCGAATAAACTTGACGTCCTCGTCCCGGACGATGCGGATAATCTCTTCTCTCGTGCAGCCCATTTTTGCTACCTCCCGTCCTGTCTCCCTGTTTGAATCTCATCCTGCAATTTCGCAGGTTCGTGATGGCGTTCCTGCATTTTTCATCTTGCAGGCTTGCATAATCACCCGTTCAAAATGCTGTCAAATGCAGTCCCGTTTCCCTTCTGAAGCGATGGAAACCGGGACTTGCAGACTACTATTATACTAATCAGTTCTCCCGGCAATGTCAAGAGCGGATGACCAATTTGAGATCCCGTCTTTCATCTTCCGTGAAAAATCCATAAATCATCAGGAGCGTTTCCGCCTATTTGACAGCATTTTGAATGAAAGTAAAAAAACACTTGCATATTGTTGCCAAATCGTGTATGCTGTTCTTGTCAAGTGAAGCGCCTCGGGCGTGACTCAAAATCGAACAGCACTAGGGCAAGGTGACAATGGAGTCCCCCGTTCAACGGTTGGGAATCGTTGCCCCTTTTTTCTTTGTTCGGTTTACATCCCACTGAATTTTGGAAAGGGTTGAGAAAAAAATGAGCATCAGCGAGATTTTCGGCTCCAACGTGTTCAGCACCTCGGTTATGAAAGAACGCCTTCCCAAGAAGGTTTTCGCAGAGGTCATCAACGTGATGGAAAACGGCGGCAACTTCTCCATGGAGACGGCCGACGTGGTTGCCAATGCCATGAAGGACTGGGCGGTAGAAAAGGGCGCCACCCACTACACCCACTGGTTCCAGCCCCTGACCGGCACTACCGCTGAGAAGCACGACTCCTTCATCACCTATCCCAAGGAGGGCAAGACCCTGCTGCAGCTGTCCGGCAAGCAGCTCATCATGGGTGAGCCTGACGCCTCCTCCTTCCCCTCCGGCGGTCTGCGTGCTACCTCTTATGCCCGTGGCTACACCGCATGGGACATCACCTCTCCCGTCTTTGTCAAGGAGTCCGGCTGCGGCGTGATTCTTTGTATCCCCACTGTATTTATCTCCTACACCGGCGAGGCGCTGGATAAAAAGACCCCGCTGCTCCGCTCCATGGAGGCGCTGTCCACGCAGGCACTGCGTATTGTCCGTCTCTTCGGAAACACCACCGCCAAGAAGGTCACCGCCTTCGTCGGCCCCGAGCAGGAGTACTTCCTGGTTGACCGGGAGAAGTACCTGAAGCGGAAGGATCTGGTCTACGCCGGCCGCACCCTGTTCGGCGCTCCCGCCCCCAAGGGCCAGGAGCTGGACGACCACTACTTCGGCCAGATCCGTGAGCGTGTGGGCGCTTACATGAAGGATCTGAACGTAGAGCTGTGGAAGCTGGGCATTACCGCCACCACCCAGCACAATGAGGTGGCTCCCGCTCAGCACGAGCTGGCTCCCATCTACTCCACCGCCAATGTGGCTGTGGATCAGAACCAACTGACCATGGAGACCATGAAGCGGGTTGCCATCCGGCACGGTCTGGTCTGCCTGCTCCACGAGAAGCCCTATGCCGGCATTAACGGCTCCGGCAAGCACAACAACTGGTCCGTCGGCACTGACGAGGGCGAGAACCTCTTCGAGCCCGGTGATGATCCCATCCACAACCTCCAGTTCCTGCTGGTGCTCTCCTGCGTACTGGCCGCTGTGGACGACCACGCCGATCTGCTGCGTGAGTCCGCCTCCGACGTCGGTAACGAGCACCGTCTGGGCGCCCAGGAGGCTCCTCCCGCCATCATCTCCATCTTCCTCGGCGATCAGCTGGATGAGGTGGTCAACCAGGTCATCAAGGGCGAGGATGAGACCTCTGCCACCGCCGGCGAGCTGGATACCGGTGTCTCCACCGTCCCTGTCCTCCGGAAGGATGCCACCGACCGGAACCGCACCTCTCCCTTTGCCTTCACTGGCAACAAGTTTGAGTTCCGTATGGTGGGTTCTGCCGACTCCATTGCCTCTCCCAACACCGCTCTGAACGCCGCTCTGGCCGAGGCTTTCTGCGCTGCCGCCGATGTCCTGGAGGGTGCCGAGGACTTTGAGTCCGCCTGCAAGGCCTACATCAAGGAGTCTCTCACCAAGCATCAGCGTATCGTCTTTAACGGTGACGGCTACTCTGATGAGTGGGTTGCCGAGGCTGAGCGCCGTGGCCTTCCCAACCTGAAGAGCATGGTGGATGCCATTCCCGTTCTGGTCAAGGACGACGTCGTTGCCATGTACGAGAAGTTCAACATCTTCACCAAGGCGGAGCTTGCCTCCCGTGTGGAGATCCAGTACGAGAACTACGCAAAGCGGATTAACATCGAGGCCAACGCCATGATCCACATGGCTTCCAAGGCCTATATCCCCGCCGTTGTCGCCTACACCGGCGATCTGGCCAACACCGTCGCCGCTCTGGAAGCCATCGAAGCCGACGCCACCACTCAGAAGGCGCTGCTGGCCAAGGTGAACAAGCTGCTGAAGGAGGCCTCCGCCGCTCTTGCTGATCTGGAGCGCCATCTGGCTGAGGTCAACTCCATCGAGTCCCTCGAGGGTCTGGCCCGCTTCTTCCACGACACCATCGTGCCTTCCATGGCTGCCCTCCGTGCCCCCATCGACAAGCTGGAGCTGCTGGTCGATCAGGACGTGTGGCCCATGTACAGCTACGGCGACCTGCTGTTTGAGGTGTAATTTCTACTAATACGATTCCTTCTCAAGTGATAAAACCACCGGCCTCTCCTTCGGGGGAGGTCGGTGGCTTTTTGCGGTTATTTCCGGGCTTTGTTTCGAGCGATGGTCGTCAGATGTCCGAAGGGGCGCACACTGTGCGGCCCTGCACTGTCAACCGTTTCTGCTGGCAAGACTCCGGTTATGCCAATAATGCTTCATCTTAAACCCGGACTCGTAGGTGGTCTCTCTTCCCAGACAGTCCAAGGGCCGCCACGCATTTGCCGCCTCCTCGCTCTCAAACTCCACCTCGGCGTAAAAAAACGCTCCTTCGTCTACCATGGAGCACTCCAAAATGTGTCCATCCTCCAGCTGATACGCTCGGTAATCCTTATGGATCAGCTCCCTGCCCGGCTCTAAGAGCAGGCACAGCTCCTCGAATTGATCTTTCGTCAGCTCCGTCTCCACCTCATGCCGGGAGAGGCTGCCCCCGCTTTTGATGCAGAGACGGAAATATTCCCGTCCCGTATCCTCCTCCCGGCTGCGGCGGATGCGCACCTCTGAGGGGTCGGTGTAGAGGTACCCCTGCCACGTCTGGAGCCTGCGCACCAGCGGAAGCTCCTCCGGAAATTTGTCCAGCCAGAATTTGCGTTCGATCTCCATATCAGTCACACTCCTTCTCTCGTTGTCTCCAGTATAATTCCTTTGTCTCGCTGCGTCAACCTGCGGTCAGGTGATTATCTGTAAAGCAGCATTTCTTTTCATCTCTTTTTCTCCTCCAAAAAACCGCATGAAAAAAGCAATGATTTGCACAATCTTCCTTCTTTGCCCCCTTGCGTCTGTGATTTTGTTATGGTAAACTAATGAAAAGAGGAAATTTGTCGAAACCAGGAGACAGAGCCTCCCTGCTTTTGGGGATGCTCTGTTCTGTCCTGCGACTGCCTGCGCATACATTTACCTTTGGTGATCTACGGCTGATGAAGCCTTGAAATATGGTGATCTGACTTGGTTTTTTCCAGTTTATTTTTTCTATATGCGTTTTTACCGCTGAATCTGCTCTGCTATCACTTTGCCCCCTCCATCCGGGCAAAGAATATTGTCATGCTCTGCTTCTCGCTGGTGTTTTATGCCTGGGCAGGGCCTTCTTACGTTCTGCTGCTGGTGGGCATGACCTTTGCCGACTGGCTGCTCTGCCGGATCATGGATCAGAGCCGACGCACCTATCTGGAGCGAAAGCTGTGTCTGCTGGCAGCGCTGACCGTCGATTTAGGGCTGCTTTGTATCTTTAAGTACCTGACCTTTCTGCTCTCCGGCACCCATGCGCTGTTCGGATTGCCTGCGGATGTGCCGCAGATCGTCCTGCCCATCGGCATCAGCTTCTACACCTTCCAGCTCATCAGCTACGTGGTGGACGTCTACCGGCGTGAGGTGGCGGCGCAGTCCAGCTTTTTCAAGCTGCTGCTCTACGTCAGCCTGTTCCACCAGTGCATTGCCGGCCCCATTGTCCGCTATCAGGACGTAGCGGAGGAGATCGACTGGCGCTATGCTACCCGGCGGGACAAGGCGGACGGCGCTGCCAGATTTGCGGTGGGGCTTGCCAAAAAAGCGCTTCTTGCCAACACCTGCGGATCACTGGCGGACGTCTTTCTCTGCTCGACTGAAATCGCTCCGTCCGAAGCGCTGGCGCTGCTCTCCGGCCGCTCCACCCTCTCGCTTTGGCTGGGCGTGCTGGCCTACACGCTGCAAATTTATCTGGATTTTTCCGCCTACTCCGATATGGCCATCGGCATGGGGCGGATGATCGGCTTCCACTACCGGGAGAATTTCAATTATCCTTACATTGCCCGCTCGGCCACCGAATTCTGGCGGCGGTGGCACATGTCCCTCAGCTTTTTCTTCCGGGATTATGTCTACATTCCTCTGGGTGGCAACCGGTGCGGGCAGGCAACTCAGCTGCGCAATCTGGCCGTCGTCTGGCTGCTCACCGGTCTGTGGCACGGCGCCAACTGGAACTTCGTGCTGTGGGGACTTTACTATCTCGCCTTCCTGCTTCTGGAGAAGTTTGTGCTGGGCGGCATTGGGACCCATATTCCCAGCCCAATCCGGCGAATCTATCTGCTTCTGGTGATCTCGGTGGGCTGGCTGATTTTCCGCATGACCGATCTGGACTGTCTGACCGCAGCCCTCAAGGGCCTGTTTGGCGCAAACGGAAACCCCTTTACCAATCTGGAGACGACGGTACAGCTCAAGAGCAATTTCGTCCTGCTCATTGTGGCGGCGCTGGCCTGTACGCCTTTGGCACGGGATCTGTACCGGAGGCTGAATCAGGCCATCGACTCCATGCCCGTGCTTCAAAAGGTGTGGACGGCGGTGCAGTGCGCCGTCCCCGTTCTGCTGCTGATCCTGTCTACCGCCGCACTGGTGGGCGATCAGTACAATCCCTTCCTCTACTATCGGTTCTAAAGGCGGTGAGGATGTGAACCAATTAAAACGACCTGCCCCTTTTGCCGGGCTGAAACGGCGGATCAATTCATTCCAGCTGAAGGTCTATATTTTTCTCCATCGCTCCCGTCGGCAGCCCTACGCCCTCTACGACGACCAGGCGCCGCCCAAAAAGCCCCGGGGCCTGACGCTCCGCCTGCTCAGCTTTGGAGTCACGCTGGCGCTGCTGACCGTGCTGGCACTCATCTATCCCCTGCGGCCCACCTATTCCGATCAGGAGCATCGGAATCTGGCCGCCTTCCCCAGTTTCTCCCTGTCCGCTCTGGCAGACGGTGAATATTTTAGCGGTATCAGCACCTGGTTTGCTGACACCTTTCCCCTGCGGGACGTCTTTCTCTCCATCCAGCACCGGGTAGGGCGGCTCTACGGCGTCCAGTCTCAGAAGATCACCGGTGCCGTCACGCAGGGCGACGAGATTCCCGTCGTAGCCGTCCCAGACGACGATGAGGACGAGATTTTTACGCCTCCCGTCACGCCGGCGGTACCGGTTCAGCCTGCTGTGAACCAGCCGGAGGATCAACCTGCTGCCGACCAGCCGGAGGATCAACCTGCCGTTGACCAGCCGGAGGATCCGCCTGCTGTCCCGGATGACCAAAGCGTCCCGCCTGAGGACGGGGAAACTGCGGTCTCCCCTGACGCCCAACCTGGGGAAGATGAGTCGGAGCCGCCTTCGGAGAAGCCGGAGGAAGAGGACGATGATCTGACCATTCCCGCGCTTTCGGATGATGCCGTTGTCGAACAACTCAGCGCCGTGCTCTCCATCGACAACGCCGCCTACGAGTATTATAACTTCGTTCTGGACTATGCCGATGACTACACCTCCGTCATTAACCGGGCGGCGGAGCAGCTGGACGGTATCTCCAACGTCTACTCCATCATCGTGCCCAACAGCATGGGAATCTGTGTGCCGGAGGACATACAGGATCAGGTGAACACCTCCGACCAGAAGGCCGCCATCCAGTATATGAACTCCTGCTTTAACGACAAGGTGCGAGCAGTCCCCGTTTACAATACCCTGCTCAAGCACTATCTGGAGGGTGAGTACCTCTACTTCCGCACTGACCACCACTGGACAGCGCTGGGCGCCTATCGGGCCTATGAGAAGTTCGCCGAGGCCGCCGGATTTGAGCCTACGCCGCTGGATCGGTATATTCTCCACGAGTACACCGGCTTCCTCGGCACCTTCTACAACTCCACCAAGTCCGAGGCCATGGAAAATACGCCGGACACCGTCTATGCCTACGAGGCGCCCTCTACCAACAATATCCACATCACCAATTCTGAGATGTCCGACTGGCTCTATCTGGTCATCGGCAATGTGGATCGAGCCTCGGCCGGCAATAAGTACGGCACCTTTATCGGCGGTGACAACCCCTTCAGCTATATTGAAAATCCCAATCTGGACGACGGCTCCGCTGTGATGCTCATCAAAGAATCCTACGGCAACGCCTTTGCCCCCTTCCTCATTGAGAATTACCAGTATGTCTATATCGTGGACTATCGATATATCTCCCAGGTGGACAGCCGCAAGCTGGCGCAGATGTGCGAGGATCTGAACGTCAGAGACGTCCTCTTCCTTAACACCATCTCCACCACCCGGGCAAAAAGCCTGATCGACAAACTGGACAGCTTTGTGGGGTGAACCATCAAAGAAAACGCAGTCAGGTAGTCTTGAAACCGCCCGACTGCGTTTTTTGTGTTCTTTTTCGGCACCGTTTTCTTCCTGCGTCATAGAATGGCATGAGGGGTCTCCCTCGTACACACTTATCTATTGGAGGTCACATCATGCCTGAAACCGTCATTCCCGGCCCTGTGTCGGAAGATACTCAGATCCGTGAGGCAACCTGTATCCATACCAACAAGATCTACGATTCCTGCCAGTCCAAGGACTGCATGGAGGATCTTCTGCTGTACCCCACCGTCGGAAGTCAGGAGGTGCTGGACAACGCACAATCACTGAAATCCGGCCGGGCGGAGCTGCTCTATGTGGATGTCGATGTGGAGCCGGTGGGCTTCAATCAGGGCTTCTACACCGTGGATTGCCAGTATTTCTATCGTATCACCGCCGACGCCTATACTTCCAGCTGCGGACGCCCCTGCCGCGTCTCCGGTCTTGCCACCTTCAGCAAGCGCAGCATGCTCTTCGGCAGCCAGGGCGCCGCAAAGACCTTTACCTCTGACCGGAACTGCCCCCGCAAGATCAAGCTCTCCTTCGAGGACAATCTGCCCACCGCCGTGGTGGAGGCAGTGGATCCTATCCTGCTCAGCCTCAAGCTGACAGACCGGTGCGATCACCACGGCGGCCACGGTCACAAGGATGAATGTGGGCGCAGGGGGGGCGGCCAGACGTTGGATGTACCCCAGGCTATTCTGGACACCTTTGACGAGCCCCTGTTGTTAAACGGCGACCAGGAACGGCAGGTGCGCCTGGCGCTGGGGCAGTTCTCCATTCTCCGTCTGGAGCGGGATTCTCAGCTGCTCATCCCCATCTACGACTACTGCATGCCGGACAGCGAGTGCGACTGCGGCAGCTCCTGCGATGATCCCTGCCAGCTGTTCCAGCAGGTGGA
>CACYLC010000032.1 GCA_902775105.1 Oscillospiraceae bacterium
ACGCCGCCGGAGTCAAAGGCGATGGCGGTGTACAGCTTCGGGACGAAAAACGACAGCCCCAGCGAGAGAAGATAACCCGGGATCAGATAGTACAAAAGCGAGAAGCCCAGCAGCAGACGCAGAATCGACAACCCGATCGAGACGCCCACGCCGATCGACAGCGCGATGAGCATCTGGCGGCGGGAGACCGTCCCGTCCGTCACTTCCTCGACCTGCTGCGTCAGAAGATACGTCGGGGGCGGAAAGAACGGGCTATCCCGTCCTTTCCGCCCCTTTTGACTCAAAATCACTTACTGTCCGCTCCTTTAGTTCCGTTGCCCGCTGCCTGCTCCAATTCCTGTCTGGGTCACGGTTTGGGTCAAGAGGCAGGACAGTTTTATAAGCGGTTCATTTGCTGAGATTTTGCGCCAACTCCAGTACTGTCCCATAGGAATATGGGCCCGCGGCCAATACAGAGCCTCCTTGCAGAAAATCCAAGGGCTGGCCGCCAATCTGCGTAATGCGCCCGCCGGCCTCCTCCAAAATCAGGGCCGCGGCACAGTAATCCCAGGGTTCCAGATGATATTCGAAGAATACATTGCACCGTGCGGATGCCACATAGCAGATGTCCAACGCGGCGGAACCGGAGCTGCGCAGATCCAGAGCCTGGTCGAATATGGCCCGCAGAAGGCGGAAAGTCAAGTCCGTTAACGCCCGGTCGTAAGAGGACGTGCCAAACAACACAACGCTCTGGGACAGCGGCTTCTCAGAAGCCCGCAGAGGATGGCCGTTCCAGAAAGCGCCTTTTCCCCGCTGGGCATAGAAAAGGTCATCCTGATAGGGGTCATATACCACGCCCAGTTTCGGACTGCCATCTTGCAGGAGCCCAATGGAGACACAGCTGTGGCGGTAGCCGTTGATAAAGTTCTGCGTGCCGTCAATAGGGTCCACGACAAAGCAGGCCCCGGCGGGTACCGCGTCATGGCGCGCATCTTCCTCTCCGATAAAAGAGGCACCGGGACAGAGCTCCCGCAGACGGGCATAAATCAGCTTCTGAACACGGACATCGCAGTCTGTGACGAAATTGCCGACGCCGTCCTTGGCGGTCACACTGACTTGGCTCGTATCCAGAAGTATCCGTCCGGCCTCTTGGGCAATGGCGATGATCTTGTTTAGCATCGTATCCCTCCCTGTTATTCTTTCGCATTGGTGTGCGTGCGGAATTCGTTTGGCGTTATTCCCATGATCCGCTTGAAAATCACACTGAAATACCGCTGGTCGTTGTATCCGCAGCGGACAGCCACTTCATATACTTTATTTTTAGAATCCTGAAGCATTTTGCAGGCCTCCGTGATGCGATAGTGTGTCAGATACTCGCCGATGGTGGCCTGCATCGTATCCTTGAACACCTTGCTCAAGTGGCTCTCACTGATGGACAGAGCCGTGGCAATGGAACGGACGTTGATGTCCTCCGCGTAATGCTGAGCGATATAGTCAATGGCCTGCTGGGTATACTCGCTTTTGATACCGGCGTCGTTATCGAGATAACGTTTGAAGACCTTGACCTTGCTGTCCTCCACCGCGTCCAGACGCCGCTGGAGTCCTTCCAGTCGGCGACGCTCATCCACCTTGGCACAGGCGGCACGGATCGCGCGGTATGTATCCTCGTCATCCAGGGGTTTGACCAGATATTCCACGGCCCCCAGTTTCAGGGCTTTTTTGGCGTAGTCAAAGTCATCATAGCCGGATATGATCACCACGCTGGCCTGACTGCCATCCAATCTGGCCCGCTCCACCATCTCCAGCCCCGAAAGGCCCGGCATCCGAATATCCGTGATGATGATATCGGGTTTGATGCGCTCAATGAGCTCCAGGCCCTCCAGCCCGTCACCGGCGGAGCCTACCACCTGACAGTCCATGGACTGCCAGTCCAGCGTATAGATCATTCCCGTGCGCAAAAGCTGGGAATCCTCAACGATCACCACTCGGTACATCACATCCGCCTCCTTTGATTCGCGGCATCTGAGCGATTACTTTTGTATACTGGCCCGGAACGCTTTCCACACGCAGTCCATACTGCTCGCCGAAATATAATTGGAGCCTGCGGTGGACGTTGGCCATGCCGATGCTCTCCCGGCTTTGGCCGTCGGACGGTGTGCGTTCAGAAAAGAAAATTTCTTCCAGCTTTTCGGGAGGGATCCCTTCCCCGTCATCGCAGACCTCAATCAGCATGACCTCATCCGTACAGACGCTGCTGATCACCAGCTTTCCCGTGCCGACCTTCGTCTCAATTCCATGGACCACAGCGTTTTCCACCAGCGGCTGAATGACCAGATTGGGGACCAGACAGTCCAGCAAATCTTCAGAGACCGTGTTAAAAAATGAAAATTTCCCCGGATATCGAATCTGCTGGATAGCTACATAGCTCTCCACAACTTTCATTTCTTCCCGCAGCAGGATCATATCCTGCTTGAAATTCATGCCGCTGCGCAGAAGGATACCAAGCTTTGAAATCACCGTATCGATCTCCGCATTCATTCCGAGACGGGCCATGTATTTGACGGAATCCAGCGTGTTATAGAGAAAATGAGGGGATATCTGCGCCTGAAGATTTTTCAGCTCCGCCAACCGCAGGCGGTCCTGCCGCTCCATGTTCATTTGGAACTGCTCAATCAGCTGTGAGAGCATGTGGTTGAAGCTGTGGGCCATCATACCAAACTCGTCGTCCCATAGTTCCGGTACGGTAATGTCGGCGGCGCCGCCCTCGATTTGCTCCATGGTATCGCAGATGATATGGATGGGCTGCACGATCCGTCGGGCCAGACTTTGTGCCGCAAACAGGCTGAATATGAAACCGATCACGCATACCAGCAGCACCAGAACCATCAGTTCCCGGTTGCTGGACACCACAAGGCCCACCGATACCATGCTGGCTAATTCAAGATCTGAGGAGCCGGTCTGCACACAGACCATCAAATGAGGATCATTATGAAAGTCGGAGGTGATGCATTTGCCCTGGGATTCCGCCAGAGGCTGCCGAAGCTCCAGGGGAAGAAAACTGGCCTCGGACGAGTTGACCTGATCCAAAAGCAGATAGTGGTTTGGGTCCATCAGGATATATTTGACCGGGAGATGCTGCCCGTATGTTTCCAACATTTGTGCCAGCCCATTTTCCGCGATACACAGCATGGCATATCCGGTAATGGAGTCGTTCCTCCATACCGGCACGGCGATGGTAAGTCCCCTGTCGCCGCTGCCGTAGGTGCCTGGATAGATGATGCTGGCTTGCTTTTCCTGCAACGCCCGAAGAATGCCCCAATAGGTGTGGGCGGTATCGGGCGTTCCGGTGTGGTCAGAGGTGGAATACAGAATTTCACCGCTCAGATCCACTAACTGCACATCCAGCCACCTGGATCGGCCGGCAAGGATCAAATAGCTCTTTTGGTTCACCTGGATCAGTTCGTCCGTCTCCGGCTCCTGACCGGAGAAAATATGCGCGACTTCGTTGGACTGGGCGAACAGCTCCAGACTGGCCATGCAATTATCCATTTCGCGGGAGAGTCCTTCAGCGGCGGTACTGGTGGTGGAAAGAAGGTCGCTTTTGACGCTGTTAAGAGACAGCTGCCGGACAAAGAAGACCGAGACGCAGCCCAAGGTCAGAATGGGGATCAACGCGACCAGCAGGAAATAGCGGAAGAGGCGGACATAAATGCCTCCGCTGCGGACCTCCTTCACAATGGACCACCCCTTTCAGATGATACCCTATTTTACCACAAAAAGCGGGGCCGTGCAGGACATTTTTGCCCGGCGGCCCCGCTTTTACGATAGGAGAGGCATCAGACGATGGATACTTTTCCCTTGCTGACGACATTGGCAACCACCAGCATGATCGCTGCACTCAGCGTCAGAATCGTTGCCATGGCGGCGGCAGTACCGAAGCTGTTGCGCGCCACCTCGTTGTAAATAGCAACAGCGATGGTGGAGGTCTTGCCGGAATAGAGCATGATGCTGGAGGAAAGCTCGTTGATAGTTTCGATCCAGCTCAGAATGGCACCGGAGATCACGCCGGGCAGCATCATGGGCAGGGTGATCTTGAAAAAGGTCTTGCCAGGGGAAACACCCAGATTGATGGAGGCCTCCTCCACGAAGGGGTCCATCTGGTGCAGGAAGCCCACTGCCGACCGGACGGTGTAGGGAATTTTTCGTACCGAGTAGGACAGGATCATGATAAAGGCGGTGCCGGCCAGGAAGAAGGGCTTTCGGTTGAAGGCGATGATGTAGCTCAAGCCCATGATAGCGCCGGGGATAACGTAGGGGAACATCATGACCACATCGGTGATCTGGGTCAGAGCACTGCGCTTACGCACCGTCACATAGGCGGTGAGGGAGCCGATGACGACCATGATGATGATGGCAAACACGGAGAACACATAGGTGTTCTTAATGCTGCGGACCATGCGAGTGAAGATCATACGGTAGCTGTCCAAGCTCCAGCCCTCCACAAAGTAAGGGCCGTTGCAGTTACGGAAAGAGGTGACGATGACCACCAGCTGGGGCAGCATACAGACGAACACAACGATCAGTACCGGAATCATCACGGCAACTCTTGCCCCCGCCTTCAGATGAACCGTCTGGGGCGGGCGCATGGCGCTCATGTTGTAGTTGCGGCGGTTAATGTAGACATTTTGGAAAATCAGCACCGCCGTGGCCAAACCGATCACCACCATGCTGACGGCGGCGGCGAAGTTGGAGCTGGTTCCAATTTCGCTCATGTACTGTTCATAGACCAGTGTGGCCAGCACTTTGTAGTTCTGCCCGATGAGCATAGGAGTGCCGAAGTCGGAGATACAGGAGGTGAACACCATCACGGAACCAGCCAGAATGGAGGGCAGGACCACCGGAATGGTAATATCCCGCAGACGCTGCCACTTGGAGGACCCCAGGTTTTCAGCGGCCTCCTCCAGGGAGGAGTCGATGCTACCCATGGCGCCGGATGTAAATAGATAGACATAGGGAAACATCTTAATGGTGAAAATGGAGATAATGCCCCACTTGCCGTAGATGGTGGGCAATGTAATGTGAAAGACATTCAGCATAAACTCCGTCACCAGACCGGAGCGGCCAAACAGCATGATCCAGGCATAAGCCCCGATGAAAGGCGGAGACATGAGGGACAGAATGATCACGATGTTGATGAGCTTCTTGGCCCGAATATCATAACGGGTCAGCACATAGGCCATGAACACACCGATGATAATGGAAAAAATGGTGGTGATAGCGGAGACAAACAGGCTGTTTTTCAGAACATCCAGATAGTATTTCGTCGTAAAAAACTTGAGAAAATTGGCAAGTGTCACATGGCCTTCAGCATTGGTCACGCTTCGAATTACAACGGTGGAAATGGGGTACAGGATCGTCAGACAGATAAAGAGGAGAATTGCAACCTTTACAATGCTCCAAAAGTCCAACTGTTTCTTTTTGACCACAGTGAACACTCCTTCCTCACTGACCCCAGACCGTGAGGAGGGCGCCGTTTTCGTCGTAAGCGCCCACGCGCATGGGATCAAACTGAATATGTACCGATTCCCCGTCAGGGCGGATGCGGGAGGTGTCCTTGGTGTATTCATTCAGTTGCAGGACCTGACCGCCCTCAATTTCGATCTCATACTCGATAAAGTCGCCCAGGAAGGTGGAGAAAAGCACCTTGCCGGGGATGCCTGTCTCGCTGAACAGGAGCTGCTCCGGTCGCGCGGAGATCACAGCCTCCCCGTGGAAGGGGCCGGCAAGCTGCATCGGGACGGAAAATTCCGGTGTGACAACGGCGTTGACAGGGCCGGCAGTGTTACTGTCGATGGTGCAGTTGATGAAGTTGGAAACGCCAATGAAGCCCGCCACGAACTGATTCTCCGGGTGGGTGTAGATCTCGGAGGGGACATTCACCTGCATCACCTGCCCGTCCTTCATGACGGCGATGCGGTCGGAAATGGCCAACGCTTCCTCCTGGTCGTGGGTCACATAGATGGTCGTGATGCCCAGCCTGCGCTGGAGCTTTTTGATAACGGTACGCATCTGCACCCGGAGCTTGGCGTCCAGATTGCTCAGAGGCTCATCCATCAGCAGAACGCCCGGCTCAATAATGAAGGCACGGGCCAGAGCCACACGCTGCTGTTGGCCGCCGGAAAGGTTGCTGGGTTTGCGATCCGCCAGCTGGGCGATCTGCACCAGCTCCAGAGCCTCTTTTACCTTGGGGCCGATCTCGGCCTTTGGGACCTTTTTGGCCTTTAAGCCGTAAGCTACGTTCTCCGCCACGGTCATGTGGGGGAAAATAGCGTAGTTTTGAAAAACCATGCCGATGTCCCGTTTGTGGGCGGGGACATCGTTGATGACCCGATCATCAAAACGGATCTCGCCGCCGTCAATGGAGTTAAAACCGGCGATCATCCGCAGCAGAGTGGTCTTACCGCAGCCGGAAGGCCCCAGCAGCGTGAAGAACTCACCCGGCTGAATGTCCAGAGAGACACCTTTCAGCGCCTTAAAGTCCCCATAGAATTTTACAGCATTGTCAATAACAACCCTCTGACTCACGGTCACTCACCCTTTATCTAAAAATTTAATCAGCCGCTTGGCGCGCGGCAGTCTGAAAAGGCACGGGATGCAGGAGCCAACAGAACATGAAAGCTCCTGCATCCCGTAAACTACGCAAAGTTCAAGATGAAGTTTCCTATGGATATCCTTAGCCGGCGGAGATCACATTGACGGCAATCTCATCCCAGCGGCTGACCACGTCGGCCTTGTTGCCGGCCCACTCGAAATCATAGTCGATGCAGCCAATCTCCTCCAGAGAGGGCAGGCCCGCGGGCTGGTCAACATCGGTGCGCACGGTGCGGCGGCCGAACTGGTCACTCATGATCTGCTGGCATTCCTTGCTCAGCAGGAAGTCCATAAAGATTTTGGCGTTCTCGGGGTTGGGGCAATCCTTGACCATGGCAAAGCCATCCGGAGCGTTGGAAGTTCCGTTCTCCAAATAGACCATGCCGGTCTTTTCGGGATCAGCGGAGACATAGACATAAGCCAACTGCTCCAGAGTCAGGCCCAGAGGATACTCGCCGTCGGCAACGCCCTTGTAGACAGAGGAGGAGCCGCCGGAAATGATGATGTTCTTGGCCAGCTTTTCCACATAAGCCCAACCCTCATCATAGTTCTTGTTCTTAGAGGTGGACATGATGGCGGTGCAGAGGATGGTATAGGCGGAACTGGAGGAGCCGGGGTTTGCAGAAGCGATCTTGCCCTCCCACTGGGGGTCCAGCAGGTCTTCCCAGGTCTTGGGCACATTGTCCTCGCTGACCAGATCCTTATTGTACATCAGCACAGAGGGCTGCTGGGATTCCGCAGTCCACAGATGGTCGGGGTCATTGATGGACTGGGGGATTGCATCGGCATAAGAGGATTCAAAGGGCTGGAAATAGTCCTTATATGCTTCCAGAGAGTCGGTGGTGGGGCCCCAGACCACATCGCACTGGGGATTTTCAGCCTCAGCGGCCACGCGCTGCAGGGCGTCGCCGCCGCCCAGGGAAACAGCCAGAACTTCTATGTCATACAGCTCTTGGAACTCCTGGATGACGGTGTTGTACTGGTCGGCGTTGTGGGCCACATACACAGTCACAACACCGGAGGGTTCGGTGGCGGCAGCGGATTCTTCGCTTCCGCTGTCAGCGGCAGGCTTGGGAGCGGAGGAAGAGCCGCAGGCGGCAAGAGACAAGGCCATGGCACCGGCCAGGAGCAGAGCGGTCAGTTTCTTTTTCATAGTGTACCTCCTTCAAATTCCGAACTTCCAATTTTGTAGGATGGGGCAGTGTGTTCTGCTACCCTACATTAAGGGTATAGCAGATTGAACGAAATGAATAGCACAGAATCCGCTTTTTTTGTTTGATTTTTCCTTATCTATTCATCCGATAACGGTTAGACGAACCGTGCGCTGCCGGGCGCGGACCTGATCAAAGTCCGCGAAATAGATGCGGCCGAACTCTCCCAATACCAGCTCCCCGTTCTCAATGGGCACGGTGACGGAGCGGCCCAGCAGGACGCTGCGCAGGTGGGCGTCTGTGTTCAGGCTCCACCAGAACTCCTCGCCGCGCTCCCGCTTGGCGATCTCCACATGCTTGGGGCCGGGGTGCAGATACTGCCCCTCTGTCTCGCAGGTCGGGATGATCTTGGACAGGACGTTTACCAAATCCTGCAGTACCAGCTGCTCCCCATAAAAGTTCACATCATCGGACTGCTCTTGAATGAGAACACTGCAGGTGGTGTGCTGGGAATACACCACGGCAATGCCGTCCTTGATATCTCCTTCAGCAACCAGCTTGCGAACCTCGTCTGTCACATCGTGAAATGTGGGGCGGGTGTCGGACTGAATCGTAAATGTGCGGTGATACGTTGCCATAGTGATCCATCTTCCTTTCAAAATAGAGTCTACATCCTTGGGCTTGATGATTTTATGATAGCATCCGGACAGAGGCCGGACAACGAAAGGATTCATCTATTTTGTTTGAAATTCTCTGATGTTCAATGGCGTATACAGTGCAAAACGCTGAATTGTCCCCCTATTTTGCGATTTTGTCCCGTTGTTCCAAAGTCCATTTCAACATACAATAAAATCACCAGACTGGCGAAGTCTATCAATAAAGAAGGAGCGTGGATGAAATGAGTAAACCGAAGATCGGCCTTTTGGGTTTGATGACAGACGGATATGAGGTGACCTTCCCCGGGATCGTGGCACGGCAGGAGGCTTATGCCAGAGAACTCGTGGAAACGCTGAGCCCGGTGGTGGATGTCGACTTCCCCGGCGCCGGGCTGAACCGGGAGAGCATTGAGGAAAAAGTCCGTTATTTTAATCAGCAGGACCTGGACGGTATTCTCATCGTACTGTTGGCTTACAGTCAGGGCTCCTACCTGCTGCGTGCCCTGCAGAACAACCGGCTGCCTCTGGCGCTGGCGGTGATCCAGCCTGACAGTGAAGTTCTGGACGACTTTGTGGAGTTGGATCTGACCGTGAACCAGGGCATCCACGGTGCCCAGGATAACAGCAATGTCATCGTGCGCAACGGCTTCAAGTGCCAGTTCTTCGCCGGAGAGCGTCACTCCCAGCGGCTTTTGGACTTTGTTGAGGACTTTGGATATGCCGCGCGTACTTACCGCAAACTGCGGGGCATGAAGGTCGGCGTCATCGGCAGAATGCCCGGTATGGGCGATATCCTCAACGATGACATGGCTTTCTTCTCCAGTATCGGCCCGGAAATCTGCCATGACACCATCGGCAGCGTCTATACCCGCATGGAGACCATCACGAAGGCGGAGATCGACGCGCAGATTGAAAAGGATCACGCCACCTTCCAAATGGATCCAAAGCTCAGCTACGAGAGTCACGCGGAGGCGGTGAAAATGTACCTGGGCTTCAAGAAATACCTGGAGGAGAAGGGCTTTGGTGCCTTCACCGCCCACTTTGACGTCTTCGGTGATGACGGAAAGCGGTTCCATCAGCTTCCCCTGTATGCCGCGTCCCAGCTCATGGCTGACGGCTACGGTTACGCCGCCGAGGGCGACTTCATCTGCGCCTCCATGGTGGCCGCCGCCCACTCCCTGGGCGAAGGCGGAGGCAACTTCACGGAGATGTATATGATGGACTTCGCCAAGAAAGCCATCATTTTCTGCCATGCCGGCGAGGGCAACTGGGCAACGCACCGCACGGATATCCAGCCCCGGCTAATCGACCGCTATCTGGGTGAGGGCGGTCTGGAGAATCCGCCCACCATCATGTTCACCCCCAGAGTGGGCCCGTCCACCCTGACCTCCCTGGCACCCATGGAGGGAAAGAAATTCCGCCTGGTCACCGCCAAGGGAGAGATCCTGCCCAAGTCCGACCTGACCGGCTGCGAGATGCCCTATATCTTCTGGCGGCCTGACTGCGGCGTGGAGACCTGCGTGGAAAACTGGCTGCGCAACGGCGGCACCCATCACGAGGTCATCAGTCTGGGCGATGTCCGCCGCCGCTGGAAGATGCTGTGCGACATGTGGGGCGTGGAATACGCCGAGGTGTGACCATGGAGCTGCTGCTGACATTCGACCTGGGGACCACCTCTGTCAAAACATGCCTGTTTGACAGAGAACTCCATCTTTTGGGCAGCTCCACGCTGGAATATCAGGTTCTGACACCCGGCCCCGGCTTGGTGGAGCTGCCTGCCCAGGTCTATTGGGACAGTGTACGGACAGGCACAAAGCTGGCCGCGGAAGACGGCGGTTTGGACCTGCGGGATGTGCGGGCGGTCTCGGTCTCCACTCAGGGCGAGACGCTGATCCCCGTAGACCGCCAGGGCAGCGCACTTTACAATGCCGTGGTATGGTTGGACGAGCGGGCCGGCAAGGAGGCCGAACATCTCAGCTGCCTCTTTCCGCCGGCGGACTTCTACTTCCACACCGGCGTTCCGGAGTGCACCGGCTACTGCCCGGTGAGTAAGCTGCTCTGGTTCAAGGAGCAGCGCCCTGAAATCTATCAGGCGGCATACAAGTTCCTGCTACTGGAGGACTTCATCCTCCTCCGCCTTACCGGACGGTTCGTTACGGAAAAGTCTCTGCTGTGCACCACGGGTTACTTTGATATCGGGACGGACACGCTGTGGGACGATATGTTCCGGGCTGCGGAACTTGACATGGAAAAAATTCCGGAAATTCTGGAATGCGGTACGGTCGTGGGACAACTTCTGCCCGACACAGCGGCGGAGCTGGGCATTCCCGCAGACGCCGTGGCGGTGACCGCCGCCATGGACCAGACGGCGGCGGCCGTCGGCGCCGGAAATCTCGAGAGCGGCATCATTACGGAGACCACCGGCACGGCCCTCTGTATTGGAGCTACGGCAGAGCACCCGGACATGACTCACCCCGCCCGAATCTGTGTGTACCGCCACATCCGGCCGGGAAAATATCTGCTTCTTCCCACTTGTATGACTGCGGGCATGGTGCTCAAGTGGTTCAAGGACGCTTTCTGCGAGGAAGAGTCCCAAAAAGCCAGTGAGCAGGGGCGTTCAGTTTATGCCCTGCTGGATGACATCGTGGAGAATACCAGCCCCGGCGCCAACGGCCTGACGCTGCTGCCCTATTTTACCGGGGTCATTCAACCTGATAACGATCCCAAGGCCCGTGGCGTCTTTTTCGGCGTTGGTCTGGATACGGGGAAACCAGAATTTCTCCGCGCCATCTTCGAGGGGATCGCCTATATGCTGCGAGAGAATGTGGCGCTGATTGAGCAGGTGGACGGGCAGAGCGTCACGGCGATCCGCTCCCTGGGCGGCGGTAGCCGCAGCCGTGTGTGGCGGCAGATCAAAGCTGATGTATGCGGCGTCGAGATCGCCTCCATGGAGGAATCCGAGTGCACCTCTCTCGGCGCGGCCATTCTCAGTGCTCTGGCGCTGGGATATTACCCCGACGCGGCTGCCGCCGCAGCCATGGGCAACCGGGTCAAGACAGTTCTGCGCCCGAATGAGGATCTGCGCCCGGAATACGATGCCGGCTTTGCGCGGTATCAGCGCGTGTGGCAGCAGGCAAAACCCATCTTTGACAAGGAGTGAGAAGATGTTTGACAAGCGGGATTATGTCGGCTGCCCGGATCAGCTCTTTGGCATCCGGGAAGGGCGTCTCAGCGGCGGAAAAGCCGAGGGTGTTCGCTTCGTGGAACTGGATAATGGCACGGGACTGAATCTGACCCTGCTCCCGGATCGCTGCCTAGATATTTATCAGGTCCGTTTCCGGGGAAAGAGTCTCAATTACCTGACGCCCGGCGGCGTTGTGGCCCCGTCCTACTACTCCCCCTTCGGCGAGGGCTGGAGCGAGAGCTTTTTCGGCGGATTTCTCTATACCTGCGGCCTGACCAACATCGGGTTGAAAAGCGACGAGGGGTGGGAGACTGAGAAGGAGCACGGCTGCATCACCAATTCCCCCGCCCGCCATGTGAATATCGGTTGCTCCGGGGACGGTATGTCTGTGGCTGTGTCCGGTGTTATGCACGAGGGTATGTTGGGAGGCGCCAATCTTCAGCTGGAGCGGAAGATCGAGATGGCTTACGGCAGCAATCAGATATCCGTAACAGATACGGTGCGCAACAATAGCTGCCGTCTCTCGCCTCTGATGCTGCTCTATCACTGCAATCTGGGCTATCCCCTGCTCAGCGAGCACGCTGTCCTGGAGCTTCCCCACGAGGGCAATGTCCGCCCCCGCACGCCCCACGCCGCGGAGTATCTTGAAAGCTGGCAGACCATCGAGCCGCCGCAGGATGAATACGAGGAGCGTTGCTACTACTTCCACCCCAAGGCGGATGATAACGGATGGGCCCACGTGTTACTGCGCAATCCCGAGACTCATCTGGCATTGACAATCTCCTTTGATACCAGCACCCTAGACCATTTTCTCCAGTGGAAAAACTTTGTTAAAGGAGAGTACATCATGGGCCTAGAGCCCTGCAACGCGACGCTGGACGGTCGCGGACAGGCCAGGGAAAACGGTTCGCTGAAAATTCTTCAGCCCGGGGAGGAGCGGGCTCATCGCCTGCGCTTTACGGTTTCCGAAGCGTAACACACAAGGCATGGCGGCATTGCGCCGCCGAGGAGAAATGCAGATATGAAACCTAAACTTAGAACACCTTTTTTTGAGATCGGTTTTAAAAACTATGTCTATGGCGACACTGTTTTGGAGTATGCTAAGGCCGCGGACGCCGCTGCGAAAAAATATGATATCGATGTGCTGCTGACGACTCCGGTGGTGGATATTCGGCGGATCGCGGAGAACACCAGCCGGGTAATCATTCTGGCCGCCTACATGGATACGCTGTACCCCGGCCGGGGAATGGCGGATATTCTGCCGGAGAGTCTGAAGGCCGCCGGTGCCTGCGGTGTAGTGGTCAACCACTGTGAAAAGCCCATGAGCCTGCCTGCCATCGCTGAAACGATTCGCCGGGCCCATGAGTTGGACTTCCTGGTGTTTGCCTGCGCTGATTCTATCGCGGAGACAAAGGCAATCGCCCAGCTGGGGCCGGATATCATCAATCCCGAACCCACGGAACTGATTGGCGGCACGGGAGCAAGCGATATCGGTTATGTGCGCCAGTCCATTGAAGCGGTCAAGGGCATTGATCCCGGTATCCTCGTAGAGCAGGCCGCCGGTATCACCAGCGGGCAGCAGGTGTATGATTTTATCATGGCTGGGTCTGAGGGAGCTGGTGCCGCCTCAGGTATTATGAAAGCCAAAGACCCTGTTGCTATGATCGACGAGATGGTGGCCGCCACACGCCGGGCCGTCGATGATCTTCAAAACATAAAATAAGGAGAGGAGCACACATATGGTCTACCGGGAAGCCTTTCAGGTGCAGTCCAATGATAAGATTTGCACGTTCCACAATGTTACGCAGCAGGTGCGTGATATTGTGAAAAAGACGGGGATGCAGAACGGAACTGTGGTAGTTTACTCGCACCATACCACTTGTGCCGTCATCACACAGGAGTGCGCGTTTGACATGTCCATGACCGGCCTTGAGACGCTGCAGCAGGATTTGGTGGATGTGTTTGAAAAGCTGGTGCCCACTTGCAGTCGTGAGGGCATCTACCTCCATCCCGGCCCCAAGGCGCTGGCTTTTGCCGCTGAGCACGGAGAGGATGCCAGAGGCTGCCACAACACAGACGCCCATCTGATCTCCTCCATCCTGGGCCGCAGCGAGACCCTTGTGGTGGCAGATGGTGAAGTGGATCTCGGAGAGTTTGGATTTGTCTATTTCGTGGACTTCGATAAGACCCGGGCCCGGAAACGCACAGTCCAGGTCGTGGCAATGGGAGAATAAAAATGATTTGCTGTTCCAGAAATCATAGAAGCGTCACAGCATCGTGAACGCGAAATGATAAAATGCAAAGAGTGTTCTCTCTGCCTGCTATCAGGCAGAGAGAACACTCTTTTAGATGGAAAAATACACGGCAAGAAGTAAAGAAGTTATTGAATCATGATGTGAAGTTGATGCCCTGCGGCAGCATGGATTCGAGTCAAGATTTGCGCCGCTGAAAACAAAGAAGAACCTATGAGCACAGAAAGGAATGACGAGCGTTGATTCACGCCTTGCTTGGCCGTGTGGGACGTTGTGTGCCCTCGGAGGGGGAATGGTGGCACCCGTACACCCTCAAGCTACATCCAAAGCGGCGTAGACGGTTTGTGGGAGAAACCCTGCTGCCAGTAAAATACCCAGGGGGGCCATCACTCCGCTCACAATAGATGGAGTACCCCCTCTTCACCAAATAGTGGGGAATCTATCAACAAGACGAAGGATAACAAGGAAAAGCCTGAGAATTGGTCTGCATCCTGCTTCACTCTGTGAACTGCTGTGCGCGGTTTTGCCGTGGACGGCGAAACTGGACGTCGACCAGGGCTGTGAGGAGGATTTGGGCTGGTTTTCGAAGACTTACGAGGGACGAAAAGAGCAGCAGGATAAAGAACAGGCGTCAAGTGTGGCGCTCTGTTCAGTCACTTCTGCCCGCAGTGCGGGTAGTTACGGGAGTTTTCAGGGCGTTCCAAAGTGGGGTCAAAATCGAAAGGGTGATATCACTTCTGCGGTCGTTATCCCCGAAAGCGTACTCCCCCAAGAAAAAAGTAGGGGTCATGCCCCGGAAAAGATGCTATTTTGAACAAAAACGTATCTTCCGCTCTGCCGAATGCCAGAGCGGGAGATGCCTTTTTTGCAGACCAACACGCTCAAAAATTGCGTCGCAAAACAAAGAATAAGCCTCGGCTCAGTTCAAAACCCAATTGATAACAATTTGATAACTCTGCCCGGTTGGGATGGCTATTAAGGTCAGGGGATGGTATTGTGTGTCGCTGGCAAGGAGGCGATACGATGTACGAATACATGAGAGGACTGCACCAGCAATTCTTTAAGGAGCCGGACTTCCCGGAACTGCGGCAGGAACTTCATGAGCTCCACCGGGAGATGACAGAGGGCAGGCCTAAGGAGGAGCGCCGCAAGCTGTTGAAGCTGGTGGACTTGGAAGCAGAGCTGAGAGACGAGATCTCCCTCGCCAGCTTTGCGGCAGGCTTCCGTCTGGCCTGGGGGATCAATGCAGAACTGAATACAGAGCCGCCCTACTCCTTCGCCGAGGAAGAAGAACGTCGGATGGGGCAGCAGCAGAGGAGGGATGACTGATGGCAAAGAAACGAGCCAACGGCGAGGGCAGTATCCGCAAGCGGAAGGATGGCCGCTGGGAGGGACGCTACACAGCAGGGCATGACCCCAATACCGGCAAGACCATCTACAAGAATGTCCTCGGCAAAACGCAGGGCGAGGTCAAGGAAAAGCTGAAGAAGGCAATCGCAGACAGCCAGCAGTTGGATGTTACCAGAGCAACTACCTACACGGTCAAGACTTGGATCAAACTGTGGTATGAGGTCTACGCCGAACCTCGGCTCCGGGAAAAGACAAAAGACTACTACCTGAACTACATCGACAAGCACATCATACCGAAGCTGGGAGATATCAGGCTGGACAAGCTGACCACTATCCAAATCCAGAAGTTCTACAATGACCTCCAGAAGAATGGTCGGGTGCAGAGGTACAAGCACATCGAGCTGAAAAACAAAGGGTTAAGTGTGCGGGTAGTCCACGGCATTCACACCCTGCTGAACAACTGCCTCGAACAGGCGGTCAAGGAAAGACTGCTCCTTGTAAACCCAGCCAAAGGCTGCAAACTTCCGAAGATGGAGAAAAAGGAAATGAAGGTACTGCCGCAGGAGAAAATCGGGCCGTACCTGTCAGAAGCAGAGAAAAGAGGTCTGCTGGCAGCGTACTATCTGGAACTGACCACCGGCCTGCGGCGGGGTGAGCTTCTCGCCCTCCTCTGGACTGACCTGGACGTCGAGGCCAGGACTATCTCCGTGACGAAGCAAGTGAACCGAATCAAAGGCGAGCTGGTGGTGAGCCAACCCAAGACGCAGAATTCCGTAAGAACGCTGGCGATCCCGCAGCAGGCGGTAGACCTGCTGGTAGAGGAACACAAAAAGCATCCGGGAAATCCCTATATGTTCCCTTCACCCAAGACGGGTACCATGTTCGACCCGGATTCCTTCCGCCACACCCATGACAAAATCCTGAAAGCCATCGGCGCCGAGCACATACGTTTCCATGACCTCAGACACACGTTCGCAACGCTGTCTCTGAAAAACGGTGTGGACGTCAAGACCCTGTCGGGCGCCCTGGGCCACTACTCAGCAGGATTCACCCTCAGCACCTACACCCACGCCACAGCGGAGATGAAGCGGGACGCCGCGGACACCATCGGGAACGTCATCAGCCAAGCAATGTGAGATGTGCCAAAAAACAAGCCGAAACTTGTACATTCAAAAAACGCGAAAAAACCCAAAAAAATCAGCACCGGGCAAGGAATTTCCTGCCTGGTGCTGTCTAATCCTTTCCGCTCATTTCCGCTTATGGGTCACGGTTTGGGTCATGGGAAAAACGGAAAGATTCGAACGAATATTTCGGTCGCAAAATAAAGAAAAGTTCCTGATTTCTCACGAAATCAGGAACTTTTTGGTGGAGACTACTGGACTCGAACCAGTGACCTCCTGCGTGTGAACGTGGACGGCAGGCTCGGCCAGCACGACCACCATGCCGATGACAAAGGCAAAGCCCAGCAGCGCCTTTTCGTTAAAAAGCGCCATCGTGCGCCCGATGTGATAGCCAACCGGCATAAACCCGACGGACACGGCGAGCAGGAAGATCACCAGCCCCACAAAGGCGAACAGAAGCCCGAAGAGGATCTGGAGAAGCCGCTGCGCCGGCAGGTGCAGCACCAGCTTTTGCAGCACGGCGAAGAACAGGATCATGAGGAGCAGCGACTTCGCGACCTCCCAGGCCGTCTCGCCGAGCAGCGCCCAGAAGGCGGGAGAAAAATGAAGCTCGAGAGAATAGTCGGGCAGGGGATAGTTGATCTCGCCTCTT
>CACYLC010000033.1 GCA_902775105.1 Oscillospiraceae bacterium
GCATTGTGCTTCCTAAAGAAAATGTACCAGCACTTTGCAGTGTCGGTACATTTTCTTTAGGCTTATTTTTTCTCTACCCCAACTATTGACGTAGAGCCTGAAAAAGAGACCTCTGGACGCACGTTCCCGAAGATAAACGGGATCGTGGTTCAGAGGTCTTTTGCAATGCCGCATCCGCCTCAGGACGAAAACGCTGCGGCATATTCCTCCCGATACTGCTCCAGGCAGTCGTTCCATTTGCTGTAAGCCTCGTCCTCCCGGTGGTCGGGGAGGTCGTACTCCTCCGCCAGATAGGTGGCCAGATATCTGGAGACCTTGGTGGCTCCGTAGATGTTCAGGTGGTCGCCGCCGTCCCGCCAGTCCGTCTGGTTATTGATTTCAAGTCCGTCTGTCACCAGATTCAGGTCGAGAAACGGGACGCCCTTTTTGCGTGCATAGTGATCAACCGCATTGTGTTTTTTGTAGTTCCAGTTTACCGGGCTGGGAGAGGCAACGAAGAGAACCTGAATGCCGCGCTTCTGGCAGTAATCCAGAATGCGGGCAAGGTAGATGCGGTTGAGCAGCGCGATCGGCTTTGTCTGGTCGGTGGCCTTCATATATTGGCCATCCTCCGCCGCCACCCGCTTCCACCTGGGCCAGTAGCCCTTTGCCGAATCCTGATGCGTGTACGCCACAGGCGCAAACAGATCCGTCCCACGGAGCGTTTTCCAGTGGTCATGATCGTTGAGCAGAGGAATGAGCCGGGCGGCCTCGCTGAACAGGGAGTCGTTGGCTGACATCTTCCGCATAATGGGAAGCGCCTCAATGATCACCAGCTTGGGCTGCTGATGCTGCGTCGCCTCAAGCAGATAGGTATAGGTATCGTCCAGAGACTGAGAGCCGTTTGCGCAGACGTAGGCGGTAAAACCGCTGGTCGCCCACATCTCCAAGGGAGAATAGGCGCCGTACGCCTCGCTGTCGCCGATAAAAATCACGTCGATGGAATTGTCCGGCTCTCCCAGAAAGCCGTGGGCTTGGATGTAATTCATACCGGCGTCTTTGGTGTTGTCCTTAGGCTTGAACGCAATGGAGAGTACCGCGAGTATGGCTGCCAGAAGGAGAAAAAACACGGCGCACTTTGCCAGATTTTGCAGTTGCATTTTCTTCATAGCAGTTCCTCTTAAAATCCGGCGTAGATGGGATCGACCGGCGAATAGGCCTGCCCGTATGCGCCAAAGATGATAATGAGCAGGATCAGTCCATAGTAGCAGAGCCAGCGAACCGGCAGCTTCTGACCGGCGATCGCCTCACGGACGGAAACGTCCCGCTCATGGAGAATGCTGAAAACCAGCACAAAAACCACGCCGGCGATGACGACGATCAGATCCTTGACGTCGATTCCCACCAGATAGTCGCCGCTGGCAAAGGCGTCCAGCTTGAAGTCCGTCCAGATCTTTTTGAACATGGCAAGCCCGGCTTGCAGTCCGTGGGCTCGGAAAAACAGCTCGCCGAAATTGACCAGAATGATCGTTCGAACTGTCTGCCAGACCCGCCAGGGAACCCCCTGCCGGTTAATGTGCAGCTTTTCGAGGCTCGACTGATTGAACGGCTCAAAAAGGTTGCCGCAGAAAATCAACACAAAGTGGTACAGGCCAAAAAAGATAAAGTTCCAGGCGGAGCCGTGCCACAGTCCGTTGCAGAACCAGACGCAAAACAGGGCAATGCCGCTGGCAAGCATCGGGCCAAAGTGGTTGCCCAGCTTTTTCCGGGCGTTGGAGGTCAGCTTTTTCAGGGGCGCCGACAGGGAGACGGGGTAGAAGATGTAGTCCTTGAACCAGGTGCCCAGCGTGATGTGCCAGCGGGTCCAGAACTCCGAGATGGATTTAGAGAAGAAGGGCTGACGGAAATTTTCCGGCAGTGTGATGCCGAAGATCTCGCCGCTTCCGATGACCACATCCATGGTGCCGGAGAACTCCATATAGAGCTGGCAGGTATAGCAGACCATGGCCAGAGCGACGACCCCGCCGTCATAATCCTGGTAGTTCAGGAACACGGCCTGAATCAGCGGATTGAGTCGGTCGGCAATGACCATCTTCTTAAACAGGCCGAAGAGGATCCGCTGTGCGCCAAAGGTCAGATTGCGGTAGGTGATGGGGTTGCCCGCCCAGAGCTGATCCGCCGTATCGGAATACCGGCAGATAGGCCCTTCGATGAGGGCGGGGAAAAAGCTCATGTAGAGCGCCAGGCGTCCCAGATTGCGGTCCGGTTTTACGGTGCCCCGGTAGACGTCAATGATGTAAGACAGCGCCTGCATAGTGTAAAAGGAGATGCCGATGGGGAGAGCCAGCTTAAACTCCGGGAGAGAGAAGGGCAGGTTCAGCGCACCGAGCAGGGCGTTGGCATTGCTTCCGAAGAAATTGGCATACTTCAAAACCAGCAACAGGCCGACATGGAACAGGATGCCCAGCGTCACGACACCCCGCATTTTTCCCTTGTACACCGCTTTGATCTGCTTGCGCTCGGAACGCTCCGCACCCTTGACCGCAAGATCCCGCTCCGTCTGAAATGACTCCAGCCAAAGCCCGATGTGATGGATGGAGACCGTGGATACAAGCAGGAAAATCAGTAGCTTGCCGCTGATGGCAAAAAAGAAGGCATAGTCCGCCAACAGCAGCAGCTTCCGGCGATGCTGCCGGGGTACGATCTGATAGGCCAGAGCGACGAGGGGCAGAATGACGAGAAAATAGCCGGGGACGCAATAGGATGCGATCATGCTCAGTCGTCCTCGCTCAGCCGCTGTACCAGCGCCCAGATGGCGTCTGCGGAGTTAAAGTTAGCGGGGACGATCTCCACGGCGGGAATGGTGATGTCAAAGGCGTCCTCCAGCTCGGCAATGAGAGAGATGATGGACAGAGAGCTGAGCAGATGTCCGTCAATCAGGTTGGTGGCCGTTTTAAAGTCCACCTCGGGCTGAAGCTCCTCCAGAATTTCATACAGTTCTTCCATGTTGCAACTTCCTTTCTTTTCTTATTGTGCGTTTGGTGTGTTCAACGGATAGGTATCGGTGGCACTCCGGACGGGCAAAACGCTTCCGTCCTCCCGGAGCAGAAACACCTGAGGCAACGCCCGGCTGAGGAAGAGGGAGATGCCCTCCGTCATGCAGTAAGCGCCGGTGTTCTCAAACGAGATCACATCGCCGATCCGCAGCTGACGGACAGACAGCTGCTTGACCAGAATGTCGTTTGCGGTACAAAGTGCGCCGCAGAGGTTCCAGACCTCCTCCCCGCCGTCGGAGCGAAGGGGGTAGACCCGGCAATGGGGCAGCTTCATGGCCATGCTCTGTCCGAAGTAGACCAGATGGTTCATGCCGCCGTCCAAGATGGCGTAGTTCTGTCCCTTGTTGCGCTTGCAGTCCACCACCTGGGTCAGATAGGTGCCGCAGGAGGCGGCGATGCCCCGGCCGATCTCAAAGGTGATGGCGGCGGAGGTATGCAGCTGCTGGATGAGCTGGGAGAACTCTGCAAAGAATGCGTCCTCATCAAAAGTATCGCCCTGGAAGTAAAAGGCGGGTAGGCCGGGACCGTATTCCAGCTCACGGCAGACAAAGCCGTATTCCGACTCCAATTCGGCAATCAGTTCGTCCAGATGCTCCAGCTCCCGTTTCAGCTTTTTCAGCGAGGTCTTTTGGGTGCCGGAGAAATACTGGATGCCCAGAATGTCCAGACCGTCCCACTGGCTGCGGTTTGCGATGATCTCCCGCAGCACCGGCTTGTCCAGGCCAAACTGATTGCCGCTGGTGAGCCGCAGCAGCACGGGGAGAGTGGCCTTCTTTGCCTCGGCGGCCTCCTGCAGCAGGCGGAGCTGCACAGGGGATTCCACAGTGTAGACGCCAATACCCGGCTGAGTTTCCACCAGCTCCCGGATAAAGGAGGGCGTTTTGTAGACGCCGGAGATGACCAGCTTTTCCGGCGGAATATGCAGCGCCTCACACACCCGGTACTCTCCGGGAGAGCAGACCTCAAACCGGGGCATACTGTCGTTCAACGCCCCTGTAATAAAGGTATTGGCCTTAATGGCATAGCACAACTGTACACGCTCCGGCAGACGGGAGCGCAGATAGGCCACCCGCTGCTTCAGAACGCTGATGTCAAAGACATAGGCGGGCGTGCCGCACTCGGCGGCCAGCCGTCCGATCTGTTCCGATGTCATCTGCGGCCTCCTCTCTTTAACTCGGCCAGCGCTTTGCGGTCGATTTTGCCGTTTTTCGTCATGGGCATCTGTTCCAGCTGGGTGAGAGAGCCGGGCACCATAAAGAACGGCAGCTTTTCTGACAGAGCGTGGTGCAGCTCCTTTTTGTCGGCCGTACCCACATAGAAGCCCAGCAGCTTGCTGCGTCGCTCCTCAAACAGACAGCAGGCCCGCTCCACCCCGGGGATTTCAGAGATGGCACGCTCAATCTCCTCCAGCTCAATTCGATGCCCCATGTGTTTGATCTGAAAGTCCTTTCGCCCGGCAAAGACCAGCTCATCCCGCTCGTTGTAGTACGCAAGATCGCCGGTGCGGTAGATCAGCTCTGGGAAATGGGGATTGAGGGGATTTTGGACAAAATGGGCGGCCGTCTGCTCCGGAGCGTTATAATAGCCCAGCGCAAGCGCGGTTCCCCGGACGCAGATCTCGCCGCTGGCATTGGGTTCGGTGACCTCGTGATCCTCCCCGTCCAGCAGAAAGACCTGTTCGTTGGGGAAAGCGCCTCCAATGGGGATGCCGCCGGCGTAATCCCGCTCCCGGTCAATGACGTGATAGGTGCAGTTGCAGGTGATCTCGGTGGGGCCGTAAAGGTTGACGAACCGGGCATCCGGCAGATGTTCCATCCAGCTGCTCAAATGCTTCATCGGCATGACCTCGCCGCTGAAAAGCACCTGACGCACCGTCTCCGGCACCCGGTAGTCCAGCCCGTGGAAGGTGCTGATCAGGCAGAGGGCGGAGACTGCCCAGACCATCACCGTCACCTTGCGGTCGCAGATAAAGTCCAGCAGCTCGGTGGGCAGGGAGAACAGCCTGCGGGGGACGATGACCAACGTCCCGCCTACAGCCAGAGCGGAGTAGATGTCCTTCACCGATACATCAAAGTCAAAGGGAGCTTGATTGCCGAAAATGTCTGCTTCGGTAAACTGGAACTCCTTTGTAAATACGTCGATAAAGTCCAGTACAGAGCGGTGTCCCACCACCACGCCCTTGGGCACGCCGGTAGAGCCGGAGGTAAAGTTGGCGTACAGCGGATCCAGATCCAGCTGCTGTGCCTGGCGCAGCTGCAGCAGAGCCGTATCCTCCTCTTCTTCAGAGAGAGACTCAATCGTCAGCAACCGCTCCGCCGGGAAGAGGGACTCGGCCAGCGGACGGTTGGCTTCGTCGGTAATGACCCAGTCTGCGCCCAGCACGGCCTTGACCTGCTCCAGACGAGCGGCGGGCAGCTCCGGGTTCAAAAGTACATAAAAGCAGTCTGCGTACGCAATGCCCAGAAAGGCGGCCAGCGTCCGGGCGGACTTTTCCATCAGCACAGGGACAGGCCGCCGAACGGGACTGCGCCGGGCGATGCCGCTGCCGATCTGCCGGCTGTATCGGAGCAGCGACTCATAGGTTAGGGACTCTTTTTCGTCCGCCACCGCTGTCTTGTGCGGAAAACGGCCGGCAGAAAGTTCAAGATATTCAGTCACGGATTTCATCATTTGGGATACCTTCCGATCCAATTTTTTTCGTCCGTATATCCTACCATCTCCAACGGGGAAAGTCAACTTAAGAAGAGTATAAATTTTTTTAAAAGGGATCGGAAAAATGTGCCGCAAAATGACAGAACACCCCGCTTTTTGACAGAAAATAGCCCAAATGCCAAAGGATGACCGGCTGTAACACGGCGGGGAATTAAGCAAATTTCATATTTTGCCGCCCGGATCTGAACGCAGCAAGTCTCCGGTTCCTCCGGAGAAGCAAGCGGCCCATCCCGCTGCCCCGGTATGCGCTCTGTTCCGGCAGCAGGCATCTGCCAAGAATGAAAAGATGGGCATGTCGCACAAAAATGGAGCAAATAAATTGTTTGTATTTATGATTTAACGCTAGGATATATCCCGTGGTAGAATAATTTAAACGGTTAAGCGAGGGGGCAGCAGAGACTGCAGCGAGCCGCAATGGGGTTCGTTTCGACGTTCTGCAATTCCGCCAAGGACAGCAAATGCTGCATTTTGACGGCCTATACCATGTTCCGCTTTGACTTTAAGAGCCGCAAGACGATGATGAAAACCACCATGATCCTCGGCATGGCCGCCGATGCCATGACCGATGCCTTTGGCCCGGCAGCCATTGAAAATCCCACCGCCATGCAGCGCATGACTGTGGGATTTTGGCGTAATAGAGAAAAGACTTACTTTGTCAGCTCGTCTGCCAGAGCCTCCAGCTCAGAGAGGCTGGCTTCGTTCAGAGCGGACTTGATGTGGACGACATTTTCCGCAATCGTCACATTCTTGCAGCTCTCCAACAGACCCCGCATCACCTTGGCGGCGGTCAGTGCCCAGGAGCCGTTTTCGATCAGGGCGATCCGCCGGTTCTGATAGCCGTGCTCCGAGAGCGTCTCGATAAAGGTGCGCATGAAGGGGAAGATGTCGCCGTTATAGGTGGTAGTGGCCAGCACCAGTGTGCCGTAGCGGAAGGCGTCCTCCACCGCCTCAGCCATGTCCTCCCGGGCCAGATCGGCAATGGACACCTTGGGACAGCCCTTTTCAGTCAGCTTCTTCGCCAGCAGCTCGGCGGCTTTTTTCGTATTGCCGTAGACGGAGGTGTAGGCGATGAAAATACCCTCAGACTCCGGTTGGTAGGATGACCAGGTGTTGTAGAGGTTCAGATAGTAACCCAGATCTTCACTCAGCACCGGGCCATGGAGGGGGCAGATGGTCTGAATATCCAGCTTGGCCGCCTTTTTCAGAACGGTCTGGACGGGGCCGCCGTATTTGCCCACGATGCCGAAGTAGTACCGGCGAGCCTCACACGCCCAGTCCTCCTCCACATCCAGAGCGCCGAACTTGCCGAAGCCGTCGGCGGAGAAGAGCACCTTGTCCGTGCTGTCGTAGGTCATAATGACCTCCGGCCAGTGCACCATGGGAGCGCCGATGAACTGAAGGGTGTGTGTCCCCAGCTCCAGTTTTGCACCTTCCTTCACCACCAGCTGGCGGCCGGCGAAATCGGTGCCGAAGAACTGCCCCATCATGGCAAAGGCCTTGACGCTGGAAACCACCACGGCGTCGGGATAGACCTCGGTAAAGGTGACGATGCTGCCGGAGTGATCCGGCTCCATATGCTGTACCACCAGATAGTCCGGCTTCCGTCCGTCCAGAGCGGCGGCAAGGTTGGAGAGCCACTGATCGGTGAAGTTGGCGTCCACGCTATCCATGACGGCGACCTTGTCATCGAGAATGACATAGGAGTTGTAGGCCATGCCGTTGGGGACGATGTACTGCCCCTCAAACAGGTCGATCTTGTGGTCGTTGACGCCGATATACTTGATATCCTTTGTGATTTCCATGGAAGTTACCTCTTTCCGTTTCGGTAGTGAAGCCAATTATAGCATAATTTGGTCGATAAGAAAGCATACGCGCAAAATTTTCTGAAAATATTTTTAGAGGCGCTGAAATTTTGTCAGATCCGTGTTCGACAAAATGCACTGTGAATATTGACATACCCCCCATATACGGTATAATGATTTCCGTGTGTTGCATCTAGGGGCAAATCTGACTACACTGCCCTGACACATTGGCGTTGTATGTGCTGCTGTAGCTGCGTTATGGGGAGGGCAAAAGCGTCCCTGCAGTGTAACAAACCTTTGCGGGGCAGCATAATTGGCGCTGACCCGCTGGAGTGAAAGAAAAGAAGGAAGGTGGGGACCTGACCACAGGAGCCCGAAATCGTTCTCACTCCTCGACGGGAAATTTCCGCAAAGGGGGATGCATTCGTATGAATGAAAATCTGATCGTATCGCTGAAAGACATTGTTGTTGAGTTCGACGGTGAGAAAGTCCTGGACGGGCTTTCGCTGGACATCCACGACAAGGAGTTTGTCACCTTCCTCGGCCCATCCGGCTGCGGCAAGACGACCACCCTTCGTGTGATTGCCGGTTTTATCACCCCGAAGTCCGGCAATGTCTTTTTTGACGGCGAGGACATCGCCGATCTGCCGCCTTACAAGAGGCAGGTCAACACGGTGTTCCAAAAGTACGCCCTGTTCCCGCACCTGAACGTGTTTGAGAATGTGGCCTTTGCCCTTCGGCTGAAAAAACTGCCGGAGGAGGAGATCAAGTCCAAGGTGCTGCGGATGCTGGAGATCGTCGGGCTCAAAGGCTATGAGCGCCGGAACACCAACCAGCTCTCCGGCGGTCAGCAGCAGCGGGTGGCCATCGCCCGGAGCCTGATCAACCAGCCCAGAGTGCTGCTATTGGACGAGCCCCTGGGCGCACTGGATCTCAAGCTGCGCAAACAGATGCAGCTGGAGCTGAAACGTCTCCAGCGGGAGCTGAACATCACCTTCATTTATGTCACGCACGATCAGGAAGAGGCTCTGACCATGTCGGATACCGTCGTCGTCATGAATGGCGGCAAGATCCAGCAGATCGGCACTCCTGAGGATATCTATAACGAGCCCTGCAATCCCTTTGTGGCCCGTTTTATCGGCGACAGCAATATCATCGACGGGGTCATGCTCAAGGACTATCTGGTCAGCTTCGGCGGCAACGAGTTCAAGTGCGTGGATGCCGGCTTCAAGCGGGACGAGTCCGTTCAGGTGGTCATCCGCCCGGAGGACGTGGAGATCGTCCCCCCGGAGCAGGGGGCGCTCATCGGTCGGGTGCGTGACGTCATCTTTAAGGGTGTCCACTTCGAGATGCACGTCGATATGGAGGGCTACGAGTGGATCATCCATTCCACTCAGGCCAGCAAGCCGGGTGAATTGGTGGGCATGAATATCGGCCCGGACGAGATTCACATTATGTCCCGTTCGGAGGTGTGAGGAAATGCTGAGATCCCAAACCTCACGCTGGGCGGCGGCGCCCTATCTGATTTGGATGGGGATTTTTATTGTTGTGCCGCTGTTTATTGTCATTTTCTATGCTATGACCACCGCCGAAGGCGCCTTTACGCTGGATAACCTTGCCCAGATCGGCCGCTATTCCAGCGTCTTTGCCCGCAGCCTCATTCTGGCGGCGGAGGCCACGGTGATCTGCCTGATTCTGGCTTTTCCTGTGGGCTATTCGCTCTCCCGCCTCCGTGCCAACAAGCAGCATATCATGCTCATGCTGGTCATGCTGCCCATGTGGATGAACTTCCTGCTGCGCACCTATGCTTGGATGACCCTTTTGGAGAATAACGGCCTCATCAACCGCTTTCTCGGCCTGTTCGGCATCGGCCCCTTTCCTATGATTAACACCGCCGGCGCCGTTGTGCTGGGCATGGTATATAACTATCTGCCCTATATGATTCTGCCCCTCTACACCGCCATGACCAAAATTGACGACTCCATCGTGGAGGCGGCGCAGGATCTGGGCTGCAATACGGGCAACATCCTGCTGCGGATCCTGATCCCCCTCTCCAGCCCCGGCATTGCCACCGGCATCACCATGGTGTTCGTACCGTCGGTATCTACGTTCATTATCAGCCGGATGCTGGGCGGCGGCTCCAATCTGCTCATCGGTGACCTGATTGAGCTGCAATTTCTCGGCAACTCCTATAACCTGAACCTGGGCTCCGCCATGAGCCTGGTTCTGATGATCATTGTGCTGGTGCTCATGAGCTTTACCTCCAGCTTCGATGAATCTGAGATGGAGGGGGTCATGTAATGAACAAGAGACAAAGCAGGCTGTTACAGCGCACCTACCTCGTTCTCATTTTCTGCTTCATGTACCTGCCCATTGCGGTCATGATCGTCTTTAGCTTTAACGAGAGCAAGTCCCGCGCCCTCTGGACGGGCTTCACGCTGGACTGGTACAGGAGCTTGTTTCACAATGACATGATTCTCTCCGCTCTGGCCCTCAGTCTGGTGCTGGCGTTGGTGTCTTCGATCATTGCGACGGTGCTGGGTACCCTTGCCACCATCGGTATCAACTCCATGGGGAGAAAGACTCAGCTGCTGATCAACAACATCAGCTATGTGCCGGTGGTCAACCCGGAGATCATTACCGGCGTCTCCCTCATGCTGCTCTTTGTCATGGCCCAGCATTTCGGCATCGGCGGAGAGGGGGGCGTATTCGGCTGGCCCACCCTGATGATTGCCCATATCACCTTTAACGTGCCCTACGTCATCTTCAACGTGGGCCCCAAGCTGCGGCAGTTGGATCCCAGCATCTACAATGCGGCATTGGATCTGGGCTGCACGCCGAAGCAGGCATTCTTCAAGGTCATTATGCCCCAGCTGACTCCGGCGATCCTGTCCGCATTCCTGATTTGCCTGACCTACTCCATCGACGACTTTATGATCTCCTACTTCAACAGCGGCACCATGCAGACCCTGCCCATTGCCATTTACAGCATGACCCGCAAGAAGGTCAGTCCGGAGATCAACGCCCTGTCGTCCATTATGTTTATCGTCATTCTGGCGATCATCCTCATCTCCAACCACATGGACAGCCGTCAGTATCGCAAAGCGCAGACTGCCGTCCGCACTGCCATGGCAGAGGAAGGAGGGCAGTGAGGATGAAAAAGAGACGGTTTTCCCGGCTGACTGCCCTGAGTCTTGCCGTTTTGACTGTGGCGGTGCTGACCGTTCCCGCCCTTGCGGCGGAGTCCATTGAGGTGAATGAGGACATCTCTGTCTCCGGAGACTACGACTGGACAAGATTTGCTGATGATAACATCACCCTCAACGTCTACAACTGGGGCCTCTACATCTCTGACGGCGACGACGATAGCGTGGACATTCTCTCCGCCTTTGAGAAGTTGACGGGTATTCGCGTCAACTACACCACCTTTGATTCCAATGAGAGTCTGTACGCCAAAATGCGCTCCGGCGGCGCCAGCTACGACGTCATCATTCCCTCCGACTACATGGTGGGAAAGATGGCCGCCGAAGGGATGCTTGCAGAGCTGAACTTTGACAACATCCCCAACTTCCAACTGATTGGCGAGGACTATCTGGGCTGGGACTTTGACCCGGACAACACTTACAGCGTCCCCTATACCTGGGGCACCACCGGCTTGATCTACAACACCACCCTGGTGGAGGAACCTCCCACCAGCTGGGCGGATATGTGGGATGTGCAGTATGCGGGAAATATCCTCATGTTCAACAACTCCCGTGACGCCTACGCCATCGCCGCCAAAAAGCTGGGACTGAGCCTGAATCCCGCCTCTGTGGACGAGGTGGAGGAGGTTATGGAGGAGCTGAAGGACCAGAAGGAACTGGTGCAGGCCTACGTCATGGACGAGATCTTTGACAAGATGGAGCTGGGCGAGGCGATTCTGGCTCCTTACTATGCCGGCGACGCCCTTACCATGATTGACGACAACCCGGATCTGGCCTTTGTCCACCCGGAGGAGGGCGTCAACTTCTTCGTGGATTGTATGTGTATTCCTGCTACCTCCAAGCACAAGGAGGCCGCTGAGATGTTCATCAACTATATGTGCGAGCCGGACGTGGGCTACTGTAACATCGACTATATTGGCTACTCCACCCCTATCACCGAAGTCTGGGAGATGCTGGACGACGATTTGAAGTACAGCGAGATCGCCTACCCCAGTGATGAGGTCATGGCCAAGGCGGAGGTCTTTGACACCCTGCCCGATGAGGTGAACTCCGCACTGGATTCCCAGTGGAGCGAGATGAAGAGCTATGATGCCGAGGGCAGCGGGTGGATGATCCTGATTTCGCTTGCGCTGGCTCTGGCACTCTCTGCCTTCAATATCTGGCGCAAGGTGCGCCGGAAGTGGCGGGACAATTATTAAGAGAAGATAAGACTTTGACCTCTTGCAATACTGCTCAGGGTACGCTAAAATGTACCCTGAGCAGTTCTGTTTTTACAGGAGAAAAGAGACAGGTTGTCAAGAGAGAGGAGAAGAACTATGAATCAGACAAAGATACTGAGTCTGCTGCTGCCTGGCAGCAATTTACAGGCGGTGAAGGCGGGCTGGAGCAGTAACCTCCCCACCTATCAGGGTATTTACCGGGACTACCGGGTCATTTTAGAGCCGGGCAACAACACTGGGGGCCACCCCGTCGGCATCTTCCGGGTGACCATCAATGCATCCCTTACCGATGAGAACATGATCCCCGCACTGGATCAGTTTCTTACCAATCTGGCTGCGGAGCAGAAGAAAATGGTGGTCTCGGTCAGACGCCACCGCCATGCCGTGGTGCTGGAGCTGAAGGCGACGCCAACGAAAAAGTACATTGAAAACACAGTCAATCCCATCACCGATCAGGTGATCCGCTATCTGGAGGCAAACCGCATCCCCACCGGCTGTCAGTCCTGCGGCGATCAGGACGCTCCTTTGGAGAGCTATACTGTCAACCATGACAGCCACTACCTCTGCCACGACTGCGCCGTCAAGACGGAGCAGGAGCTCAAGGAGAGTCAGGTAGAGACGAAGAAAAAGACCAGCAACCTATTCCTTGGCCTGATCGGCGCCTTTTTGGGCGGCAGCTGGGCTATATCGCGGCGATCAGCGGTGCGGTGATGGCCGCAGCTGCCTGCAAGGGCTATGAGCTGTTGGGCAAGGCGCTGGATCGGAAGGGCGTCGTGGCCTGTGCTGTCATTGTTCTGGCACTGGCCTATTTCGCGACCAAGCTGAGCTGGACCATTGCCCTCTATCAGGCGCCCGGCGACCATTGGGATTTCGGCTATTGCTATCGCGTGCTGGAGGAGGTTTTGGAGTACAACGACCAGATGGGTAGATACATCGGAGACATGGTACTGGGTTACTTCTTTACTGTTCTCGGCGCCGGCGGCGTCCTTTACAGCGGTTTCAAGAGCGCCAGCGGCAGCTACGTGTTCCGTAAGAATATTGGATGAAAAAACGGCGACCTGCATCTTTGACGGATGCAGGTCGTTTTGTGATTATAGGTAGGATTCCTGCCAGCTCTTGGCCAGCTCCAGTCCCTTTTTTGGGCATATCGGTTTTCCACATTCAGGAATTTCTCCTCCTCAAAGGAAAGTACCTGATGCACCTCGGCGGGAAAGTCCGCATAGAACTCCTTCATCGAGGCAATCACATTCAGCGCTGCCCGAACCCCCGAACAAAATTTGCCGTCAGGGGTGACCATTTTGACCGTTTTCAGGTCGTAATGGGCGGCAGACTTAAAGTTTTGAACCGCCTGCACCTGATCCCGCTCTTCTAAAATCCGGCAGGGAATGGAGGCCAGCCAGACCAGCAGCAACTGGGCAAAGGTCACATCCCGCACGTCAGCCCCTGCGTGAGAGAGGGGGTTGAGGTCAATATTCCGCAGCTCGATATGGTTGACGCCCTTATCCCGCAGTGCAGTCAGAGTGTTCCTGCCCGCCGGCTTCAGCCGAATGGGATAGTACAGCTCCGTGGGAGAGCGGATCAGCCCCGCATCCACATAGCGCTGCAGACTGTCGATGTAGTTAGAAAGATTGGAGTAGTCAAAAATCGGGGTGAAAAAGTTCCAGTAGCCCAGTTCACTGCACCGAATTGAGGACATTCCATCAAAAGAGGCGCCGCCAAACCGCCCCTTTTCGCTGAAGGAGGGATCGGTCAGAGGACTTGCGGCAGTGACGGCCGTAATGAGCCAGCCGTAAGACGCCGCCTGCTGAGCCAGATCCACATAGAGCTGATCCTTGTATGTCCGGAAATCCCGCTGGCCGCTGACGGAAAAGTCCGCCTCCAAAAGCTCGTCGGCAAAGGAATAGTTGAAGTGGATGCCGCACAGCGCCATGCGATAGCGCCCATATCGGTCGGAGAGATAGTCCCGGTAATTCCGCTTGCCGGCCAGTTCTCCCCCAAACAGGGCGACGGGGATGTCCTCCTCGTCCCGGATGTAGGGCGGATTGGAAAAGGGCCAGAGAAGCTCCCGCTCGGGCAGGGCGGCAAGCGTCTGCTGGATCCGGCAGTTAAACCGCTCCAGTTCTGCCACCGCCGCTTCCGCACTCTGTACCACAGGTGTGTTGATCTCTGTCTGATTTTCGCCAAAGTCCCGGACGATGTTTTCCTCGTCGGGGAAGGGGTGGGGCGTGTGCGCCATGAAGCCCTGCGATGTAATACGCAGACTCTCCTTCTCCAGACCGAAGTTTCCCTTTAAAAGCAGTTGCCGAACCTCATTGTCCTTTGCGTGCAGCATAAAAACCCCTCTTCAATAAAAACCGATTAACCATATGGGTAAGTGGATTATAACGGGAAATGGGGAAAAAGTCAACAGAAAACCCCACTGTTTTAATCTGCTGGGGATAGAAACTCCCTCTTTCGGGTGCCATCAGCATACCAAAAAGAGGGAGAAAATCCTGTTGAAGGATGGAATGATTTAAAATGAGTCAACAATGGGCGGCTCCAGACGGAGGTCATTAAAGTAGCGGTAGAAGGGCAGAAGCTCCTGATAGCCGTCCGCCAGCGCCTCCACCAGTTCGGAGGAAAAGAGCAGGTCGTCGGGCTCGCCTCCGGCGATGAGACTGATATACTTCCGATTGTACCACGGCGTGAGCAGGGGAGTGGTCTCGCCCTTGGGGCGCTTATAGCATTCTCCCTCCAGACGGAAGGTGTCCTGCCGGTTGAATTTCCGCACCAGCTTTTCCAGCTTCCCGGGATCTCTCTGAATGCGCCGGCGGTACAGCTCCATGTCCATAGGCGTGCCCCAGTAGCCCAGTCCGTAGCCGTAGCCAGTGGCGGAGATCTCAAACCAGAGCGCGGGAATACCGTGCCAGTCGGCGTCGGAGTCGTGGGGACGCTCCAGAGAGAGCCAGAGGTGATCCTTGTAGGGTCCGCCGGAGTGAAGCCGACGGGCGTCCCGGTAGATGCGAGTCACTTTGAGGTTGATCTCCAGCTTGGGATTACGGGAGCGCACCAGATCGTAGACCTCATGTCCCAGCGCCACCATGGGCTGATACAGATGGGTGAGGTAGGCCTCCTTGTGGGCCTGAAACCAGGGCCGCTCATTATTGAATTTCAGGCCCCAGAGAAATTCGATGGTCGGCTCAGAAAAACCTTGAAATGTCATAAATGCACCACCTTATCCGTAGGCAATGACTTTGTCTCTTGCCCTGTAATAGCTGTAGGCTTCTTTCTCCGTGGAGATGAGGTTGCCGTCTCCGTCGTAGAGCTTGCGGTAGGTTTGCACCTTATAGCCGGTGTAGGGAGTGGTGATGACCTTGGTTTCTCCGTCGCCCAGACTGCTGTCGTGCTCTTTTTTGGTGGAGTAAGGAATGGTCTCCAGCGTCTCACTGGTGATCTTGACGGTGATGTCGTCGGTCTTGGTGCCGTAGATGCTCATAGTCACCTTGCCGCTGGAGTAAGAGCCGACCACCTTGATGGGGTAGGGGGTGTCATTGGTAAATTTGTAATCCGGGCCGCCCCAGGAGACGGTGGCGTCCATACCCAGACCGATATAGCTGGAGGCAAAGCTGTGGTTGGTGCGCTCGGTGATCTCCAGATTGGAGTAGAGACAGGCGGCGTACAGGGTAGAGGAGACCTGGCAGATGCCGCCGCCAACCTCCTGAATGGTCTGCCCGTTCTGATAGGCGGGCGCCTCGGAAAAGCCTCTGGCCTTCGTACGCTGACCGACGGTGTCGTTGTAGGAGAAGGTCTCTCCCGGAAGAAGAATGGTGCCGTCGCAGAATTGGGCGGCCAGCTTGACGTTGCTTCGCCGTCCGCTGGAGCCGGAGACATTGGTGGAGTAGCTGCCCAGGACGTCCTTAAAAAGGTTTGCCTCCAGATGCTCCGTATCGATCTCGGGCTGAGTGTAGACCAGTTCAATCGTAACCTCACTGCCCGGCTCGGCAGACTCCAGGGCGGACTTGGCGGCGTCCGGATCGAAGGAGACGCCGGTGACGGAGGGGACGATGGCGTAGTCGTTTTCCGGATCCAAAGTGGCGTTGGCCGGCTCGGTGTAGACCTCATCGTAGATCTTCTGCACGTCCAGGGCGGCGATGTCGCTGACAGTAGTGGCGGCGTCGATCGTGTAGTTTACCGCCCAGGGATCGGAGGTAAAGGCGGTGAGAATCTGCCCCTGGAGGGCGTCCACATCCGCCACCACGCCGGCAGAGCCTTTTTGAATGGTGATGCGGTCATCTTCGATGGAGTAGGTGGTCTCCACGGCGGTGTCCACCTGATCGATGCCGGTGGCAAGGATGGCATCCTTGAGTGCGTCTCCGCCCTGAATGGAGGGAGTAACGGTCAGCTTCCGGGGCTCCGCCTGAGTGGACAGCCAGTCCAGCCCTCGGGTAAGGAACTGCCCGTGGCCATGCTCCATGGCCTTGGAGACGGCGTCCGAAGTGTCCAGATAGAGGATGCTTCCGTCCTCAGTCCAGAGGGAGACAACATAATCCTCCCCGTCCAGCCCGACGGAGACCGTGCTGTTTTGGAAACGTCCGGTGAAATCTGCCTGAAGGGCGGCGTTGGCCTCCTCGGCAGTCATGCCGCTGACATCCACATCGTTCATGTAAGTGTGATCCAGCAGGCGACCCTCCGGAACACGGACGCACAGGAACAGATAGACCCCGCCCAACAGGGCGATAATAAGCACCAGCACAATGATAGACCACAGCAGCAGATTTCCTGCCTTTTTCTCAGTTTTTTTTCTGTTTCTGGGCGTTGAGACCAATTTGTTTGCCATAAATGCCCCTCCAATGGATCAGATCGCCAGTACGGCGGAATCGGTTGCTTTTCAGTATATCGAATTCTTCCCTAAAATTCAAGGTCAAACACGCGCAGATACCTTGCAAATTCTGATGTTTGTTGTTATAATAACCATTGTGATTGAAATCGGGGTAGAGAGACTGGTCGTTTTGTACAATCCCGGTGGATCAAAAACAGAATTTGAAACAGTTCGGAGGCAGGTACCATGCGTTACTTTGTTGGCATTGATATCGGCGGCACGAATATTGCCGTTGGTGTAGTAGATGAGGAGGGCAACCTTCTTCGGAAGCTGAGCGTCCCCACGGGCGCCAGCCGGGGACAGGATGCGCTGGTGGCGGATATGATCGGTTCCGTCAAGGCAGTGGTTGATGTAGCCGGGCTGACGCTCTCCGACATCGCCTCTGTGGGCATCGGAGTTCCCGGCGCTGTCACCCCGGAGGGCGTGGTCATCCGTGCCGTCAATCTGGGTTGGAAAAATACGCCGCTGGCGCAGATCATGGGAGACGCGCTGGGACTGCCTGTCTATCTGGGCAACGACGCCGACTGCGCCGCTCTGGGTGAGGTAGTAGCCGGCGCCGGCAGCAACTGCAGCAGCGCATTGATGATCACTATGGGTACCGGTATCGGCGGCGGATTCATCGTAAACGGACGCATCTTCAGCGGCTGTACCGGTCAGGGTACCGAGCCGGGTCACTTCACCTTCCTGTACGGCGGCGAAAAGTGCGGCTGCGGCAAGCGGGGCTGCTTCGAGGCCTATGCCTCCGCCACTGCGCTGATCCGCCAGACCAAGCGTGCCATGGAGCAGAACCCTGACTCCAAGATGTGGGCGCTGGTGGATGGTGACATTGACCGGGTCAACGGCAAGGTTCCCTTTGATGCCGCCAAGCTGGACGACGGCACCGCCCGTGCCGTCGTGGCGCAGTACATCGACTATCTGGGCATGGGTATCGCCGGTATGGTAGACTCTTTCCGCCCCGAGCTGATTATTATGGGCGGCGGCATTTGCAATCAGGGCGACTATCTGATGATCCCCCTCAACGAGACCATTCGCAAGTACTGCTACGCCTCCGACGAAATCGCACCGCCTCCTGCTGTCCGGGCCACCTTGGGAAACGACGCCGGAATCATCGGCGCCGCCATGCTGCAGGTCTCTCAGGAGAAGAGCAAGGCCTGAATCAACCGAACGAATTATCTGCGCCCCGTCCGATCGGACGGGGCGTTTGTGCGTCAATGACGATTTATGAGCGCTTGGCAAAAATTGTCGGGCATAGCTCACGCCATGGGGCGCATCCTAGCATCAGACAGCCCGATGACGGGCCGTCTCAAAGCAAACTGAAATGAGAAGGAGATGTTTGAAATGGCTAGTAATAAGACTGGTAAGCAGGCTCTGGTTCCTGAAGCCCGTGAGGCTCTGAACAAGTTCAAGATGGAGTCCGCCTCTGAGGTGGGCGTCAACCTGAAGCAGGGTTACAATGGCGACCTGACCTCCCGTGAGGCTGGTTCCGTGGGCGGCCAGATGGTCAAAAAGATGATCGAGGCCTACGAGAACGGCATTAAGTAAGTCTGCGCTGCTGCACAGATTTTATGCTCAAACACGGGGGACCGCGCTTTTGCCGGCACCCCGTGCTTTTTTATATTTCTTTCAGCGCAGCTCTGGTAATCGGCCCAACAATGCCGTCGACGGTAAGATGGTGGTTCTTCTGAAACTGCCGCACGGCGGCATCGGTCAGAGCACCGAAAATGCCGTCCACCTCCAGTTTAGCCCCGTCGGCGTTCAGTTTTGTCTGTACCCAGCGAACGCCCACACCTCGATCTCCCTTGCGGAGTGTTTGGGCAGGCTCCGGGTACGCTGCTGCCGCAGATATCTCCTCACCGTAGATGACGTTCAGATCGGTGTTGCAGCTAATGCCGGAGACCTGTCCGGCGGAACTGTACTGCCAGCCCCACAGGGTCTGCGTCGTGACGGGCTTGTATCGCTCCGCCGGAGCCGTTCCGAAGGCGGTTGCCCGAATAGAGGGATAGCGGGCAATCCAGAAAGGGCAGGAGATCTGCTTCGTCTGGAGGACGGACTCGTACCAATATTTGCTGCAGTAGACACCAAAACCGTAGCCGGAGGACTCCGCCACCCGCTGAGCGGCGAGAATGGAGGGCGTCAGGGTAGATTTTGCCGCACTTTTCAGACAGGCATCCTCTACATCCCACCAGATCATGGTGCCGGATCTGGCCTGATGCTCCTTCAGAAGCTTGACCACCGCCCTGGCTGCCTGCTCCGCTGCCTCCGCAGTGGCTTCATAGACGTAACGGTAAACGCCGCAGGAAATCCCCTGGGCCTGACAGCCCTTCCAGTTGGCGGAGAATCTTTTGTCGGGGGAGAGATCCTTCCTCGTGATTTTAATGACGGCGTGCTGCACCCCTGCCTGATGGACCCGGCTCCAATTAATGTCCCCGTTGTAGCTGGAGACGTCGATGCCATATCGCACGGAGTTACTCATGACTGACACATCCTTTCCAGAACAGAGCCGGACATGGCAACACACCAGAGTCCTGCAAGATACAGCTCTACGGCCGCCAGCACGATAAGCAGCAGTATCATTCCGACACCTCCGGCAGTCCCGCCACACTGGTCAGCAGGCTCAGCACTCCTGCCAGCGCCGCCGAGGAGCAGACAAACGTCCAGTCAACCTCTCCCAGCGCTGCTCCGGTGCCGGCTCCGGCCAGTGCAGTCTGCGCCATGGTACGAACTGCCCGGATCAGAGCGGCCTTCGTCCATTTTCTCCAATAAAGTGTTCCTTTCATTCGCTTTGCACCCTTTCCAAGTCTGATATACGGTGATTGATCACCTTGATCTGTTCCTCCACCACCGGCATTCTGGCCGCAAAGTTGTTGTGACGTCGAACCTCCTGCGTCAGGGCGTCCAGCCGGGTCTCCGTCACCGCCTGATTGCGCTCCAGTTTTGCCTCGGTCTGGCGGAAGGTAAATAAATTGGACAATACCACGCCCACCAGCGACAGCCCGCCGGTAATGAGCGCGGTGGCGATCGTATCGCTCATTCGCAGTGTACCTCCTTTCGTTTGTCCCAGTGTATCGGTTTTCCTTTGCGCTTTCTATGCAACAGGCCGGAAAGTCCCCTTTGTTTGACGTCTGAAAGAATGAAATTTCCCCCTTTGCACAACAAAAATCCGCCACTGCCGAAGCAGTGGCGGGTAAAATGTACATTCCCGGTTTACTGTTCCCGAAAGACGATCTCTCCGGTGGTGGGATCCATGCGTTCCACAATGGCCAGAGATTCCAACTGAATGCCGGTGTCCCGGATCAGCTTGCCGCCCTCCTGAAAACCCTTTTCGATGCAGATGCCAATGCCTTCCACGGTGGCGCCGGCATCCCGTACCAACTGGATCAGGCCCTGCAGGGCGCAGCCATTGGCGAGAAAATCGTCGATAATCAGGACGTGATCCTCCGGGCCAATGAACTTCTTGGACACCACCACATCGTACACCCGCTTGTGGGTGAAGCTCTGTACCTTGGTGGCGTAGACCTCGCCGGAGAGGTTGATGCTCTGGCTCTTCTTGGCAAACAGGACAGGGACGTGGAAGCACTCGGCGGCGATGCAGGCGATGCCGATGCCGCTGGCCTCAATGGTGAGGATCTTGTTGATGGGCTTGTCCGCAAAGAGGCGCTTGAACTCCATTCCCATCTCATGGAACAGCGCTACATCCATCAGGTGGTTGAGAAAGCAGTCAACTTTTAATACGTTGCCTTCGGCCAAAATGCCGTCCTTGCGGATCCGCTCTTCCAGTAATTTCATAGGTACGCAAACTCCTTTTCTCTCTTTATCTCTCCTGCGGGGGGAAGTTTACAGGGTGTAGATCAGTACACCGGAGATAATGATCAGGTTGCCAATCAGCTGCCCCTTTGTAAACTTTTCTCTGAGAATCAGGTAGGACAGCACCATGACAAAGACATAGCTGAACGTATCAATGACGGCGCCGTACTTCAGATCCACCCTGGTGAAGGCGTAGGTGTTTACCAGCAGTACGGTAAAGGTGATGCCGTATGCGAGAATGACACGCCAGTTCAAATACTCAAAGATCCAACTCTTGTGCGCCTGCTTTGCGCTCTGTTTCAGCAGCACCTGAGAGACGGCGGTAAAAAATGTCCCGGCAAACATCATCAGTAGAAACGGCCACATGGTACTTATTCCTCCTCCTGCTTTGCGCTCAGGGATACGACGATCACGCCGATGAGCACGATCAACATACCGAGGATATTTCTCACACTCAGATGCTCACCAAAGATCGCCACTGCCCACAGCTGACTCCACAACAGATAGACGCTGCGGTTTGCATAGGCGAAAGACAGGTCAAAATGCTTGATCACCCTCTGCCAGGCCAAGGCATAAATTCCGCAGTTGAGCAGCATCAACGCCAGAAATAGATAGACCATGGGGTTGGTCAGACCGCCTTCGTTCCACGCACCGGAGGCCAGCTTGGAAAAGATTCCGGTCAGGGAGAAGATAAGGATATTCAGATGGAGCAAGAAAAGATTTCCGACTCGACTCATAAGTACTGTTACTCCGTATAAGATGTCATGCTGTTGCGGTAAAGGATCTCAGCCCCGGACGGATCTGTAATTGTGATCTGCTGAAAAATCTCCTCTGTGCTTCGGTCAACAGCGGCCCGGCTGTCGCCGGTGACGTAGTAACGCACCACATAGGGATTGGGGCCATGCTGCCGGACCTGCTCGCCGTCATGGTAGAAAATCTGGCTGAACACCACGTCGTCCCGCTTTGCGATTTCCCGGGCGGATGTCTGATTTGCGATCGTAAGTTCTCTCCCGTGAAAATACAGCACGGCGTTGCAGCGCTTCATGTGAGCGTCGTGGCTGAGAAGTGTTTTGCGCAGCGCTTCGGTGTTGTAGACATAGTCCAACAGAAGCTGCTCAATACTCAGCCCGCTGCTCAGCTCGATCAGCTCATGCTCATATCCGAGAAAGCGGCCGGCAACTTCACAGACAGAGACGCCTCGCTCCGGACTCCAAAAGAACTGCATGGAGAGAGCGCCGTCCCGCTGTCCGGTGAAGTCGGCAACCTTTTGCAGAATGTCCAAAGCGTCTGCTGCCACCCGGTCATACAGGCGGGAGGGATACACATTCCGGGTGCTGATGGGAATTTCTTCGGCGCCGATGGCTGTTTTTTCCCGATCCGCAATGCTAATGACATGTACCTTCCCGTCCAGCACCCAGGTCATCATATTAAACTCATGGCCGTCATGGTATTCCTCTACGAGGATCCGCTTGATGTCGGAGGAGGCGCAGATCTCGTCAAAGCGATCCCGGATGCGCTGAATACTGTCCAACACAAAAATGCCCCGGGAGCCGTATTTATCTACCGGCTTGACCACCACCGGGAAGCGAAAACCCTCCAGCGCTTCGTCGGCAAAGTCCTGTTCCAGACAGATGTGTTTGGGAGAGGGGATGTCAAGAATCTGAAACATTTGCTTCATCACCGTTTTATCCCGATAGTAGGGGAGCTTGTCCGGTGTGAAATAGCACTTCAGATGCGCCTTGTCGGCAATCTTGACCATGCACTCAAAGAGCAGGTCGGAAAAGGAGGTGATAATGCCGTTGACCTGTTCCGCCTGACAGACAGCAGCGATCTCATCTGTTCGAGCGACGTCAATGTTGTAGTACTTGTCTGCTGCCTGTTTGGCGGGACCGTGTTCGTAGCCATCACAGACGATCGTGTAGATACCCTGTTTTTTTGCCAGCAGCACCAGCTGGACAAACTCGTCCAGCGAGCCGAGGATCATAAGGCGGTTTTGCATGAAAACATCTCCAAAAATGTAGAATCAAATTACAGCTTTCCATCCGTGACGGTAACACACGCATCCTCCGTTTCCACCCGCCGGGTGACGTAGTGGGGGAGCTTTTTTGCTTCGTCCAGTATATTCATTAAATAACTGCCAATAATGCCGATGGAAAGCAGGATCAGGCTGCAAAAGCCGACCAGCAGCAGAACCAGAGTGGTAAAGCCCTCTACCGGTGCGTCCGAGGTAAGGAAGTTGATAAAATAGTAAAGGGCAAGCACAACGCAGATGAGAAAGCTGACAATGCCGATGTCCCGCACAACAAGAAGGGGAAAGGCGGAATGGGTAGTAATGTCGTAAAAAAGACTCTTGGCAAGAGAGAAGAAAGAGTAGCCGCTCTTGCCGTAAGCCCGGGCCTGATGGCGGATCGGCACGTTCATAATCCGATTGGAGGTCTGTGCCAGCAGATTGCCAATCTGAGGCAGATGGGTATTGGTCTGCAGTACGGCATCCACAATGAATTTCCGAATCAGCCGGAAGCTGGTAAAATCAATATTGGGATCGGTGTGCAGCATCTTGGCGGTGGCGAAGGCAGCCACAGCAGTGCCGGTGCGGCGAACGATGTTGTGCTTGCGTCCCTGATAGCTGGCAATCACCACGTCAATGTCATCATGTTCATCCATTGCCTGGATCAGCTTGGGAATTTCCTCCGGGGGATGCTGAAGGTCGTCGTCCATGGTGATGACAAAATCTCCCTTGGCATACCGAAAACCGCAGAGAACGGCGCAGTGTTGGCCGAAATTACGGGCCATCTGGATGATTTTGACTCTGGAATCTGCCTCCCGCAGACGCTGCATGACCTCGTAAGAACGGTCTTTTGAGCCGTCGTCTACCATAATCAATTCAAAGGGCTGAAAAATTGTCTCGTCAAAGACAACGGCAAGCCGCTGATAGAGCTCCTCGAGCATGTGCTCACCATTGTAAACCGGGACAACAACGGAGTAGAGCGCCATAACTATGTGCCTCCTGTTTTAAATTCTTTCTGTTTCATAGTTAAAATTTCTCAACCGATCATGCAGTTTTTCGCTGCAATTATAATTTGGGCAGGACAAAACGACCTGCTCAGCAGCCATTATCATAGCATCTCGGCTTTCCCATTTCAACTGTTTGTCGAAAAAATGCACCTGCAAAAGAGGTGTTCAAATGCAGGAACCTGATACCATTAAACTATATCACATTTCCGCCTGCCTGTCATGGAATAAAGAAAAATTTCCGACTTAAATCGTCTTAATTCTCATTCAAAGGAATTGTGCGGTCTATCCCTCTGCCCGAAAACTCCGTCCACGGATAGACTTCCGGCGGGGGCAAGTTTACATCCAACCGCAGGCCGGTCTCCGGATGATCAAAGGCCAGGCGATGCGACCAAAGGGCGATGCCGCAGCCGTCCGGCAGCGTGCTGTACTTCCGGTCTCCCACCAGCGGCAGTCCCCGGGCGGAGAACTGGGCCCGGATCTGGTGGGTTCTGCCGGTGCGAAGGACGATGCGGACAAGACTCAGCCCCGCCGCTTTCTCCAATACCGTGTAGTCCAGAACCGCCTCCTGGGCGCCCTTTTGCGGCTGCGTCACCACATAGCTCTTGCGCTCTGCCTTGTTCCGAAGGAGCAGATCTGTAAAGGTTCCCGCGTCCTCCTCTGGCGCGCCGTGGATGACGGCCAGATACTCCTTCCCGAAGCGCCCGTCCATCACCTGCCGCCCCAGCTCCGAAGCGGCGGCACGGCTCCGGGCCAATACCATCAGACCGCCCACCACACGATCCAGTCGGTGGACCGTGCGGACGTCTGCTCCCGGGTCGCCCAAAGCCTCCCGCACCAGGGAGGGCATGCCGCCGGGCTCATCCGTTGAAAGTACGCCGGCGGGCTTAACGCATAACATGATACTGTTGTCCCGTCTCAAAATTTCCATGGCTGAATACATTCCTTGCCGTTTGGTTTTTTGTTTCCTGAAAATGCGCAGTGGAGAATTATCCGCAACATTATATCACCGAAGGGATGCAATGTCGACCGTCATCACAGATTTCCGGAAAACCGTCCGGGAAAATCGGGGGAGAGGCGCATCAGGCAGACATTTCGCCCCGCTTTTGCCTTTTCATTTACAAGAGATGAATTTTGATTGACCGAATGATGCACACAGGCGGGAGGACGGACGGCGGGGAAAGCAAGTAACGCATCCGGAGACGGCAGGATAAAACAAACAAAAACTGGGCTGAAATGAACAGGAATTTAGTGTGAATTGGAGTGCTCTGGAGCTTGACGGAAAGGCTTAACTATGATAAATTATTATAAAATTGCAAGTTGATTTTAATTTGCTTGCAAAATGAATTGGAGGGCAATCTACCATGAATAACCTGAAGAAACTACTTGCAGTTCTCCTGGCTATGGTGATGGTGCTTTCTCTGGCTGCCTGCGGCAGCAATGGAGACGGCGCTGCGTCTGAGGCCGGAGAGAGCACCGCTTCTGAGGCCGCCATTAAGATCGGCGGCATCGGACCTACTTCCGGCCCTGCCGCTATCTACGGCCAGGCCACCCAGCACGGTGCCGAGATCGCCGTCGAGGAGATCAACGCTCTGGGCGGCATCCAGTTCGAGCTGAACTGGCAGGACGACGAGCACGATCCCGAGAAGTCCGTCAACGCCTACAACAACCTGAAGGATTGGGGCATGCAGGTTCTGGTCGGTACCACCACCACCGGCCCCTCTGTGGCTGTCTCCGCTGAGACCAACGCAGACCGCATCTTCGAGCTGACTCCTTCTGCCTCCTCCGTGGACGTCATTGGCGGCCAGACGGAAGGGATTCCCCGTAAGGATAACGTGTTCCAGATGTGCTTTACCGACCCCAACCAGGGTGTCGCCTCCGCTCAGTACATCTCTGAGCAGGGTCTGGGCAGCAAGATCGCTGTGATCTACAACAACGGTGATGCTTACTCCACCGGCATTTACAACAAGTTTGTTTCCGAGGCTGAGGCCGTGGGTCTGGACGTCGTGTCTGTCACCACCTTTACCGATGACACCGCGAACGACTTCTCTGTCCAGCTCAACGACGCCAAGAACGCCGGCGCTGATCTGGTGTTCCTGCCCATCTACTACACGCCTGCCTCCCTGATTCTGGCTCAGGCCCGGGATATGGGCTATGCTCCCACATTCTTCGGCGTGGACGGCATGGACGGTATCCTGACCATGGAGGGCTTCGACACCTCTCTGGCTGAGGGCGTCATGCTGCTGACCCCCTTCAACGCCGACGCCACGGACGAAAAGACCGTGAATTTTGTCCAGAAATATCAGGAGCGCTACGGCGACGTCCCCAACCAGTTTGCCGCCGACGCCTATGACTGCGTCTACGCCATTTACGAGGCTGTGCAGGAGACCGGCATCACTGCTGACCTGTCTGCCGCTGAGATCTGCGATAAGCTGATCGAGGCCTTTAACGGCGACTTTACCTTCGACGGCATCACCGGCACCGGTGTGTCCTGGGACGAGAGCGGCGAGGTTTCCAAGGCGCCCAAGGGCATGATCATTCAGGACGGCGCTTACGTCGGTATGTAATCGGCCTGATTTCCAACATATGAACTACGAGGGTTGCAGTTTTTCGGCAGCCCTCGTAGTGGATTTTCAAACAATGAGAGAAAGGAGGGCGTCGGGTATGAATTTGCTTCTCAATTTGATCAACGGCATCAGTCTGGGAAGTATTTATGCCATCATCGCACTGGGCTATACCATGGTCTACGGCATTGCAAAGATGCTGAACTTCGCCCACGGCGACGTGATCATGGTGGGCGCCTACATCTGCTTCTGCACGGTGAGCTATCTGTCCCTGCCCCCGGCGGCGGGAATTCTTCTGGCTATGCTCGTCTGTACGGTGCTGGGCATTGTCATCGAGCGGCTGGCTTATAAGCCTCTGCGGTCGGCTCCGTCGCTGGCGGTGCTGATCACGGCCATCGGCGTCAGCTATTTCCTTCAGAATGCGGCGCTGCTGATTTGGAAGTCTGATCCTAAGGTCTTTACCTCTGTGGTGGACGGCTGGCCGGGTCTGACGCTCTTCGGCGGCCAGCTGCGGATCAGCGCCGTGACCATCGTCACCATTCTGGCCAACATCGTCATTATGATCGCCCTGACCCTGTTCACCGGAAAGACCAAAATGGGCAAGGCCATGCGGGCAGTGTCCGAGGACAAGGGCGCAGCCCAGCTCATGGGCATCAATGTCAACAGCACCATCTCCCTGACCTTTGCCATCGGCTCCGGTCTGGCAGCCATTGCCGGCGTGTTGCTGTGTTCCGCCTATCCTACGCTCATGCCCACCACCGGCTCCATGCCCGGCATCAAGGCATTTACGGCGGCAGTGCTGGGCGGTATCGGTTCTATCCCCGGCGCCATGCTGGGTGGCATCCTGCTGGGCGTTATCGAGATTTTTGCCAAGGCATATATCTCCACCCAGCTCAGTGACGCCATTGTCTTTGCTGTGCTGATCGTCGTTCTGCTCATCAAGCCTACCGGGCTTCTGGGCAAGAAGATCAACGAGAAAGTGTGAGGTGGCAGCTATGAAAAAAATCAGTAAAACCACCCGCAGCAATCTCATCACCTACGCCTTGGTCATTGTGGCCTTTGTGGTGGTACAGTCTCTCGTTGCCGGCGGTCAGGTCTCCAGCTCTCTGAAGGGTCAGCTGATCCCCATCTGTGTATACATCTGTATGGCGGTCAGTCTGAACTTGACCGTGGGCATTCTGGGCGAGCTGAGCCTGGGCCATGCGGGCTTTATGAGCGTGGGCGCCTTCACGGGCGTCATTGTGGCCATTAGCCTTCAGGGGCTGCCAGGCCCGGTTCGGCTGCTGCTGGCCATCGTCATCGGCGGCGCCACGGCGGCCGTCGCCGGCGTCATCGTAGGTGTGCCTGTCCTGCGGCTTCAGGGCGACTATCTTGCCATCGTCACCCTTGCCTTCGGCGAGATCATCAAGAACCTGCTCAACAATATCTATGTCGGCGTGGACAGCCATGGCCTTCACTTCTCCGCAACCGACACCGCCTCACTGGGGCTGGATAACGGCATCGTGCTCATCAACGGCCCTATGGGCGCTGTGGGCATCGAGAAGCTCAGCACCTTTGTGGCGGGCTTCCTGCTCATTCTCTTTGTGCTGACGGTGACGCTGAACCTGATCCGCAGCCGCTCCGGTCGTGCGATCATGGCCGTCCGGGACAACCGCATTGCGGCGGAGTCTGTGGGCATCAACATCACCAAGTATAAGCTCATGGCTTTTGTTACCTCTGCGGCCATGGCGGGCATGTCCGGTGCGCTCTATGCCCTGAACTATTCCTCCGTCCTGCCCAAGAAGTTCGACTTCAACACCTCTATTCTGGTGCTGGTGTTCGTGGTGCTGGGCGGCATGGGCAATATCCGGGGCAGCATTATTGCCGCAACCGTTTTGACCATCCTGCCGGAGGCGCTCCGGGCGGTGAATGACTACCGCATGCTGCTCTATGCCATCGTGCTTATTCTGGTCATGCTGGTCACGAATAACCCGATCCTGAAAAACGGCTGGAATCTGATCAAGGAAAAGCTGGCCTTCTGGAGAAGAAAGACTCCGGAAACAGCGGAGAAGGGGGTCGGCGCAGATGAGTAAAATGGTTCCGGTGCCCAGCAACAGCATCATTCCCGAGCGGGATCTGGACAAGATCCCCGTTCTGGAGACCAAGCATCTGGGGATTGACTTCGGCGGCCTGACTGCCGTGGAGGATTTCAACCTCACCATCGGCCGCACGGAGATTGCCGGCCTCATCGGCCCCAACGGTGCCGGCAAGACCACAGTGTTCAACCTGCTGACAAAGGTCTACCAGCCCACCCGGGGCACCATCCTCTTAAACGGCACGGATACTGCCAACTTGAACGCCGTTCAGGTGAATAAGGCCGGCATCGCCCGGACATTCCAGAATATCCGGCTGTTTTCCAACCTGACGGTGGAGGACAATGTGAAGATCGGCCTGCACAACTCCGTGAATTCCGGCATGTTTTCCAGCATCCTGCGGCTGCCCCGCCACTGGAAGAGCGAGCGGGCTGCCCATGAGCAGGCGCTGGATCTGCTCAGCATCTTCGACATGCAGGATCTGGCAGACCATGAGGCCGGCGCACTCCCCTACGGCGCCCAGCGGCGTCTGGAGATCGTCCGGGCTTTGGCCACCAATCCCAGTCTCCTGCTGCTGGACGAGCCGGCAGCCGGCATGAACCCTTCGGAGACGGCGGAACTGATGGAGAACATCCGTAAGATCCGGGATACCTTCCAGATCGCCATTATGCTCATTGAGCACGACATGAATCTGGTCATGGGCATTTGCGAGGGTATCGCTGTGCTCAATTACGGCAAGATCATCGCCAAGGGAACCCCATCAGAGATCCAGAACAATCCTCAGGTCATTGAGGCATATCTGGGCAAACAGAAGGAGGGCTGAGCATGAGCATGCTGAAGGTGGAGAATCTTCACGTCTATTACGGCAGCATCCACGCCATCAAGGGCATCTCCTTTGAGGTAAACGAGGGAGAGGTCGTCACGCTGATCGGCGCCAACGGTGCGGGCAAGTCCACTACGCTTAATACCGTCTCCGGCCTGCTCAAGCCCCGCAGCGGCAGCGTCACCTTTGAGGACAAGAGCATTGCGGGGGTACCGGCTCACAAGATCGTGTCCCACGGCATGGCCCTTTGTCCGGAAGGCCGGCGGGTGTTTCTGCAGATGACCGTACAGGAAAACCTGGAAATGGGCGGTTACACCCGTCCTGCCGGAGAGATTGAGGCGTCCGTTCAGGATGTGTACGAGCGCTTCCCCCGGCTGAAGGAGCGCTATAAGCAGATGGCGGGCACTCTCTCCGGCGGCGAACAGCAGATGCTGGCCATGGGTCGGGCGCTCATGTCCAAGCCCAAGCTGCTGATGCTGGACGAGCCGTCCATGGGCTTGGCGCCCATCCTGGTGGAGCAGATCTTTGGCATCGTCAAGGAGCTTCACGAGGCGGGCACCACCATCCTGCTGGTGGAGCAGAATGCGCAGATGGCACTGTCCGTGGCGGATCGAGCCTATGTACTGGAGACCGGCACGATCTCCATGAGCGGCAGCGCCAAGGAGCTGCTGACAGACGAACGGGTGCAGAAAGCCTATCTGGGCGGATAAAATTTTAATACGACACAAAAAACCTCACCTTCCGGTGAGGTTTTTTGGCTCTACGTCAATAGTTGGGGTAGAGAAAAAATAAGCCTAAAGAAAATGTACCGACACTGCAAAGTGCTGGTACATTTTCTTTAGGAAGCACAATGCA
>CACYLC010000034.1 GCA_902775105.1 Oscillospiraceae bacterium
TGGTGGTCATAGGCCTTCAGCCGGACGCGGATGGTTTGGTTTGCCATGGTGTTTTCCTCCTTATTTTCGTACTGTTGTACATGAACCGGGTGTATTTGGCGCTCTGTTTTGGCTGAATCGACTACCGCCCTGCCGTGTGTATCATTCCACGTCATAAAGAAAGCCGACGAGTACCGTCGGCCGTTCCCACCATGCATGGCGATATACACATCAAATGGCATATCGGTGGTTTCCAATACAGCCGCCCAGAATCCAGCCCGGACATACTCCGCAGAAGTTACCGGGAATGTCCCGCAATCTCCTGCATCATCGCATAATGCGCCCGTAGCGCATCGGATTGTATTTTACCCTATGTATCCGGCGTTGTCAATACTTTCTTGCGATATTTTTAAAGAAATTCCCGGGATTTCCGGCATAGAAAATCCGGACCGGGAACCATCCCAGTCCGGAAAGTAAATTCATCAGAAATCCGCGCTGCCCACCGTTCTCGGATGGGGCAGGACGTCCCGGATGTTGCTCACGCCGGTCAAATACATGATCAGGCGCTCAAAGCCCAGGCCAAAGCCTGCGTGGTTGCAGCTGCCGTAGCGCCGGAGATCGAGATACCACCAGTAGTCCTCCGGCTTGAGGCCCAGCTCCTGCATCCTGGCTTCCAGCAGGTCAAGACGTTCCTCTCTCTGGCTGCCGCCGATGATCTCGCCGATGCCGGGGACGAGGCAGTCCGCAGCCGCCACCGTCTTGCCGTCGTCGTTGGCTCTCATATAGAAGGCCTTGATCTCCCTGGGGTAGTCGGTGACAAAGACAGGCCGCTTGAAGTGCTCCTCCGTCAGATACCGCTCATGCTCGGTCTGGAGGTCGCTGCCCCAGCTCACGGGGTACTCGAACTTCCTGCCGGACTTTTGGAGAATTTCGATCGCCTCGGTATAGCTGACCCGGCCAAAGTCAGAGGAGGCCACATGCTCCAACCGCTCGATCAGGCCCTTATCCACGAAGGAGTTAAAGAAGGCCATCTCCTGAGGGCACTTTTCCATGACGTAGCGGATGACGTATTTCAGCATCTCCTCCGCCAGATTCATGTCGTCGTTGAGATCGGCAAAGGCAATCTCCGGCTCGATCATCCAGAACTCGGCGGCGTGGCGCTGGGTGTTGGAATTCTCCGCCCGGAAGGTGGGGCCGAAGGTGTAGACGTTCCCAAAGGCCATGCAGAAGGACTCCACATTCAGCTGTCCGGAGACGGTCAGGTTGGCGGACTTGCCAAAGAAGTCCTGACTGTAATCCACGCTGCCGTCCTCCAATTTGGGGAGGTTCTCCAAATCCAGCGTGGTGACCCGGAACATCTCGCCGGCACCCTCGCAGTCGGAGGCGGTGATCAACGGGGTGTGGACGTAGACAAAGCCCTTATCCTGAAAGAAGCAGTGAATGGCGTGGGCGGCCACAGAGCGCACACGGAACACGGCGGAGAACAGGTTCGTTCTGGGTCTCAGGTGGGCGATGGTACGCAGGAACTCCACAGAATGCCGCTTTTTCTGCAGGGGATAATCCGGAGCGGAGGTGCCCTCCACGTAGACATGGGCAGCCTTCAGCTCAAAGGGCTGCTTGGCGTCAGGCGTCAGGACAAAGGTGCCCTCGACGACAAAGGCAGCGCCCACGTTCTGACGGACAATTTCGTCGTAGTTGGACAGCCGTTCCTTCTCCGCCACCACCTGCAACGGTGAGAAACAGCTGCCGTCGTTCAGGCTGATAAATGCAAAATTTTTCAGATCCCGGATCGTCCTCGCCCAGCCGCAGACGGTAATGGTCTTTCCGGCGTAGAGGGCGCCATCGGCATAGAGCCGGGAAATCGTTGTACGCTCCAAAACAGTCAACTCCTACTTTATCGGATTCGGATGCACCTTATTATATATGGCACTTCCGGCTTTTGCAAGTATTCCGTCATACAATGGGCAGCGTAGGAGCGTCCGGCTTCTTCTGCGCCACGACCACCCGGCTCTGATCCAGCGTCATCTTCTTTACCATAAAGCCGGGGATGCCGGTTGCGGCAAAGAGCTGTCCCACTGCCGACTGGAGATAGGGGAACAGCGCCTCATAGGCCGCCAGATGGGCGATTTTCTTATCCTCATCGGTGTTGATGTCCTGGCATTTGAAAATGCCCTCCAGCGTGACGGAGACGGAGAACAGGTGATCGTCGCTCTTGTCCTCGAAGCTCTGGTAGATCGTCGCCACACAGCTCTGATTGTTGGGGGCGTATTTCACACTGAAGTTGAAATTGCTCCCCAGCTGCAGTTGGCCCATTTTCTGAATATCGTTGCGGAGATGCACCTCACGGGTGCGCTGCCGGAGCAGGTCGATGGTTGCCATGATGATTCCTCCTTTGAAAACCCGATATGGGATACATTATATATGTGTCTTGCCTACTTCGCAAGGGGCAAGGTACAGGTAAAGGTATTATACCCCGCCGGGGCGGATGCCGCTTTCAGCGCTCCGCCATGCTCCTCAGCAATGCTGCGGGCGATGGCAAGCCCCAGACCAAAGCCCTCCGTCGTCCGCGCGGCGTCGGAGCGGTAGAACCGGCGGAAGATGGCCTCCAATTCCCCTTCCGGAATGGGTGTTCCCTGATCGGTGACGGAGAGGACGGCGTTCTTCCCCTCTGTCTCCAACGTGACCGAAATCGTTCCGCAGGGAGAAGCGTACTTGACGGCGTTATCCAGCAGGATGTCCAGCAGCTGTTTCAGCTTTGCCCCGTTGCCGGAGACGATAACGCCCGGCTCCACGGCGCAGTCTGCCAGATGCTTTCCCGCCTCAAAGGCCACCGGTTCAAACATGAGCAGGGTGGATTCCGTCAGGTCAGAGAGGTCCACCGGCTGAACCCTCCGCTCCCAGCCCTCCCCCTGATCGCTCCTTGCCAGCAGCAGCATCTGCTCCACCAGCGCCTGCATCTGCCGCCCGCCGGTGCGGATATGCTCCGACCAGCGGCGGATGTGTTCGGGATGACGCTCTCCCTGCCCGGCCAGAAGGTCGGCGTTGGAGAGGATGACGGTGAGGGGCGTTTTCAGCTCGTGGGAGGCGTCCGCCACGAACTGCCGCTGCTGGATGAGGGCGTTTTCCACCGGCCGCACCGCCCAGCGGGCCAGCAGGATGCTCAGCCCAAAAAAGGCCGCCAGCGCCGCAAGCCCCACCAGCACTACGGTGAGGATCGCCCGATTCAGCGTGCTCTGCTCGTAGGAGACGTCCACAAAGGCCATGCGCCAGCCGTCGGCGGTGGCCTGGCGGAGATAGCGGAGGTGATCGTCCTTCAAAATCCCCTCTGTCTCTCCCTGTCCAAAGCCTGCGTTGACGGCGGAGAGCAGGAAGTCATAGTCGTCCAGATCGTAGAACTGGCTGGAGGTGATGGACGCCCCGCCGTTCGGGGTGATGACCACGGTGAAATAGGGCAGAGAGACGCCGTCAGCCTGTTGCGCATTTGACCACGCCGGCGTCTCGGTCTCGGAAATGACCCGCTGGAGGACAGACGCGCTGTCCTGCCGCAGACTGTCCCGAATGGAGATGAGGAACGCCGAGCAGATGGCGACCAGCATGGCGGTGACCAGCACCATGGTAATACCTACAAATTTCCGGCGCAGACGGCGGATCATGGCTCTGCCTCCAGTCGATAGCCCACGGTGCGAAGGGTGTGGATGGCTGCCCGGCTTCCCAGATGGTGCAGTTTTTTTCGCAGGAAGGAGATATAGACCTCCACGCTGTTTTCCTCCGTACAGCCGCCCCAGACCTGACGGATCAGCTCCTCTTTGGAGATGACCCGCTCCGGCTGGCGCAGGAAAAGACTCATCAGGCTCATCTCCCGCTGGCTCAGCCCCACGGAGCGGCTGCCACAGGAGAGGACGGAGGCGGAAAGCTCTAACCGGAGGTCAGCCCAGGAGAGGGCAGTCTCCTCCTGCCTCTCCCGTCTGCGGGTGATGGCACGGAGACAGGCCAGCAGCTCGTCTGAAGAAAAGGGTTTCGTCAGGTAGTAGTCCGCCCCGCTGTCCAGCCCCGTCACCCGGTCGCCCACCTGCGTCCGGGCGGTGAGCATGAGGACGGGGGTAACATTTCCCCGCTGACGGAGTGTCTGTGCCACCTGAAAGCCGTCCATGCCGGGCAGCATAATGTCCAGCACGATGGCGTCAAAGGATGCGGTTGTCGCCCGGTTCAGCCCGGTGACGCCGTCATAGGCCAGCTCGGCGGTGTCGCCCTGAGTCGCCAGCAGGTCGGCGATGGTCTGCGCAATGACGGGTTCGTCTTCGATGATGAGGATGTGCATGGTGCACCTCGTTTTGACGTTGTGTGTGATCGGCGGGACGTCGAGGACGCCGTCCCGTACGGATAAATTCTCAAATTTTCGGGCGTAGGGGGCGGCGTCTGCCTTCTCCGTGGCACTTCCGCCGCTTTGCGGCTCCTTGCTCGGCGCCGTCTCATATCCCGCAATTATTTCCCGTGTCTTTCCAGCCAGAAGATCAGCGCCGCCAGATCCGCCGGGCTGACACCGGAGATGCGGGAAGCCTGTCCCAGATTGAGAGGGCGGATCTGGTTCAGCTTCTGCCGCGCCTCGATGCGGAGGCTCTGAATTTCGCTGTAATCCACATCGGCGGGGAGTGCGTGGTGCTCCATCCGCTGAAACTCTTTGATCTGCCGGGTTTGACGCTCGATGTAGCCGTCGTATTTCAGGCGGATCTCCACCTGCTCCGTCACCAGCTTGGGCAGATCAGGCCGCTCCGGGTCAAAGGGGGCAAGCTCATCATACGAAATGCCCGGTCTGCGCAGGAGATTTGCCAGCTTCGCCCCCGACCGGGGGAAGGTCTCCCCTTTCGCCGTCAGAAATGCCTCCAGTTCCGGGGTGGGGGCGGCGCCGGTGTGCTCCAAACGGTTCAACTCAGCGTCCACCATGCGGTATTTTTCCAGCACCCGCTCGTAGCGCTCTCGGCTCACCAGTCCGACCTCATAGCCCACAGGGGTGAGGCGCTGATCCGCATTGTCCTGCCGCTGGACGAGGCGGTATTCCGTCCGGGAGGTCATCATACGGTAAGGCTCGTTGGTGCCTTTCGTCACAAGGTCGTCGATCAGCACGCCGATATAGCCCTGATCTCTACGGAGGATCATCGGTGGTTTTCCCAGGCACTTTAATGCTGCGTTGACTCCCGCCACAAAGCCCTGCGCCGCCGCCTCCTCATAACCGGAAGAGCCGTTGAACTGCCCTGCCCCGTAGAGACCGGAAATTTTCTTCGTCTCCAGTGTGGGCAGCAGCTCTGTGGGGTCAATGCAGTCGTACTCAATGGCGTAGGCCGTCCGGGTCATCTCGGCCTGTTCCAGACCGGGAAGGGTGCGGAGCATCTCGATCTGCACATCCTCCGGGAGGGAGGAGGAAAAGCCCTGAATGTAAAGCTCCTCCGTATTCAAGCCCATGGGCTCAATAAAAATCTGGTGGCGCTCCTTGTCGGCAAAGCGGACGATCTTATCCTCAATGGAGGGGCAGTACCGGGGGCCGACACCGTGGATGACACCGGAGAACAGAGGAGAACGGTCCAGATTTGCCCGGATAATGTCATGCGTCTTTTGGTTTGTATAGGTGAGGTAGCACACCGCCCGATTTTCCGGCGGCGTCTCCGTCTCAAAGGAGAAGGGCAGCCGCTCGGCGTCCCCCTCCTGTAATTCCATCTTGCTGAAATCCACGCTCCGTCGGTTCACTCTGGGGGGCGTGCCCGTCTTAAAGCGGCGGAGGGACAGTCCTAAATTCACAAGGCTCTTCGTCAGCTCCAGCGCCGCCTGTAAACCGTCGGGGCCGCTGGGCTGGGTGACGTCCCCCACAATGGTGCGGCCGCCCAGATAGGTACCGGTGGCGATGACGGCAGCCTTCACGTCGTAAACTGCCCCCGTCCGGGTCTTGACGCCGGTGACTGTTCCGTCCTCCGCCAGCACTGCCACCGCCTCTGCCTGCTTGAGGGAGAGGTTCTCCTGTAATTCCAGGGTGTGCTTCATCATTTCCTGATATTTCCGCCGGTCGGCCTGTGCCCGGAGAGACCAGACAGAGGGGCCTTTGCCCTTGTTCAGCAGACGGTACTGGATGCAGGCCTTGTCTGCCGCCCTTCCCATCTCGCCGCCCAGAGCGTCCAGCTCCCGCACCAGGTGGCCCTTCCCCGCCCCGCCAATGGCGGGATTACAGGGCATATTGCCCACGGCGTCCAGATTGACGGTAAAGCAGATCGTGGAGAGTCCCAGTCTCGCCGCCGCCAGTGCCGCCTCGATGCCTGCGTGTCCTGCGCCGATGACAGCGATATCGTAAGTTCCTGCGTGATATTCCATGTCGTTTGCCTCATTTACAGAAAGGAAGATTAAACGTATTTTAACACGTTCTGAAAACGGGAGCAACCGGGTTGAAGGTTTTTGGGGGAAGCTGTGCGCCCCCGGCCGATCGGCCGGGGGCGGTTTTGCGTCAATTTTATTTCTTATGCCCCTTCAACGCCTTCATCCGCAGCTCGTGGTTCAAAATCCGCTTGCGCAGCCGGAGGTTGTGGGGCGTGACCTCCAGCAGCTCGTCATCTGCCAGAAACTCCAGGCACTGCTCCAAACTCATCTGCTTGGGCGGGATCAGCCGCAGCGCCTCGTCAGAGCCGGAGGCCCGCATGTTGGTGAGCTGCTTTTTCTTGCAGACGTTGACGGTGATGTCCTCCAGCTTGGGAGAGATGCCTACCACCATGCCCTCATAGACCGGAGTTCCGGCGCCGATAAACAGCGCGCCACGCTCCTGTGCGTTGAACAGTCCGTAGGCCACGGCCTCGCCGGTCTCGTAGGCGATGAGGGAGCCCGTGTTCCGGCGCTGCAGCTCGCCCCTGAAGGGGGCGTAGGAGTCAAAGACGGAGGTCATAATGCCCTCGCCCTTGGTGGCGGTCAAAAACTCATTCCGATAGCCGAAGAGTCCCCGGGAGGGGATCAAAAACTCGATCTTCATCCGATCTCCCACCGGGTTCATGTCCACCATCTCGCCCTTGCGGGTACCCAGCGCCTCGATGACGCTGCCCACATAGTCGGCGGGAACGTCCAAGACCAACCGCTCGATGGGCTCCTGCTTCACGCCGTCGATCTCCCGGTACAGCACCCGGGGAGGCGAGACCTGGAACTCATAGCCTTCACGGCGCATGGTCTCGATCAAAATGGACAGGTGCATCTCGCCTCTGCCCGCCACGTTAAAGGAGTCGGTGGCGTCCTCCACCTCGGTGACCCGGAGGGAGACGTCCTTCAGCGTCTCCCGGAACAGACGCTCCCGGATCTGGCGGGAGGTGACGAACTTGCCGTCCTGTCCGGCATAGGGGGAATCGTTGACAGAGAAGGTCATCTCCATGGTAGGGGCGGAGATCTGGACGAAGCTCAGCGGCTCCACGGCAGAGGGAGCGCAGATGGTGTCGCCGATGGTAATTTCGCCAATGCCGGACAGGGCAATGATATTGCCCGCCTCGGCGGATTGAGCCGGCACACGGGACAGACCGTTAAACTCAAAGAGGGCGGTAGCCTTCATCTTCTTGGAGACGCTCTCCGGGTCGTGGTAGTTGCAGACCACGATCTCGTCGTTCTGGCGGATCGTACCCCGCTCAATGCGGCCCACGGCGATGCGGCCCACAAACTCGTTGTAGTCGATGGAGGAGACCAGCATCTGGAAAGGAGCGTCCAGCTCCACCTCAGGGGCGGGAATGTACTCCAAAATCGTCTCAAAAAGGGGCTTGAGGTCGGTGCCCGGCTCCTCCGGGGAATAGGACGCCGTGCCTGCCCGGGCGGAACAAAAGAGCATGGGGGAATCCAGCTGCTCATCGGTGGCATCCAGATCCATCAGCAGCTCCAGCACCTCATCAATGACCTCCGTGACCCGCTGGTCGGGGCGGTCGATCTTGTTGACGACGACGATGACCCGGTGTCCCAGCTCCAGGGCACGGGAGAGGACAAAGCGGGTCTGGGGCATAGGGCCCTCGGCGGCGTCCACCAGCAGGATGACGCCGTTGACCATCTTTAAGACACGCTCCACCTCGCCGCCAAAGTCGGCGTGACCCGGGGTATCCACGATGTTGATTTTCGTATCGCCGTAGGTGACGGCGGTATTTTTGGCAAGAATGGTAATGCCGCGCTCCCGCTCCAGATCGCCGGAGTCCATGACCCGTTCGACCACCTCCTGATTTTCCCGGTAGATGCCGCTCTGCTGGAGCAGGGCGTCCACCAGGGTCGTCTTGCCGTGGTCAACGTGGGCAATGATGGCTACATTTCTCAGCTTTGACTGCTGCATGGGAGTGATCCTCCTTTTATCTCATAAAAAAATCATAAACACACAGTTACCTATTATATGCCAGTCCTGTCAAATAGCAACCGATTTTCATAAATTTCAGTCAAAATCAGCGTTTTCGGTTAAATCGGCCTCTGTTACCGCCGGTTTTTTCGCCATTTTGCCACGACAGGCTTTCCGGAATCATTTTTGACAAGATGCATGGGGATGTGGTATGATACAGGTAATACTGTATCCATCCAAGCTGCAAGTACATTCAACTCTTTTACTGTCTGAGAGGATGAGATTTTGCCATGAGAAACCGTCCTTACCCGTTGTACAACACCCTGCCGGATCTGGACAACCTGAAGCAGATGCTGGAGATCAAGGCCTCCGCCGTGCCTAACGAGATCGCCTTCCGGTATATGCCGAGCCGTAAGGTTCTGGTGGAAAAGACCTACGCCGAATTCTTCCATGAAGTTCGGTGGCTGGGCACCTATCTGCTCAAACGGGGTGTCCGGGGCCGTAAGATTGCCCTGATGGGTGAGAACTCCTATCAGTGGCTGTTGGCTTATATGGCCATTGTCACCTCCGGCAACATCGCCGTGCTGCTGGCCAAGGATTTCTCCGCCGAGGAGGTGGGGATCCTCTTAAAGCAGACGGAGACCGACATCATTGCCGCCAGCAAGAACTGTCGGCCTGTGGTGGAAGCTGCCCGGAAAACCATGGGCAAGACCAAGCTGATGGATCTGGCGGACATTGACGAATGGGTGGCCACCGGCCGCAAGTTCTTTGAGCGGGGCCGCAACCTCTATGACGCCGTGCCTGTGGACAACCAGAAGCTCTCCACCATCTTCTTCACCTCCGGCTCCAGCGGCCTGAGCAAGGCGGTCATGCTGAGCCAGTGGAACATTGCAAGGGACATCTCCCTCACCTCCCACCTGTTTATCCCTCCGGAGGGGGCGGTGATGGCAGTGCTCCCCTTCAACCACGCCTTCGGCCTGATCACCGCCGTCTGGAAGCCCTTTAACTATCAGCGGCCTATCTTTATCAACTCCAGTCTCAACGACTTTATGAAGGAGATCCCTGTGGCCAAGCCGGGCATGCTGTTTTTGGTGCCGCTGTTTATCGAGACCTTCTCCAAGACCATCTGGCGCACCGCCCGGAAGCAGGGTCAGGAGGAGAAGCTCCGCAAGGGCATGAAGCTGAGCAACGCCCTGTTGAAAGTGGGCATCGACCGCCGGCAGGAGCTGTTCAAAGATGTGCTGAAGAAGTTCGGCGGCAATCTGGAGTGCATCATCTGCGGCGGCGCTCCGCTGGATCCCCGGTATGTCAAGGAGTTCCGCTCCTGGGGCATTGAGGTTTTGAACGGCTACGGCATTACCGAGTGCTCCCCCGTTCTCTCTGTCAACCGCAACCACTATAAGCGGGACGGCAGCGTGGGTCAGCTGGTGCCTGGTATCTCCTTCCGCATCTACAACAAGGACGAGCATGGGATCGGTGAGATCCAGGTCAAGGGCGACAACGTGATGATGGGCTACTATAACGATGAGAAGTCCACCCAGGAGGCCTTCCTCGACGGCTGGTACCGCACCGGCGATCTGGGCTACATCGACAAGGACGGTTTTCTCTTTATCACCGGCCGGGCGAAGAACCTGATTATCCTCAATAACGGCGAGAATGTCTCCCCGGAGGAGATCGAGCAGCTGGTAGAGCGCATCGGAGAGGTGGGCGAGGTGGTCGTCTACGAGGAGGACGGCGCCATTACGGCGGAGATCTTCCCCGACGACACCAACGAGCTTCCGGAAGAGGAAAAGCGGAAGATCATCGAAGAGGCGATCAAAAAGCTGAACAGCCAACAGCCCAACTTCAAGAAGATCCACAAGATCAAGTTCCGCAAGACCCCGTTTGAGAAAACCGCAACCAAGAAGATCAAGCGGTATCAGGTGGGCAAGCACGACTGACCAAAACAAACCCGCTCCTGCCGGAGGTTTCCGGCGGGAGCGGTTGTTTTCTTTTATTCCGTCTCCAGCGAGGAGAGCAAAATCCGGTCGTTATCCAGCGACTTATTTGCCTTCTGCCGGAACTTCTGGAGCAGATCCTCCACGGTCAGACCCTTCCGCTCCTCGCCCTTGAGGTCGAGGACGATGGAACCGTCGCTCATCATCAGGGTGCGGTTGCCCAGATCCAGCGCTTGATGCATATTGTGGGTGACCATCATGCAGGAGATCTTCCGCTCCGAGATGATGGAGCGGGTCAGCTCCAGCACCTTTTCCGCGGTTCCGGGATCCAGGGCGGCGGTGTGCTCGTCTAAGAGCAGCAGCTTGGGCGTGACGATGGTGGCCATTAAAAGCGTCAGCGCCTGCCGCTGTCCGCCGGAGAGGAGCCCCACGGGATGGCGCATCCGATCCTCCAGATGCATCCCCAGAAGGGACAGATGTTCCCGGAACATCTCCTTCTCCTTCTTGGAAACTCTGCTGAACGAGGCAAAACCCGGCTTTGCGGTTCGGAGATAGGCAAGAGACAGATTCTCCTCAATGGTCATATGGGGAGCGGTACCCTTCAGCGGATCCTGAAACAGCCGGCCGATGACCTTGGCCCGCCTGTACTCCGGCAGGTAGGTGAAGTTTTTCCCGTCCAGATAGATCGTTCCCTCGTCCACGTAGAAGGAGCCGGCGATGGCGTTAAAGAGGGTGCTTTTTCCCGCACCGTTGGAACCCACAATGGTGACGAAGTCCCCGTCCTCCAGCTTGAAGTTTAGGTGGGAGATGGCCGTCTTTTCGTTGACGGTGCCGGGGTTAAAGGTCTTGGAAACGTTGGTCAGCTCCAGCATGTCACACATCCCCCTTTCCGCGCCCGGCGGCAACTCGTTTCTTCTGGAAGGCCGCCCAGTCCTTGAGAGAGGGCAGGGCGATGGCAAAGCCCACGATGATGGCGGAGACCAGCTTGAGGCACTCGGCGGGAATGTTGACCTTGAGCGCAATGGCGATGATAAAGCGGTAGAGGACGCTGCCCACCAGAACGGCCAGGACGCAGCGCTTCATGCTGCCCTTGCCCACCAGCGTCTGACCGATGATGAGGGAGGCCAGCCCGATGACCACCATGCCGGTACCCAGATTGATGTCGGCGGACTTGTTGTACTGGGCCAGCACCGCCCCGGAGAGGGATGTCATGGCGTTAGCAAGACACAGTCCGATGGTAATCATGGTGGTGGTGTTGATGGAGGAGGCCCGCACCATGTCGGCGTTGTCGCCGGTGGCCCGGATGGAGATGCCCAGCCGGGTGCCGAGGAAGAGGACGATAAAGACGCAGATCACCAGCGTAATCGCGGCGGCGATGACCAGCTTGTACCAGCTTCCAAAGACGGGGGAGAGTGGGTTCTTTGCCATGGAAAAGATGGTGTCTGTGTTAAACAGCGCCAGATTGCTGGAAAAGCCCATGACCGCAAGATTGATGGTGTATAGTCCCGTGTTGGTGACGATACCCGCCAAAATGGAGGGCACGCCCAGCCGAGTCTGTAAAAAGGCGGTGACAAAACCTGCCAGTGCACCGGCCAGCATGGCGGCAGGCAGCGCCAGAACCGAATGTCCGGCAATACAAACGGTGGCGGAGACGGCGCAGCCCAGGGTAAAGCTGCCGTCGGTAGTCAGGTCGGCAATGTCCAGAATGCTGTAGCTCAGAAAGAGCGCCAGCGCCACCAGCGCATAGATAAAGCCCACTTCCAGGGCGTTTTGCACGACGGATAGTGACAGCATGGGGGTGATTCTCCCTTCCCAGAAAAATACGCAGTGGGGAAAGACGGTGCGGTCTTTCCCCAGTGTGCGTGATGGTCAATCAGTCCTCAGTGGTGACGACCTCGTTGACGGTGGCAGCCAGATCGTGAAACACGGAGTAGTCCAGACCCAGCGCCTCGGCGGTCTCGGTGTTGACGGTGATAATGCCGCCCTCCATGACGTGGTACTCAGGCACATTGCCGGTCAGCAGCACGTCAACAGCCATGTCAGCGGTGTAAGCGCCCAGCTCGGTGTAGTTCACGCCGCAGGTGGCGAAGGCGCCGTTGCGGACGAAGGAGTCAGCGCCGGCGTAGTGGGGGATGCCGGCCTCGATCAGGGTCTCGTAGATGGAGAGCTCTGCGGCCATGACCACGTTGTCGGTGGGGGTGAAGATGGCGTCCACCTGACCCACCAGAGCGGAGGCAGCGGCCTGCACCTCGTCGGTGGTGTTGCCGGTCTTCTCCACGTAGGAGATGCCCTTGGCGTCCAGATACTCCTTGGCCTCCGCGATGGGGGCGGCGGAGTTGACCTCACTGTTGGAGTACAGCAGTCCGATGGTCTGTGCGTCGGGGTTCTGGGCAAAGATCATGTCCAGAATGAAGGGGGTATTCAGAGCGTCGGAGGTGCCGGTCACATAGTCGAGGCCGGTGAGGCCTGCGGTCTCAGGGTCGGTGATGGCGGCGTAGATGACGGGGATGGGCTGATCCTCCACGGCGGTCACCATGGTCTGGGCAGCCAGCGTTGCGATGGGGATGACGGCGTCATAGCCGCCGTCCACGATCTGGGAGCCGATCTGAGCCAGAATGGTGGGATCGTTCTGGCCGTTGAACTCGTCATAGGTGATCTCAATGCCTTTTTCAGCGGCAAGGGCATCCAGCTCCGCCTCGATGGCCAGACGGATCTCGTCCAGAGAGGCGTGATCCAGCTGCTGGACAATGGCAATCTTGTAGCTGACGGGTGCGTCGCCATCGGCGTCGGTGTCGCCGCTCTTGGCGCCGCAGGCCGCCAGAGACAGGGCCATGGCCAGCGCCAGAATCAGCGCAAACAGCTTCCTCAGGTTTTTCATGTTCATTTCCTCCTTCAATATTGCAGGCAGTAGGGCAAAAAATAAAACTCCTATCCCACCTATGGGACAAGAGTTCACTCCTGCGGTACCACCCAAATTGATACAATGATCCACTTTCCACGCACCATCATGCGTCCCTGGCTGATAACGGGTCAGGCTCCCGTTGACGCCTACTGGGGATCGCTCCCGTTCAGGTCACCCTCCGAAGTCCATTCCATCCCGGTCTCGTCACTGCGCTCGCACCGTCCGCAGCTCGCTTTGGGCTTGACCCTGAGATGTACTCCTCTTCGTCAGCGGTTTTGGATTGAGGCTATTATAGACGCAGGATTTTCGATTGTCAACCGCTTTTTGAAAAAAATCTCCGCCGACCGAAACAGATCTTCTTCTGTCCGGTCGGCGGCTAAATTCTTTACTGTCCGCCGTCAGGCTGATGGTCGGTTTCTTCCGTATTCTCGTCAGAAGGCTCCGTCGTTTCCGCCTCAGGGGATTCCAGCTTCAGCTGGATGTGGGACTCGTTCTCCGTCTTTTCCTCGTCCCCGTTCTCGTTTCGCTCCGCCTGCTCAAAATCGGCGCAGGTGATGTAGACCAGATCGTCTCTGGTGGGATTTTCCAGCTCAGCCACCCGGTCGGACTGGACGGAGACCAGCACCTCAAACAGATTGCGCACGTCACGGGCGTTGCCAAAGTTCTCGTCCCGGTTTTCGTAGAGATCGCGGAAGAACTTCGGCAGCCGCTCCTTCAGCTTGTCCTCCATCTCATAGCCGTTTTTCTTACAGAAGGAGTAGAAGATGCTCTCCAACGCCTCGCCCTCGTAGTCGTCAAAGTAGAGGTACTTGTTAAAGCGGGATTCCAGACCGGGATTGGAGTGGATGAACCGGTTCATCAGGTTGGTATAGCCCGCCACAATGACCACCAGCTCCTTCCGGTGATCCTCCATGGCCTTCAAAATCGTGTCAATGGCCTCCTGCCCGAAGTCGTTGCCGCCGGGCTGGCTGGCAAGGGCGTAGGCCTCATCGATAAAGAGGATGCCGCCCAGAGCGGACTGGATGACCTTCTGGGTCTGGATGGCCGTCTGGCCCACATAGCCCGCCACGAGGCCGGAGCGGTCCACCTCAATGAGCTGACCTTTGGGCAGGACACCGATGGCCCGATAGATACCTGCCAGCAGGCGGGCGACGGTGGTCTTGCCGGTGCCGGGATTGCCCATAAACACCAGATGCAGGCTCATGGGCGGGATGGGCAGACCCTGCTCCTCCCGGAGCTTGCGGATCTTGACCAGATTGACCAGACTGTTCACGTCTTTCTTCACCCGTTCCAGCCCACACAGGCTGTTCAGCTCCTCCATCAGCTCCTCCAGCGTGGGCTGAGGCTCCTCCTGTTGTTCCCCGGCAGAGGCGGCAGGCTCCGTCTCTCCTCCTGCCACGGCGGGCTGTTCCGGCTGCTGCGGCAGTTCGGGCGAGGAGACAGGAGGCTTTCCGGCGGCCTCCAGCAGTTGGTTGACGCAGGCTCTGCCGTACTCCACCGCCTTGGGACTCATCACATCGTCAGCAGCGGCAAAGAGCAGGAATATCAGCCGGCACAGCTCGCAGAACTGTCCCGCCCGGTTGCGCTTTGTGCCCCGGTCGGCGGAGACCAGCTGGGCATAGAAGCCGGGAGGGGTAAAGACGGGAGGATCCTCCACGGCGGCGCACAGCTCCAGATACAGCATCTTGGCGGGGCGGTTGGCGCCGGAGCAGATGGCATTATAAGTCGCCATATGGTTTTGGGTCAGCCCATTGCCTCTCGCCCAAATCCCCAGGGCGCAGCGGCGGAAGAAGGCGTCTGCCTCCTGCTCAAAGCTAAGACGGAGGTTGGGATCGGCGAGCTGTCTGCGATAGGTGGCGATGGCTGCCTGATATTTCTGTGCGATGGCCTTGCTGTCAAGTCTGTCCTGCGGCATGGTGGTTCCCCCTCTAAGCCATTTTCTATGACATCCATTATACTGAAAAAGAGAAAAACGGTCAACCGGAACGGAGCCGTCCGCCGCATTTCTTGGTTGCCTCAGCGGAAGAAATTTGATACACTGTTGCCATTCCTGATGAACCTACGGAGCGTCGCCATGCAGTTTGATTTCGCCCCCATGGAGGGCATTGCCGGCAGTCTCTACCGCCGCATCCACGCCCGGCATTTCCCCGGCATCCATCGCTACTTTATTCCTTTTCTGGAACCCAGAGACGGCAAATGCTTTGATGGACACGACAGTCGGGAGATTGACCCCATTGAAAACGAAGGCGTCCCGGTTATTCCCCAAATGCTGACCAACCGGGCCGATCGCTTTGTCGAAGGCAGCCGCATTTTGGCAGGGCTGGGCTATTCGGAGGTCAACCTTAATCTGGGCTGTCCCGCCCGGACGGTGGTGACCCACGGCCGTGGCGCCGGCTTTCTCTCCCGTCCGGAGGAGCTGGAGCGGTTTTTGGACGAGATCTTCGCCCGCTCGCCCCTCCCCATCTCCATCAAGACCCGGCTGGGAGCAGAGAGCGAGGAGGAATTTGATTCTCTGCTGGAACGCTACCGCAGGTATCCCCTCACGGAGCTGATCGTCCACGCACGAATTCGGACAGACCAGTATACCGACCCGGTGCGGCGGGCGGTCTTTGCCCGTTCGTTGGAAAATGCCCCTTGGTCCGTGTGCTATAACGGCGACCTGTTTTCCCCGGCGGACATCCGGCAGTTTCAGTCGGACTTTCCGCAGGTGGAGCGGGTCATGCTGGGGCGGGGACTGATCGCCAACCCCGGTCTGGTACGGGAGTGTCAGACCGGCGAAGTCCTCACGGCGGCGGAATTGCGGGCCTTTCACGACGATCTTTTAGAGGGCTATCAGGCGCAGCTTTCCGGGGCAAGGAATGTACTGTGCTGGATGAAGGAGCTGTGGTTTTACTGGAGCGGTCTATTCCCCGACTGCAAGCGGGAATATAAGGCCATCCGCAAGGCGCAGACGCTCTCGGCATATCGGGATGCCTGTAATGGGCTGCTCTCCCGGGAGCCGGTGACGGAGTTTGGGTATTGACAAAGCAGATAAAAAGCACGCTGATGGTTCGTTCATCAGCGTGCTTTTGTTTTGGGATTTGACTTCCTTCCTGCGTCCCCCGCCGCTGGCAAGGTAGGCGGCGAAGGAGAGCACTGCCGCCACCCACAGGGTGATCCACGGAATCAGCACGGTCACCATGGTGGGCTTTTTTCGTTTCAGCTCGTTTTTTGCCCGATGGATCCCGACCCGCTTGATCCACGCCGGAAAACTCCGTGGGTCATTGGGCTGGCGGGGGCTTGCGAATCCCTTGATGGATACTTTGTTTTCTCACGTCCTATTTAGAAAAATATGCCACCTTTACAAGACCGAAATCACTGACACTTTCACAGCGTTTATTGCATCGCGGATTTCCAGAACCTCAGCAATTTCAAGCCCTCACCGCTCCTTGCGCTGAAGCTGGAGCCTGTCCGCAATCATGGCGATGAATTCACTATTTGTGGGCTTTCCCTTGGC
>CACYLC010000035.1 GCA_902775105.1 Oscillospiraceae bacterium
TCTCGCCGGGCATCCTTTCCCCACTGTTCCATGACAACGCCCCCTTTCCCTTATTATACAGGAATCGGGGGCATCTGGGTAGTTTTTTGACAGGCTGACAAAAAACCTCACCTTCCGGTGAGGTTTTTTGATTTTCATCATCCCGCCGGACATTGCCGTCCGGTGTGATCGATGGTGTATGGCTGATCCAGAATCAGATCCGCCACCGTCACGAAGGAGTAGCCCTCCTGCATCAGCCCGTCAATAATGTCCGGAAGCGCCTCAGGGGTGTGGAGGGCGGCGTTGTGGAAGAGGATAATAGAGCCCGGCTGCGCCCCGTCCAGCACCCGCTGGGCGATCTCTGGGGCGGACAGCTCCTTCCAATCCAGACTGTCCACATCCCACTGGATCGGCTCCATATCAATGGAGCGGATGGTGTTGACCACCGTGTCATTGTAGTCCCCGTAGGGCGGGCGGATCAGCGTGGGACGTACGCCGGTGATTGCCTCGATTTTGTCGTTGCAGGCGTTCAGCTCTGAGAGGATGGTGTCCGCTGAGCACTGGGTGAGATACGGGTGAGTGTTGGAGTGATTTTGAATGGAGTGCCCGGCATCCGACAGCGCCTTCACCGACTCCGGGTAGTGATCCACCCAGTCCCCCACGAGGAAAAAGGTGGCCGGGACGTTGTACTGGCCCAGAATGTCAATGAGCTGTTGGGTGTCCTCGTTGCCCCAGGCGGCGTCGAAGGTCAGAGCCACCACTTTTTCCTCCGTCTGGACGCAGTAGATGGGCAGCTGCCGCTCTGTTGCCGCCGCTCCCACGGCGTTGGGATGGCTCACCAGCCAGAACATTCCTGCGGCCGCCACGGCACATGCGGCGAGGGAGAGCATCCGTCGGCGTAAAACAAATACTTTCACAGGGTCATCCGCTCCTTTCTGATTTCCTACTGTATGAGCGGAAAGGGACAATCATGCGGCGGAATCCGCAACACGGGAACGTCAGGCAGGTCAGGCAAAGCTGATTTTCCATTTGTGCGAAAAAAGAAGGTCCGATGCTTAATAAAATAGTGAAAAGTGGTTGACAGAAGGGAAGGGAGCAGATATACTAAGACCAGCGAATGGAATATTTTACAGTTATCTTCCCGGCAGCTGAAAGCGCTGAAAAGGCTTTGGCGCCGGGAAATTGTGAGACAGACGCAAAGCAATGACCCGACATAAGAAAGGATCTGATTCTATGTTTCCCCGTTCCAGCGGCATTCTGATGCACATTTCCTCCCTGCCGGGCGAGTACGGCATTGGCTCCATGGGCAGAGAGGCCCGCCTCTTTGTAGACTTCCTCCGCCGCTCCGGCGAGCGCTATTGGCAGCTGCTGCCCCTCGTCCCTCCCGGCGGCGGCGCATCTCCCTACATGTCTCCCTCCTCCGCCGCAGGCAACCCCCTGTTCATCGACCTGCCCACGCTGGTGGAGGAAGGTCTGCTCAGCTGGGCGGATCTGGATCCCTACAAGTACTACGATGTGGATCGGGTGAACTACCCCTGGGTGTACGAAGTGCACGAGATGCTGCTGCACAGGGCATACCGCAACGCAAGCCAGGAGCTGATGAACGAGGTCTATGCCTTCGTCAGCGAGGACGGCGGCGAGCTGCTGGACTATGCTCTGTTTAAGGCATGTTCGAACCACTTCGGCGTTCCTCTGCTGAGCTGGCCCGATAAGAACCTGCTCCGCCGGGATGAGGGCGCTATGAACTGGTACCGGGAGGAGCTGAAGGACGAGATCGGCTATCACGCCTTCTGCCAGTATCAATTTGCCAGGCAGTGGCGTGCTCTGAAGCAGTACGCCAACAACAGCGGCATCCAGATCATCGGCGACATCCCCTTCTATGTCTCTGCCGACTCCGTGGATGTCTGGACCCATCCTGAGATGTTCCTCATCAATCAGGAGACGATGCAGCCGGATTACGTGGCCGGCGTGCCTGCGGACATGTTCTCCGCAACCGGTCAGCTCTGGGGCAACCCTATCTACAACTGGGACGCCCACGAGGCCGACGGCTATCAGTGGTGGTGTAACCGCATCCGCCGCACCAACGCCTTCTATGACGTCATCCGCATCGACCACTTCCGGGGCTTCCACACCTACTGGCAGATCCCCAGCTGGTCGGACAGCGCACTGGAGGGCGAGTGGAAATACGGCCCCGGCATGAAGCTCTTAAACGCCATCCATGAGCAGGTGCCCACCGCTGAATTCATTGCGGAGGATCTGGGCGATCTGGACAAGGAGGCCACCGCCTTTATCAAGGGTACCGGTATCCCCGGTATGCGAGTCCTGGTAGACGCCTTTAACGCATTGGCAGAGCAGAGCGCCTTCCTGCCCCACAAGTGCATCCCGGACTCCGTCATGTATACCGGCACCCACGACACTCCCACCTTCGTCCAGTGGTACTACACCATTGCCAACGAAGGCCAGCGGGATTTTGCCCGGCGCTATCTGCGTCTCGATGAGCAGTCCGGCGTCAGCTGGGGCGCTATGGCAGGTGCTTGGGGCAGCGTCTGCAATCTGGCCATGGCGCAGATCCAGGACGTTTTGAGCCTCGGCGGCGACGCCCGGATGAATGCTCCCGGCACCATGGGTGACCACAACTGGTCCTGGCGTGTTCGGACGGAGGCGCTGAACGATGGTGTAGTTAACCGGCTGAGAGAGGTGAACTGGCTGTACGGCCGTCTCCCGGAACAAAACGAGGAGAAGGAAGAGGAAGCCTGATCTCCCATATATTACATACGCCCCCGGCGCAGCGGAAGATCTTCCCTGCGCCGGGTTTTTGACGCCCGCGGACAACTCCCATCTGTCATGTGAAAATGAGGAAATATTTCACAAAACGAATTGACAAAAGAAGAAGAGATAAGTATAATGTGGTCAGTTAAACGATTAACTGGAATCGTTGCACTGGATTAACCAAAGACCAAATCAATGGGGAGATGACGATGAACATGAACCGTGAAGTATCGAGAATGGCGGGCGTGCTGATGCCGGTGGCGTCCCTGCCGTCGGGTGACGGTATCGGCAGCTTTGGCGGGGAAGCCTATCAGTTCGTGGACTTTCTGGCAGAGACCGGCTTCAAAATCTGGCAGGTGCTGCCGTTAAACCCTCTGGGCTACGGCAACAGCCCCTATCAGCCCTACTCCTCCTATGCGGGAGACGAGCTGTATGTGGACTTGGATCTGCTCAAGGACAGCGGCTATCTGACGGGGGAGCGGAAGGGGATGCCCTCCACCGGACGCATCGACTATGACAAGGCCAGAGCCTACAAACTGCCCTATCTGAAAGCAGCGTTTGAGGAGTTTGACCGCCAGGGGAAGGAGAAGCCCGAGTTTGACACCTTCTGCGCCGAGAGCTGGGTCTATCCCTACGCTGTCTTTGCCACGTTGAAAAAGCACAATGATATGCGCTGCTGGAACGAGTGGCCGGAGGAACAGCGGGACTGGATCATCAAAAAGAAATTTGACGTCAGCCCCTTTGAGGATGAGATCCGCTTCCAGATGTTCCTCCAGTACATGTTCCGCAAGCAGTGGAGCGCCCTGAAAGACTACGCCAACGGCAAGGGCATCTACATGGTGGGCGACATCCCGTTCTATGTGGGCATCGATTCTCTGGACGTCTGGCAGGGGAGAGATAATTTCCTTCTGGACGAGCGGGGGAACCCCGACTTTATTGCTGGTGTGCCCCCTGATTACTTCAGCCCCACCGGACAGCGCTGGGGCAACCCCATCTATAATTGGGAGACGCTGGAAAAAAACGGCTTCCAATTCTGGCTGGATCGGCTCCGTTACAGCTGCCGGCTCTACGACATCATCCGCATCGACCACTTCCGCGCCTTTGATACCTACTGGAAAATTCCCGCTTCCTGTCCCACCGCCATTGAGGGTGATTGGATCGAGGCGCCGGGCTACGCGCTGTTCAACAAGGTCTTTGAGGTGCTGCCGGATGCGTGGATCATTGCGGAGGATCTGGGTGACCTCCGGCCGGAGGTGCTGGAGCTGCGGGACGCATTCCACCTTCCCGGCATGAATATCGCTGAGTTCACCCTGACGAGCCCCGATGCCATGGCGAAGAATCAGGTCATCTATACCGGCACCCACGACAACCAGACCGTTCTGGGCTGGTACAAGGATCTCACCGACGAGGAGCGGAAAAAGGTGGATAAGGTGCTCCGCAAGGAGGGCAAAAAGGGCAAGAGCCTGTCCTACCGGATGCTCCACTACGTCCTGCACAGCGAGGCGGACTACGCCATCATTCCCCTCATGGATCTGCTGGAGCTGGACGACGAGGCCCGGCTGAACACCCCCGGCACCGTGGGCAGCCCCAACTGGGAGTGGCAGCTGAAGGATCTGGGCGAAATCAAGCCCTTCCAGGCCGCTATCAGGCGGATGATCCGCTACGCCAAGCGGTAAGTACATGAATTTAAAGACCATCGCCCGGCTGGCAGGGGTGAGCGCCGTCACCGTCTCCAATGTCATCAACGGCAACCACAACAAGGTGTCGCAGGAGACCATTGAGCGGGTGCAGAAGATCATTGAGGAGACCCACTACCAGCCCAATGCCGCCGCCCGCAGCCTTGTTTTAAAGCAGAGCCGCATCATCGGCGTGGTCATTCCCGGGCTGACGGAGGAGCAGCCCTTCTCCGTCAGCCCCTATAACGCCCAGATTCTTGCCCATTTGGAGCGGTACATTCGCAACCGGGGCTATTACCTGATGATCCGCTGCGTCCGGCGAAGCCGGGAGGTCATTCCTGCCTTTTCCACCTGGAATGTGGACGGGGCGCTGCTTCTGGGCGCCTTTGCCGACGACGTGGAGGAGTTGCAGCGGGAGCTGGACATCCCTGCCGTCTTTATTGACGCCTACGCCGAGGAGATGCCCTTTGCAAACGTGGGTATTGACGACTACAAGGGCGGCTATCTGGCAGCGGAGTATCTGTTGGAGCGAGGCCACGAGCAGATCGCCTTTGTCGGCCCCTCCACTGAGCATCTGGGCGTCATGCGGGAGCGGTATCGGGGCTTTTGCGACGCCTTTGGGGATCGGGGGATGGAGCCGGAATTCGACCACTGCTTCGAGGCGGACACGCTTTACGAATGCGGCGTGGCGGCAGGGAAGCGCATTGCCTTCTCCGACCTCTGTTTTACGGCGGCGGTGGCCATGTCCGATGTGCTGGCGCTGGGCGTCATGGAGGGATTGCGGCAGTGCGGTCTCAGCGTGCCGGAGGATTTCTCCGTCGTCGGCTTTGACGACCTGCCGGAGTGTCGCTATTCCACACCGCAGCTCACCACCATCTCCCAGCATTTGGAGGAGAAGGCTCGCTGCGCCGGGGAATATCTGTTCTCAATGATCGAGAACAAGGAGCCCTATACGGGACAGAAAAAAGTGGATGTAGAGCTGATCGAGCGGCAGTCCGTTCGAGGGATTGCATCCGACGAATCCATCGATTTGGAGGAATGATTATGGAAAAATGGCTGGAAAGCGTTTACAGTGACGGCAGCAGTTATTTTGTCTCCAACCCCGAGCCGGAGCTGGGGGAAGAGGTGGCTGTCCGCATTCGGATGTACGACGACGCCCCGGTGCGGCACGTGATTCTGCGTGCCATCCCCAACGGCATTGAGCACCTGGTAGAGGCAAAGAAGTATAAAGTCGAGCATGGCCTTGCCTATTACGAGGCGAAGCTCAAAATGACCGAGCCCCGGATGCAGTACCATTTCTACCTCATCTGCGATGACATCATTTATTACTACACCCAGCTGCAAATTACCACTTACATCCCCGATCACACCTATGATTTCGTCCTGCTGACCAACTACCGCCAGCCCAAATGGGTGAAGTCCGCCGTCTTTTACCAGATCTTCCCGGAGCGTTTTTGCAACGGAGATCCCTCCAACGATGTGCAGACCGGGGAGTACAAAATGGACGGCCACGACTGCACGCATATGGAGCATTGGAGCGACAGACCGCTGCAGTACGAGCAGGGCTTCTGCATGGACTTTTTCGGCGGCGATTTGAAGGGCATTCAGGAGAAGATCCCCTACTTCAAGGAGCTGGGCGTCACGGCGCTGTATATTAACCCCATCTTTGAGGCGCCCTCTGTCCATAAATATGACTGCATCGACTACTTCCATGTGGACAAACACTTTGGCGGAGACGAGGCACTGGCGGAGCTGTCCAAGGCGTTACACGAAAACGGGATGAAGCTGATTATCGACATCTCCATCAATCACACCGGCATCGGTCACAAATGGTTCAACCGGGACGGCCTTCACTTCGATAAGAGCATCGGCGCCTACAACAATCCCGACGCTCCGGAGCGCTCCTACTACTTCTTCCAGCCCGGCACCAACGAGTATAAGGCATGGGCGGGGGTGGACACCCTTCCCACTCTGAACTACACCTCCGACGCCCTCCGGAACATTGTCTACCGGGACGAGAACTCCGTCCTTCGCAAGTGGCTCAAGCCGCCCTATAACATTGACGGCTGGCGGTTTGACGTGGCGGACGTCTTTGCCCGCAACGACGAGATCCAGCTCTCTGACGAGGTCTGGCCTGAGATTCGGACGGCCATCCGGGAGGAAAATCCGCAGGCCTACATTCTGGCGGAGGACTGGGGCGACTGCGGCCACTACCTCCAGGGCAGCGAGTGGGACTCTCCCATGAACTATTATGGCTGCGGTCGGGTGCTGCGGCAGTTCGTCGGCTTGCCCGACCCCTTCGGCGAGCGGAATACGCTGGTGCGTGAGGTGCTGCTCAAGTACCGCATGACAGCCGAGGACGTGAAGGCACGGGTTCTGCAGCATCTGGCCAAGATCCCCTTCGTGGTGGCCCAGAACCAGTTTAACCTTATTGACAGCCATGATGTCTCCCGGGTGCACAACTACGATTGCGTTTCAAGAGACGCCTATCGCGGCGCCGTCATCCTTCAGTTTATGCTGGTGGGTACACCCTCCATTTACTACGGAGACGAGGCAGCAGTAGACGGTTGGACGGAGAACAACGAAGGCTGCCGGTTCCCCATGCCGTGGTTCAAGGACTTCCAAAAGACGGAGACCTATCAGTTCTACAGGACGCTTGCCCACCTCAAGCAGGAGAGCGACGCCATGAAGGAGGGCGGCATGAAGTTCCTCTACGCCGAGGGACGGAGCATCGTGCTGGCTCGCTTTGACGACAAAGAGGCGCTGGTGGCGGTGGTCTCCGGCGAAGATGAGGACGTGACGATTCCCGTGGCATTGGGCAGCATCGGAGCCAGGCTGCCGGCAGAGCACACCGACATCTTCGGAGACCGTTTCGAGGCGGAGCCGGCAGACGGCCGGACGGCAAAAATCAGGGTTCCCGCCGGCAAGAGTTTCCTCATCCGCTGCTCCCTTGCGTAAGAAAAAGGTCAAATGTATTGCAGAAAAGTGCTTGACATTTCTGGAGAAAGCGGTATAATACAGTTAATCGTTTAACTTGCGGGGAGTATATCCCGACGCAGGGAGGACGGAATTCGTTATTCCAATGGCGGAACGCCACTCCACTCTATGGCGCTCTGTACATTTTAAAAAGGAGGAATAAAAAATCCGCAGGCTCACGGTGCGGCAGTGTGGAGACCTGCCGTAATACATCACACTCTATACGGGTGGATGCGAGGCGGTTTTGGCGGAGGCCGGATCGCCAGAGTCGAAAATTATGTCTGAAGTATTGATCAAAGGTCTGAAGAAGGTCTACGACAACAAGGTGACCGCCGTTCACGACGTCAACCTGAAGATCGCCGACAAGGAGTTCATCGTTCTGGTCGGCCCCTCCGGTTGCGGTAAGTCCACCACCCTGCGTATGGTGGCAGGTCTGGAGGACATCACCGACGGTGAGCTGTACATCGACGGCAAGCTGTGCAACGACGTGGCTCCCAAGGATCGTGACATCGCCATGGTCTTCCAGAACTACGCCCTGTATCCCCACATGTCCGTCTATGACAACATGGCCTTCGCTCTGAAGCTGAAGAAGGTTCCCAAGGCGGAGATCGACAAGAAGGTCCGTGAGGTCGCTGAGATTCTGGACATCACTCAGTATCTGGAGCGTAAGCCCAAGGCTCTGTCCGGCGGTCAGCGTCAGCGTGTCGCCATTGGCCGCGCCATGGTTCGTGACCCCAAGGTGTTCCTGATGGACGAGCCGCTGTCCAACCTGGACGCAAAGCTCCGTAACCAGATGCGTGCTGAGATCATCAAGCTGCGTCAGCGCATCGACACCACCTTCATGTATGTCACCCACGACCAGACCGAGGCTATGACTCTGGCTGACCGGATCGTCATCATGAAGGACGGCTATGTCAATCAGATCGGCACCCCTCAGGATCTGTTCAGCAAGCCCGTCAACCTGTTCGTCGCCGGCTTCATCGGCATGCCCGTCATGAACTTCTTCGATAACTGCAAGCTGGTCTTTAAGGGCGGCAAGTACTATGCGGAGATCCGCGGCGTGGACTTCGAGCTGGATGAGTTCCAGCAGAAGGCGCTGAAGGCCAACAACCAGCAGCCCACCGATATCATTGCCGGCATCCGTCCCCAGCACATCACTGTGGGCGAGGGCGAGCTGACCGCCGTCATTGAGGTCAACGAGATGCTGGGCTCCGAGGTCAACCTCCATGCCCGCTCTAACGACGACGAGGTCGTCATGGTCATCCCCACTGTCGATCTGACGGTCGATGTCTCCATGGGCGCTACCGTCAACTTCACCGCCAAGCCCAACCTGATCCAGCTGTTTGACAAGGCTACCGGCAACAACCTGATCTGGTTCGATAAGGCTTCTTCCGATGCTGACGCTCCTGTGGCCAAGGAGTACGACTTTGAACTGGCCAAGGCCTGATCGGAATCTCTGATTTTCCATCGGTTTTTATGCATCCCGCCCTGAGTCGAAGGACTTGGGGCGGGAGTTTTCTATCTTTTGGAGATTGCAATGTGCACAATGTCACCGTAAAATAGAACTGAGTTTGGGACAGTAGGGCTCCCAACCGTCATCTATTTGAAGAAAGGAGCGATCTCATGGCAGAACAGTATTACGGCGACGCACTGAAGCTGGGGCAAAAGGAGTACCGTGCCTGCGTAGACGCAGGTATTGATCCCTGCCTCCCGGCGTTTGACGACAAGGTCTCCCGAGAAGGGACTGCCACAGGCATAGACCTGGGACTGGTGCAGGTTCCCACGGAATTTATTGTGGGCACCAAGACCAAGGGAAGAACTACTTCCTTTGCCCGGAATTTTATGCCCTTGCTTGCTGAGAATACGGAGTTTGCAACCAAATGGGAGAAGCTCTGTCAGGCGCACTTAGAGGAGGGCATTCGTGACCCCATCAAGGTGTATGAATATATGAACCGCTTCTATGTGGAAGAGGGAAACAAGCGGGTCAGCGTGTTGAAATTCTTCGGCGCAGCCGCAATCTCCGCTCACGTCATCCGCATTCTCCCAGAGCAGAACGGGGAGCCGGAAAACGAGATCTACTATGAGTTTGTCTCATTTTACCGTTACAGCAAAGTCAACTTCATCGAGTTTACGAAAAAGGGCAGCTACGCAAGCCTCCAGAGCCAGATGGGCAAGGAGGCGGAGGAGCCATGGACGGATGAGGATCGCAGTCACTTTAAGGCCGCCTATTACGCCTTCCGGGAGGCCTATGTGGCCAAGGGGGGCAAAAAGCTGGATTCCACCGTGGGCGACGCCATGCTTGCCTATATCAAGGTCTACGGCTACGAAGCATTGTGTGACAGCAGTATTCCGGAACTGAAAAAGAATGTTGCCAAGATGTGGGAAGAGGTGACCCTCCAGCAGGAGGAATCACCCATCGAGGTGAAGCCAACGCCTCCGGAGCAGAAGAAACCTGGCATTTTGGCAAGGGTACTGCCCGTCACCTCTTCCAAGACCCTCCGTGTGGCGTTTCTCTACGACAAAAATCCGGAGACCTCCGGCTGGACCAACGGTCACGATATGGGGCGGCAACACGTCCAGACCCTGTTTAACGGACAGATCACCACAGAGACTTATCTGGACGTCATGGAGGACGATCCGCAGAGCGTTCTGGAGCAGGTCATCGCAGACGGCAACAACGTAGTCTTTACCACCTCGCCCCGGCTGCTGCCTGCCAGCCTCCGTGCGGCGGTGGATCACCCGGATGTGGTGATTATGAACTGCTCGCTGAACAAATCCCACCGGTATGTCCGTACCTATTACGCCCGGATGTATGAGGTGAAATTTGTTACCGGAGTCATTGCCGGCGCTCTGGCAGAGGGCGACCAGGTGGGCTATGTCTGCGATTATCCGATTTTTGGACAGATTGCCGGCATCAACGCCTTTGCCCTTGGCGTGCAGATGGTCAACCCCAGAGCAAAGGTCCATCTGGAGTGGTCCTCCATCGGCGGCGGCAAGGCGGCCATCCAGCGGCTCACCGATCAGGGCGTCAACCTCATCTCATCCCAGGATCTGGCCAAGCAGGCGGATCGGGATCATACCTCCTTCGGACTCTCCCGTATCACCGAGGAAGGTCAGCAGATGCTGGCGATCCCCATCTGGCAGTGGGGCGTCTACTACGAAAAGATTTTGCGCCGTATTCTGGACAAATCCCTCCAGAACGAATATGAGAACAGCAGCAAGGCACTGAACTACTACTGGGGCATGGCAGAGGGCGTTGTGGATCTGGTCTGCTCCGAGGCGGTGCCGGAGGGCGTGCGCAAGCTGGCGGGCTATCTGAAAGAGGACATCTGTAAGGGTGTCTGCAGGCCCTTTACCGGCCGCCTCCATACCCAGGCCGGGGAGACCATCGGCAAGGAACATCAGGATCTCAGCCTGGAAGAGATCATCAACATGGACTATCTGGTGGACAACGTGGTGGGAACCATTCCTGTCTATGAAGAGCTGAACACCACCGGAAAGGCCACGGTAGACATGGTAGGCGTAGAGCCGGCTGCCAAGCGGACGGCGGACACAGTAGAGACGGGAAAGTGAGCGGGAGATGAAGATACTGGCTGTTGCCGATGTAGAGGCAAGATTTTTTTACGATTTCTATACGCCGGGCAAGTTGGATGAATACGACTTGATCCTGGCCTGCGGTGATCTGCGCCGCTCCTATCTGGAATTCCTGGTGACCATGGCCCACTGTCCGGTGCTCTATGTCCATGGCAACCACGACGAGGATTTCCACGAACAGCCCCCGGAGGGCTGCATCTGCATTGACGACAGACTCTATGTCTATAAAGGGATTCGTATCCTCGGCCTGGGCGGCTCCTATCGCTATGGCAGCGGGCGGTATATGTATTCGGAGCGTGCCATGGAGTGGCGGATCCGCCGCCTGTGGTTCCGGATCCGCCGCCACAAGGGGTTTGACATTCTGGTCACCCACGCGCCTGCCCGGCACCTCAATGACTTCGAGTCCCTCTCCCATCGGGGCTTTGAGTGCTTCAACAAGCTGCTGGAGCGGTTCCATCCCGCCTATTTCGTCCACGGCCATATCCATAAAAACTACGGTCATAATATCCCCCAGCGTACTCAGTACGGAGAGACCATAGTGATCAACGCATACGATTACTGTCGATTTGAGTATAACGAGGTCGATACAGCCGTCGAGGAACAGGCGGCCGAAGTGCAGCTTGCGGAAGAACAGCTCGTCGTCGGACGGTGCTGCCCCCAAACTGAATAGAGTTTTTCCGCAATTTTAAGAAACCTTCATCGTTTATGGATTGCAATCCCTGTTTTTAACCGGTATAATGCTCCTTGCACCCGGAACAGCACCGAGTGCAAAACCCTCGGAGAGAAGAGACGATATGAAACGACTGGAACATAGATTGCCCATCTGGACACTCTCTTATTTTGCGCTCTATCTGCCCTGGTTCATGGCACTGGAAGCCCGTGACCCGGCGCAGTGCACCATTGTGCAGCTGAGCATTGACCACAGGATTCCCTTTTGCGAGTACTTCATCATTCCGTATCTCCTGTGGTTTTTCTACATCGGGGCAGGCATTACCTATATGATGCTGACCCAGCCGAAAAAGGAGTACTATCGCTTTGCGGGGCTGCTCTTTGGCGGATTTACTGTCTGCCTGATTCTCTATTCCTTTTTTTACACCGGACTCGCCCTGCGGCCGGCCATTGACCCGAACAGGAATTTCTTTGCCTGGCTGACTGGCCTGATCTGGACTGCCGATACCAGTACCAACGTCTGCCCCAGTATCCACGTTTACGCAACCCTGGTGGTACAGTTTGCGTTTGGCCGATGCGGACTTGGGAAAAAGCACCCCGTCCTCTACGGCGGCTGCTGGGTCCTGAGTGTGGCTATTATCCTCTCCACTATGTTCCTCAAGCAGCACTCCGTTCTCGATGTGCTTGGCGCCTTCGCCCTCTTTTGCGCCATGCGCCCCGCCGCCTATGGCATCGCATGGGCGGATACGCCCTGGCGGAGACGGCTTGCCAGAGTCCGTACCTGATACGATTTGTCAATAGAAAGTAGCTACTTTCGCATGATAAAAATCCCCTGATACCGAATGAATGCGGTATCAGGGGAAATTTATTGGTTCAATTACAAGGTATCATCGATCAGCTCGTGGAAAAAATTGTAGTAATCCTGCCGATGCTCCTTGATAAACTTAATAGCAAAGGAGGGGTGGGCATTGAGTTGGCCGGTGAGGAGGTAGGGGACGTCGTAGCCCCAGACCAGACCCTGCTCCCGGAGGGGGAGGATGTAATTTTCAATGAACCTGAGCATGGGGATGGTCTTGTACTTGGGGTTGCGGAGGAAGCCCAGCAGCATCTCCAGATGGCAGTTGCCGGCACCCCGGCCCAGACCGTTGACGGTGGCATCCAGATAGGTGGCTCCGTCGCCCCGGTTCATGGCCTCCAGCGTGTTGGCGAAGGCCAGCTGCTGATTGTTATGGGCGTGAATGCCCATCTTCTTGCCGTATTTCGTGCAGATCTCCATGTACTGCTCGGTGAGACGGCGAATCTGCTCCGGGTAGAAGGAGCCGAAGCTGTCCACCAGATAGATAATATCCACGTCAGACTGCCCCAGCAGCTCCAGCGCATTTTTCAGATCGTCGCCGTTGACCTTGGAGACTGCCATGATATTGGCGCTGGTCTCATAGCCCTTGTTCTTGGCGTCCTCAATCATGTCGATGCAGGTGGGGATGGCGCCTACATAGGTTGCGATCCGGACAGTGTCGATGACGCTGTCTGACTTGGGGATGATGTCGCTCTTATAGTCGCAGCGACCCACATCCGCCATGACGGAAATCTTCAAATCCGTGTTGTTCTCACCCACAACGGCACGGATATCCTCCTCGTCGCAGAACTTCCACTTGCCGAAGCGGTCGGGATCAAAGATCTGCTTGGAGCACTTATAGCCGAACTCCATATAGTCCACACCGGCCTTGAGATTTGCCTGATACAGCGCCTTGGCAAAGTCGTCGGAGAAATAGGAGTCGTTGACCAGACCGCCGTCGCGGAGGGTGCAGTCAAAGACCTTGAGATTGGGCACATAGGAGATCAGATTGTGATTCATGGGGGACACCTCATTCCACATAGTTGCAGGTCGATTCACGCTTTAAAGCGTAAAAGAAAACCGTGACTAATAGCATACACCACATTTCCCCAAAAGTCAAGGCCGACAGACGGAATCACATCAGATTTTTACGCCGATGGGGAGGAGGGAAGGGGTTAATCGGGCGGAGGGGAACAAATTTTGCAACTTGCACTCTTTCCTCCTGCAAAATGATTGACACATTCTCTTTTGCGTGCTACCATAATGAAGAAAAAAGATAGCAAGACGCCATCCTTTTCTCATCCAGCCAGTCAAAACTGAGCAGAACGGAGTTGCGCTTTATGTCTGAACCCAGCTTTATTCCCCAGGGCTATGTCCCCGTCCTTGGACTTTACGATACCCAGAAGGCCATTGGCCTCATCAAACGGATCTTTGAGGATCACCTCTGCGGCGAGCTGAATCTCCGCCGTGTCTCCGCCCCTCTGTTTGTAGAGGCGGCCTCCGGTCTCAATGACGACTTAAACGGCGTGGAGCGGCCGGTCGCCTTTGACATTCCCTTTACCGGAAGGGATGCCCAGGTGGTGCACTCTCTGGCCAAGTGGAAGCGGATGGCGCTGTACCGCTTCGGCTTCCACACCGGCACCGGACTTGTCACCGACATGAACGCGATCCGCCGGGACGAGGAGCTGGATAACCTCCACTCCGTCTACGTGGATCAGTGGGACTGGGAGAAGGTCATCGCCCCCAGAGACCGGAATCAGGAATACCTCCACGGCGTGGTCAATGCCATCGTCAAGGCCATCTGCGACACCCAAAAGACGCTGCGGAATATTTACGGACAAATGTATGCTCTGCCGGATCTAAAAGAAGAGGTCACCTACATCACTACCCAGGAACTGGAGGATCTGTTCCCTGACCTCACCCCCAAGGAGCGGGAGAACGTCTTCGTCCGGGAGCACAAGACGGTATTTGTGGAGCAGATCGGCGCTGCCCTCAAGTCCGGCAAGCCCCACGACGGCAGAGCCCCCGACTACGACGACTGGAGCCTGAACGGCGATATCCTGTTCTGGAACGACGTGCTGGGCTGTGCCTTTGAGGTCTCCTCTATGGGCATCCGTGTCAGTCCGGAATCTCTGGATCGCCAGCTTACAGTTGCCGGCTGCGACAATCGGCGGGAGCTGCAGTTCCACAAGATGCTGTTAAACGGCCAGCTGCCCCAGACCATCGGCGGCGGTATCGGCCAGTCCCGGCTGTGTATGCTGCTGCTGGGTAAGGCGCATATCTGCGAGGTGCAGTCCTCCATCTGGGATCCGGAGACCATCCGGGTCTGCCAGGAGGCAGGCGTGCCCATCCTTTGATTTACATCATACAAACGCAAACCTCCCGCTTCGGTTGAAGCGGGAGGTTTCACATGACACATGTAAACGTAGGGGCGGCGTCCTCGACGCCCCGTGCTGATACCGCCGGCGGGACGTGGGGACGCCGTCCCGTACGAATGGATGATCCCTTACAATTCTTTCCTTGCCCTCTCCAGTGCGCTTTCGATCACTTTGTCCATGTCGTAATACTTGTACTCGCCGAGACGTCCGCCGAAGATGACCTTGTCCTCTTTGTCCGCCAGCGCTTTGTACTGCTGATAAAGTGCGCCGTTTTTGGCGTCGTTGACAGGGTAGTAGGGTTCGTCGCCGGGTTTCCACTCGGAGCTGTACTCCCGGCTGATGACCGTCTTGGGCTGGGTGCCAAAGACAAAGTGCTTGTGCTCGATAATACGGGTGTAGGGGGTCTCCCGGTCGGTGTAATTCACAACGGCGTTGCCCTGATAGTTCTCCATGTCCAGAGTCTCCGTCTCAAAACGGACACTGCGGTACTCCAGATAGCCCAGCTGAAAGCCAAAATAGGCGTCGATGGGGCCGGTATAGACCACCTTGTCCGCCAAAGCGTCCAGATCCTCCTTGTCCGCCAGATAGTCCACGCCAAGACGCACCTCGGTGCCTTCCAGCAGCTTCTCCACCAGTGCAGTGTAGCCCTCCACGGGAATACCCTGATAGAGGGCGTTGAAGTAGTTGTTGTCGAAGGTGAAGCGAAGGGGGAGACGGCTGATGATAAAGGCGGGCAGCTCGGTGCAGGGGCGGCCCCACTGCTTTTCGGTGTAGCCCTTGACCAGCTTTTCGTAGATGTCACGGCCAGCCAGACGAATGGCCTGCTCCTCCAGATTCTTTGGCTCGGTGATGCCGGCCTCTTTCTGCTGCTCCTCGATCTTGGCCTGCGCCTGCGCAGGAGTTACCACGCCCCACATCTTGTTAAAGGTGTTCATGTTAAAGGGCAGGTTGTACAGCTCGCCGTGATAGTTTGCCACTGGGCTGTTGGTGTAGCGGTTAAAGGTGGCAAATTGATTGACATAGTCCCAAACTTCCTTGTTATTGGTGTGGAAGATGTGGGCGCCGTACTGGTGGACGGCGATGCCCTCCACGTCCTTGGTGTAGATATTGCCGGCGATATGATCCCGCTTGTCAATGACGAGGCAGGTCTTGCCAGCCTTTTTGGCTTCCTGTGCAAAGACGGCACCGTAAAGACCGGCGCCGACGATGAGATAATCGTACATAGCGATTGCTCCTTTCATGGCTTTAGGGTGAATGCTGGAAATATTGTAGCAGAATCCGACACAAGAATCAATACAGGATAAATCATGTTAATCTATTGGTATGTGTCAACCAATCGTTGGCAGAAATAAAACCTATGCCATCAGGGAATTCGATTACAGCTTCAACTCACCGAAAGGAAGGCTCCTGAGCACAAA
>CACYLC010000036.1 GCA_902775105.1 Oscillospiraceae bacterium
TACTTCTATTCTAAAGGATTTCTTCTTTATGCTCTACTCTTTTTTCAAAAACAGGGTCGGGTGTCTGTACACCCGACCCCAACATTTATTATAGAACCAGTTTAATGCTCCGGCGGCTTTCATACTTTGGTGGATTTGACACAGCTTTTTGCTCATCCATGTATGGAATTCACACTTCTGTCATTGACGCAGCGGCGTTATAAATGATAAAATAAAACGATTTAGCGGATATTGAATCTGACGGAGTAGAAAAGATATGTGGATTGCAGAGCAATGGAAGGATTATGAGTTGATCGACTGCGGCGGCGGTGAAAAGTTAGAGCGGTGGGGAAAAACCGTTCTGGTGCGCCCCGATCCGCAGGCAATTTGGAATACACCCCGTAGCCGCAGGGAGTGGAAAAAGCCCGACGGGCGATATTACCGTTCCAAGACCGGCGGTGGCCACTGGGAAAAACACACCATGCCGGACAGCTGGCAGATCCGCTACGGCGATCTGACCTTTAAGATCGGCGCCATGAATTTTAAGCACACCGGACTCTTCCCTGAGCAGGCCGCCAACTGGGATTTTGCGCAACAGATGATTCGTAACGCAGGCCGTCCGGTGAGCGTGCTCAATCTGTTCGCCTATACCGGCGGTGCCACGGTGGCCTGCGCCGCAGCGGGCGCTCAGGTCTGTCATGTGGACGCCGCCCGCGGAATGGTCTCCTGGGCGAGAGAAAATGCTGCCCTGTCCGGTCTGGAGAAGGCCCCCATCCGTTGGATCGTAGACGACTGCGCCAAGTTTGTAGAACGTGAGATTCGCCGTGGGCGGCGATACGATGCCGTCATTATGGATCCGCCCTCTTACGGCAGAGGCCCCTCTGGGGAAGTCTGGAAGCTGGAGGAGAATCTCTACCCCTTTCTGGAATTGGCTGTGCAGGTGCTCAGCGACAAACCGCTGTTTTTCCTCATCAACTCCTATACCACCGGACTTGCCCCCTCTGTACTGGGCTATCTGCTGGATACGCTGGTCACCGGGCGACACGGAGGCCACGCTGAGTGCGGCGAGTTGGGTCTGCCTGTGACAGCCAGCGGTCTGGTGCTGCCCTGCGGCTCTACCGGACGGTGGATCTGCGGTTAAGGGAGAAAATGGAATGAGCAAAGAAATCATTGAAATCAAAGATGTAACCTTCCGATACCCCGATGTGGAAAAAGAGACACCGCTGGTATTGAACGGCGTCACGCTCGCTATCGACCAGGGTAGTTTTGTAGCAGTGCTGGGACACAACGGCTCCGGCAAATCCACCCTCGCAAAACACATGAACGCCATCTATTTGCCAGAGGGCGGTACCGTCTATGTAGACGGTATCTCCACAGCAGAGGAGGAGCGGCTATTGGATATCCGCCGGACGGTGGGTATGGTATTTCAGAACCCGGATAACCAGATCGTCGCCAATGTTGTAGAGGAGGACGTGGCCTTCGCACCCGAAAATCTGGGCGTACCGTCGGAGGAGATCCGTGAACGGGTAGACCGCACATTGGAGCTGGTGGGCATGAGCAAATATGCCAAGCATGCCCCCCATCTGCTCTCCGGCGGCCAGAAGCAGCGCATTGCAATCGCCGGCGTCATCGCCATGGAGCCACGCTGTATCGTGCTGGACGAGCCCACCGCCATGCTCGATCCTATCGGCAGGGAGGACGTTCTGCGTACCATTACAAAGCTGAATCGGGAGCAGGGCATCACTGTTGTCCTCATCACCCATCATATGGACGAAGCGGCCTTGGCGGACCGGCTGGTGGTCATGGATCACGGCAAAGTGATTCAGGATGGCCCACCCCGTGAGGTCTTTCAGCATGTGGAGGAGCTGACTCGGCGGGGGCTGACCGTCCCGGAGACGGTGGGACTGCTGCATCAGCTGCGGGAAAACGGCGTAAATGTGCCGTTGGATGCCCTCTCGGTAGAGGAATGCGCTGAGGCCATTTACGCTGCACTGCGCTGAGACGAAATATTATTCCAAACAGGGCTGCATCTCCAAATGGGAGAGCGGCACCGGAAAAGTGAGGAATTGCATTGGAACCAATACTTGAGTTAAAGCAGTTAAACTGCATTTACAGTCAGGGCACGCCCTTTGAGCATCAGGCTCTGACCAACATTGATCTTTCTGTCTATCCAGGAGAGTATATCGGCATTATGGGGCATACCGGCTCCGGTAAATCGACTCTGATCCAGCATCTGAACGGCCTTTTAAAGCCCACCTCCGGTCAGGTTCTGCTCCATGGCAGGGATATCTGGGAGAGCAAGGCCAGCGTCCGGGATGCCAAGTTCCACGTGGGTCTGGTCTTTCAGTACCCCGAGTACCAGCTCTTTGAGGAGACGGTCTATCAGGACATCGCCTTTGGTCCGAAGAACATGAAGCTGGATCAGGAGGAAATCGAGCGCCGGGTACGTCAGGCGGCAGGTTTTGTGGGGCTTAGCGAAGATTTGCTGCAGAAATCGCCCTTCGAGCTCTCCGGCGGTCAGAAACGTCGGGTGGCCATTGCCGGCGTCATCGCCATGGAGCCGGAGGTGCTGATTTTGGACGAACCCACTGCCGGTCTCGATCCTGCTGGACGGGATGCCATATTGGACAATATCCGTACCTATCACAAATCCAAGGGATCCACCGTTCTCCTTGTCTCCCACTCCATGGAGGAGATCGCACGTTCGGTAGAGCGCATCGTCGTCGTTAACGACGGCAGACTGCCCTTTGACGGGACACCCCGTTCGGTATTCTCTCACAGCAAGGAGCTGCGGGAGATGGGACTGGGCATCCCTCAGGTGACGCAGGTGTTCCAGCGACTGAAGGAACTGGGACTTCCCATTGAGGATGATTGCGTCTATACCATGGACGAGGCCAGGGACGCCCTCCTGCGTCTGGCAGGAAAGGGGGCAGTGTAAATGCTGAAGGATATCACACTGGGCCAGTTTTTCCCCGGCGATACGATCGTTCACCGCCTGGATCCCCGGACAAAGATCCTGATGGTTATCATCTATATCGTGGCACTCTTTCAGGCAAAGTGGTTTGTGACCTACGGGATTTTGCTGGTCTTTCTGGCAATTGCGGTGCGCTTTTCGAAAGTGGGCGCCAAAGCACTTATGAGAGGCATGAAGCCGGTGCTGTTCATTCTGATCTTTACCGGTGTTTTAAATCTGTTTTACAATACGGCCGGAACCATCCTGTGGCATTGGGGCATTTTTACCGTTACAACAGGCGGTATCCGGGTGGCTTTCTTTATGGTGATTCGCATTATGATGCTTATTTCCGGCACCTTCCTGTTGACCTATACCACTTCGCCGATTCTGTTGACCGATGGTATTGAGTGCTTGCTGGGGCCGCTTAAAAAGCTCCGTGTGCCGGTTCACGAGTTGGCCATGATGATGTCTATCGCCCTGCGGTTTATTCCCACCCTGATCGAAGAAACGGACAAGATTATGTCCGCTCAGAAAGCGAGAGGCGCAGACTTTGACTCCGGTAACTTGATCGACAAGGCCAAGGCGCTGATTCCGCTGCTGGTGCCCCTGTTTGTATCCGCTTTCCGCCGGGCGGACGAGCTGGCAACGGCAATGGAGTGCCGCTGCTACCACGGCGGCGAGGGTCGCACCCGTCTGCGCCAGCTGGTCTATACCGGGAAGGACTGGATCACCTTGATTTCCGGGCTGGCGCTGCTGGCTGTGGTTTGCGTTCTGGCCTATGGCTTCGGCCTGTAAGAGTTACTCCGGAACGGAAGGAGCAAAGATGAGAAACATAGCCCTTCAGCTCATGTATGTGGGAACTGCCTACCACGGTTGGCAGATTCAGAAAAACGCTGTAACGGTGCAGGAAACGTTGGAACAAGCGGTCAGCAAGGTGGTGAAACACCCGGTCAAGTTTACTGGAGCGGGACGCACTGATGCCGGTGTTCACGCCAGAATCTATATCGCAAACTTCCGCACCACCTGCAACATCCCCTGCGACAGAATGCCGCTGGCCTTTAATGCCAGGCTGCCGGAGGACATTGTGGTGGTTTCCGCAAGAGAGGTTTCAGAGTGCTTTAATGCCATTGGCTCCTGCCGCAAAAAGGAATACACCTATCAGGTTTACAACTCCAGAATCCGCAACGCCTTCTATGTAGACCGGGCCTACTTTTATCCAAAACACCTGGACGAGATGGTTATGGCGGCTGCGGCGCAGGTATTTGTCGGAACGCATGATTTTGCAGCTGTACGGGACGTGGGGACAAATGTCCGTTCTACTGTCCGCACAGTACACTATTTTGATGTTGTTCGTGAGGGAGACCTCATCACACTGAAGGTCTGTGCCAACGGTTTTCTATACAATATGGTTCGCATTATGGTGGGAACTGTGTTGTATGCTGCAGAGGGCAAGCTGACACCCGAAGGGATTGCGGATATTTTACGTCGAGGCAATCGGGTAGAGGCGGGACCTACCGTCCCGCCGGGCGGCCTGTATATGACAAAGCTCTGGTATAACGAACCTGTCGGTCTGGATACCGATTTGGAGGAATAAGCTCATGGCAGAAAAGAAATTTGATGAGGAGGCTGCGTCCTCTGAACGGCAGTCCGGGGCAGAGAAGGGAGTCATTGCCCTGCGCATTCTGCTACGGGTGCTTACCTCTGTCCTCACCGTGTTGCTTATTGGCGTAGGCGTTTTTTTGGTGCTCAATCGGAATCGGATCAATCTTGACTCCATCAAGCGATATTTGACTTACCGTGCGCTGGAGACCACGGAGGAGGGGCTTGGCGTATCCTTTCAGATCGGGCAGGAGAAAGAGCTGTGCTATGCGGCTCTGAATAACGCGCTGATCCTGTGCAGTGAAAATCGGATCCAAATCTACTCTGACGGCGGTACTCAGTATGTGGACACCTCTGTCTCCATGAAGCAGCCTGTCATCAATACGGCAGGTGACTATGCCGTTGTTTATGACGCAGGCGGAAATGACCTGTATCTGTTTGCAGATCGCCAGGAGATCTACCACTATGCCACGGAAGGAAATTACGCCCTCATCTCCGCACGGGTCAACGACCACGGCTGGCTTGCTGTGGTGGAGGAGGCGTCTGGCTACAAAGCCATTGTCACAGCTTATGACGCGAACCAGCAGCCGCTTGTGACAGAGCGGATATCATCTCAATTTGTAATGGATGCGGCTGTCTCCGCAGATAACCGGCAGCTTGCGATCCTCACCATCAGTCAGGAGGGATCTAATTTCGTCTCCACCCTGACCATGTACGACATATCTGACGGTGAGAAGCGGGATGAGCGCAGCTATTCCGATTCTGCCGTCATTGATATGCGCTGGGACGGGTCTGGCATTTGGCTTCAACAGGAATACGGCGTACAGCGGCTGAATCAGCAATATAATCCGGTGGCAAACTGGCAGAACAACACACTCTATCTTCAGGGTTATTCTCTGGGTGGAGACGGATTTGCCGTAGAATATTTCAGCCGCTTTCGCGCTGGCTCTACAGGACAGCTGGCAGCCATTAACAGCAGCGGCGATGTGATAGGAACGCTGAATGTGAATGCTGACATTCTGTCCCTCACCGCTGCGGGACGGTATATTGCCGTTCTGACAAGTGCCAAGCTGACCATTTATACCAGTGACTTTACGGAGTATGCCACATTGCCCAATACAACAGGCATTCAACAGGCATTGATGCGGGGGGACGGAACAGCCATGCTGGTTACAGCAGAAACCGCGAATGTTTACCTGCCCTGACAGGAGTTTGAGATGAACCTTTTTGACGTGATTATTTTGGCCATGCTGGCAATTTTTGCACTGATTGGCGCCCGAAAGGGACTGATTATGACCATTTGCGGTCTTGTTGCAGCGGTCCTGGCTCTGACAGGTGCCAGGATGGCGGCAGATCAATTATCTCCCGCCCTTGCCTATGCCATTGAGCCGACGATTCGGGATGCGGTCTATTCCGATATGCAGGACAAAATCTCCCAACCGGCTGAGGAGACACAGGAGTTTCAGTGGAAGGAAGAGGACGGCGGCCTGTTGGAGCAGATTGTTGGCTCCGACTTCTATCAGTACTTTATGGACGCCGTGGAGAACAACATCCACGAACAGGTGCAGCAGGCCACTGAAACTGCAGCGGATGTCGTTGCAGCGTCGCTTGCCCGTACTGTCGCCTGGCTTGTGATCTATCTTGTTGCCTTTGCGCTCATTCTTTTTTTGGGACATCTGTTGGGCAAGGGACTGGATCTGGTGGCACAACTGCCTGGCTTACGCATGATGAACCGTTCTCTTGGCGGACTGTGCGGGTTTTTACAGGGAGCAGTGATCGCAGCGACGCTCTGTTCATTGGGCGTGGGATTTGGACTGATCCCCCAGGAAAGCGTAGAGAGCAGCCGACTTTTGGCGTTGTTTTCCGCATTCAGTACCATTTCCCTCTAATCCATTTGATGAAAAACGAAATTTGTTCATAATTTTGTGATAGGCTAACAAAAATAAGTGGGTTTCAAGAAGCCCGATACAAGGAGGGTGCTTATGCAGCCTGTACTGTGCTCAAAATGCCATAAGAATATGGCTGTGATCTTTGTCACGAAAATGGAAAACGGAGAGTCCAAAAACGAGGGATACTGCCTGAGCTGTGCCAAGGGAATGGGCATCAAGCCCGTTGACGATCTGCTGAGCAAGATGGGTATTTCCGAGGATGACGTGGAAAATCTCACCAACGATATGATGTCCGCCTTCGGAGGACCCGAGGCGTTGGAGTCTCTGATGGAAAATCAGAGTGGGTCGGACGAGGATGATGAGCAGGAGGAGGGCAAGACGGCCACATTCCCCTTCCTGAACCGACTCTTCGGCGGCCAAAACAATCAAAAGGAGGAGCCGTCCTCCTCCGCCGATTCCGGCCGCAAGCAGGAGCAGGAGCGCCGTAAGGATGGCTCTGCGCCCAAAAATCAGAAACGGAAATTTTTGGAGAATTACTGCATCTGCCTGACCAGACGTGCCCGTGAGGGCAAACTGGATGGTGTGATCGGGCGTGACGAGGAGATTGCCCGGGTCATGCAAATCCTGAACCGCCGCCAGAAGAACAATCCCTGTCTTATCGGTGAGCCGGGTGTCGGTAAGACGGCCATTGCCGAGGGACTTGCTCTGCGCATTGTCTCCGGAAATGTCCCCTATAAGTTGGTGGATAAAGAGGTCTATCTGCTGGATCTGACTGCTCTTGTGGCCGGCACCCAGTTCCGCGGCCAGTTTGAAAGCCGTATGAAGGGGCTCATCGAAGAGGTCAAGCGGATCGGAAACATCATTCTCGTCATTGACGAGGTGCATAATATTGTGGGTGCCGGCGATGCAGAGGGCTCCATGAATGCAGCAAATATTCTCAAGCCCGCACTCAGCCGAGGCGAGATTCAGGTCATCGGTGCCACCACCTACAACGAATACCGGAAGTATATTGAAAAGGACGCTGCCCTGGAGCGCCGTTTCCAGCCTGTCAACGTAGCTGAGCCGTCTATTGACGATACCACGAAGATTTTGGAGGGCATTGCCCACTTCTACGAGGACTACCATCAGGTGGTCATCCCCCAGCCCATCCTCCGTAATGCGGTGATCCTTTCCGAGCGATACATTACCGACCGCTTTTTACCTGATAAGGCAATTGATCTGATTGATGAGGCATGCTCAGATGTCAACCTCCACAACAAAACCCTGGCTCGTCTGGCCGCCATCCACAAGGAGCGGGCGGATCTGGCCAAGGAGCGGGAGCTGATCCTCGCAACACAGGATCAGCAGTCTACCGAGCGCTCTGCCCATCTCAAGGAGAACGAGCAGAAACAATCCCGCTGCCGCCAGCAGCTTAGTGCCATCAACCATGAGGCCATGAGTCTGCAAAATGACATGAGCGTGGATTCTGAGCGCCGTGAGGAGCGGCTTCGCCTGATCAGTCAGCATTCCGATCAGCTGCAGGCTGAACTGAAGCAACTGCAAGACGAGCGCAATGACATTCAAAATGCCCCTGAAGATGCCCGTGGTTACGAGCGCATTGCCCACCTGCGGAGTCTGGAGCTGCGTCTGAATGAAGAGGAGGCGGAGCTGAACAAGGAGGGGCGTCCCACGCTGGAGCTGGAAAATCTGGCCCGAGTCATTGAACTCTGGACAAATATCCCCGCCAGTCGCATTCAGGAGGAGGAGTTTGCCCGCCTGAACCAGCTGGATGCCCGCCTCAAGCAGCACATTATCGGTCAGGACGAGGCAGTGGTGGCTGTCACACGTGCTATCCGCCGCAACCGTGTGGGTATCTCTCCCAAGCACAAGCCGGTCTCCTTTATCTTCGTCGGCTCCACCGGCGTGGGCAAGACAGAACTGGTCAAGCAGCTGGCGCAGGATCTCTTTAACAGTCCGGAATCGCTGATTCGGCTGGATATGTCAGAGTTTATGGAGAAGCACGCCGTCTCCCGCATCGTCGGCTCGCCTCCAGGCTATGTTGGCTATGACGAGGCCGGCCAGCTGACGGAAAAAATCCGCCGCAAGCCCTACTCCGTCGTCCTCTTTGATGAGATTGAAAAGGCGCATCCGGATGTGCTGAACATTTTGCTCCAGATTTTGGATGACGGCCAGATCACCGACGCCCATGGCCGGAAGGTCAACTTTGAAAATACCGTCATCGTTATGACCTCCAACGCCGGCAGCGGAAATCAAACGGGCAGTGTCGGCTTTGGCCGCTCTGCGCAGGAACAGGATAAAGAAAAGACTATGAAGGCGCTTCAATCCTTCCTGCGTCCGGAGTTTATCAATCGTGTGGATGAAATCGTCCACTTCAATCGCCTCAGCGAGGAGGATTTTAAGGGCATCACAGGTATTATGCTCCGGGAGCTGCAGGGTTCGCTCCGTGAGAAGGACATCGTTTTCTCTTGGGACGATGCGCTGGTGGATTACCTGACCCACAAATCCTACTCTGTGACCTACGGTGCCCGGAATCTGCGCCGGCTGATCCAGAAGGAGCTGGAGGATGAGATCGCACTGTATCTGATTCAGAACTATGAGCATCAGATCACAAGCCTGAGTGCTACCGCAAAAGACGGGAAAATTAACCTGACCGGAAGTGAAGGCTGATCGAGTTTTTCGGCTCGGACAATAAGCAGCTAATAGAGAGAGGTGATTTGGATGCTGGATGTCTGTCTGCTGGGCGCAGGCGGTACGATGCCTCTGCCCGGACGCTGGCTGACATCGCTGGTGCTGCGCTGCAACGGGCGGAGTCTTCTGGTTGACGCAGGTGAAGGTACCCAGATTGCCGCCAGAGAGGCCGGATGCAGCTTCAAGAATCTGGACACCATCTGCATCACCCACCTTCACGCCGACCACACTGCGGGACTGCCCGGGCTGCTGCTCACTATGGGCAATATGGATCGGACAGAGCCAGTGACCGTGATCGGACCAGTGGGTATCAGCCGGGTTTTGGAGGCAGTCAGAGTGATCGCTCCGGAGTTGGCCTTTGACGTCAACGTCGTTGAGCTGAAAGAGGGGATCACCAGGACGATCTCGTTGGGGGATTGGGATATCACAGCATTCCCCCTTCGTCACACCGTACCTTGTTTCGGTTATCAGGCCGCTGTACCCCGTGCCGGAAAATTTGACCCCCAGCGGGCCAACGAGGCAGGGATTCCCAAGCAGCTTTGGAAACGGCTGCAGCAGGGAGAGTCGGCAGAGGGCTTTACGCCGGACATGGTGCTTGGGCCTGTCCGCCGAGGCATTAAGTTGGTTTACGCTACTGATACACGCCCGGTCAAAGCACTGTATAAGGCAGCCGAAGAAGCTGACCTGCTTATCTGCGAGGGGATGTACGGCGAGGCGGATAAACTGCCCAAAGCTAGGGAGACCTGCCACATGACCTTTCAGGAGGCTGCGAAAACTGCAATTCGATCTGGTGCTAAGGAGCTGTGGCTGACCCATTTCAGTCCGTCTCTCACTCGGCCTGAGGATTATCTGCAATCAGCAAGAGATATTTTTCGAAAGACGTCGCTGGGATATGGCGGCCGCAAGACAGTGCTGCAATTTCAGGACGAGTGATCGAGTGCAAAACGCTTATGGAATACAACATCGGGAGGAATGCCCCATCCAACGGGCGCCTTCCGATGTTTTTGTATTTACATGTTTTGCATGAGTCGTTATAATAGAATTAATAGGGTAATGTCCATACTGTCCGCAACGGCAAGGCATCTGACTGCATCAAGTGCGGCAAGTGTGAGGCGATTTGTCTGCAGCATCTGAAGATCAGGGAATTGCTGGTCAAAGTTGCCAATACGTTTGAACACAGATAAAAGGAGAGCCACATGAAATTTAGCTTTGGAAAACAAGATGTGACGTCACTGGAAGAGTCAGAGAGAAACTTCTGGCTGTTGACCAACGGGTTGGGCGGGTATATGTCCACGACTATGGCTTTTTCCGTCAATCGGGGTGATATGGGTATTTTCGTCTCAGCAGTTCAGGCGCCCAATCACCGCATGACGCTGGTACACCGTCTGTCGGAACAGCTGACATTGAAAGGGAAGAGGGTGCCTCTCTCTAGCCAGTCCTTCGCCGATGACACGCCTCCGGAGACCGGCTATCGGCAGCTCTCTTCCTTTACAGTGAAGGGCGCACCGAAATGGCAATATGAAGTGTCTGGCGTTCAGGTGGTTCGTCAGTGTGCTATGGAGCACGGGTCAAACACTGTGGCGATCCTCTACACGATCGTCAACCGATCTGACGATATCTGCCGGCTGGAGATTTTTCCATGGCTGCAGTTTGCACCGAAAGGGGAAGTGCCTCAGTCTAAGAAGTCGCTATTCCTGTCAGGCGACTCGATCACAGCAGAAGGGCAGACGCTCTACATCAAAACCAACGGCAGTCTCGCTGCCACTGAACTGACCCATGAGAAGCTCTATTACGGCTACGATGAGCGTGACGGCAGAACTGCCTCCGGCTATGCCGCAAACTGCTGTAAAATCACCTGCTCTGTCGCCGCCGGAGCGTCTGATCAGTTTGAACTGATCTTCTCTGACGTCCCTGTGACCAAGACGGGCATCGCAATTTTATCAGATATGGTGGAGCGCAGGCAGAAGCTAGAGTCCGATTCCGGCTTTACGCATGAGGCTGCCCGGCAGCTGGCCCTGAGTGCCGACGATTTTCTGGTGCGTCGGGAGTCCACTAAGGGATACAGCATCATCGCCGGCTATCCTTTCTTTGGAGACTGGGGGCGAGATACTATGATTGCCCTTCCCGGATGCACCCTGGCCACCCGGCAGTACGAGACAGCAAAAAGTATTTTGCGCACCTTCCTGGCTTACGAAAAGGACGGCCTTGTCCCTAATCTCTTCCCGGAGGGAACAGCAGAGCCGCAATACAACACTGTGGACGCCGCACTACTGCTCATTAACAGCATCTGGCTCTACTATCAAAAGACGGGAGACACCGCTTTTGTTCAAGAGGCGTGGGACGTTATGGAACACATCATAGCGGCCTATCAGAAGGGAACGCACTTCGGCATTCACATGGACAGCGACGGCCTGATCCAAGCCGGTGAGGGACTGGCTCAAGTGACGTGGATGGATGTTTGCGTGGAGGGCATTCTGCCTACGCCGAGACATGGAAAGCCGGTAGAAATCAATGCATACTGGTATAACGCCCTCCGGGTCATGGAGCAGTTTGCGCCCATGGCAGGGAAGGACGGCACTGCATATGGAGCGCTCGCCCGTAAGGTCAGGGAGTCCTTTGTAAATGCCTTCTGGATGTCGGATAGGGGCTGTTTAAAAGACGTCATCTCCGGCACCAAAGCAGACACTCAGATCCGTTGCAATCAGATTTGGGCGGTGACAATGCCTTTTGCCATGCTCTCTCACAAGCAAGAGCAGCAGGTAGTTGATACCGTGAGGCAGCATCTCTATACTCCCTGTGGTCTACGCACCCTCTCTCCGGAGGATCCGGAATTCCACCCCACCTACGGCGGCCCTCAGCGGGAGCGGGATATGGCCTATCATCAGGGAACCGTATGGCCCTTCCCGCTGGGCGCCTACTACCTGGCTCGATTAAAAGTGGGAGGCCATTCCAAAGAAGCGGCGTCCGAGGTAGAACAGCAGTTGGAAGCACTGTACGGCATGCTTCGGGAGGGCTGCATCGGCCAGATCCCAGAGATTTACGATGGTCTTGTGCCCACGATCAGCAGAGGATGCTTTGCTCAGGCGTGGAGCGTGGGAGAACTTTTGCGGGTCTACGAGGCGCTGGAACAGATCGAACGCACTTAAAAGGGGAGAAGTACTATGCTGGATAAGACAAAACAGGATTGGTGGAAATCTGCGGTATTCTACCAGATTTACCCCAAGAGCTTTCAGGACACAAACGGAGACGGCATTGGCGATATTCCCGGCATCATTCAGCGTCTGGATTATCTGGAGCAGTTGGGTATCGACGGCATTTGGCTGTCCCCGGTCTATGAGTCTCCTCAGGAGGACAACGGCTACGACATCTCCGACTACGAGGCGATTTATCCTCCCTTCGGCACCATGGCGGACATGGAGACGCTGATCCGTGAGGCCGAGGGGCGGGGGATCTCCATAATTATGGATCTGGTGCTCAACCACACCTCAGATGAACATCGCTGGTTTCAGGAAGCGCTGAAAAGTCGGGACAATCCCTATCACAACTTCTATGTCTGGCGGGACGGTAATCCGGATGTACCGCCTAACGATATGAGAGGCGTCTTTGGTGGTTCGGCGTGGACCTATGTGCCCCATCTCGGCCAGTATTACTTTCACCAATTTGCCGTCAAGCAGCCTGACCTGAATTGGGATAATCCGGCCGTGCGGGAAGCACTTTACAAGATGATCCGCTTCTGGGCGGACAAGGGTGTGGGTGGCTTTCGACTGGACGTCATTGACCAGATCGCCAAGGTGCCGGACGAGAAAATCACCGCCAACGGTCCACGGCTCCATGAATTTCTCCGGGAACTGTCCGAAAAGGCTTTTGTCCGCAACGGTCTGGTCAGTGTCGGCGAGGCATGGGGGGCCAATGTGGAACGAGCCAAGCAGTTCAGTGCCCCGGACGGCAGCGAGCTCAGTATGGTGTTCCAGTTTGAGCATATCTGCCTCGACCAGAAGCCGGGCGGTGAGAAGTGGGACACCATTCCGCTGCGCCTGCCGTCCCTGAAACAGTGCTTTGAGCGCTGGCAGACGGGACTGCACAACTGCGGCTGGAACAGTCTCTTTTTGGACAACCACGATCTGCCCCGCATTGTCTCACGTTGGGGCAATGATAATGAGTACCGGGTAGCGTCTGCCAAAATGCTCGCCGTCATGCTCCACGGTATGCAGGGAACGCCCTACATCTATCAGGGTGAGGAGCTGGGTATGACCAATATCCGTCTGCCCATTGAAAAGTATGTCGACCTGGAGATAAGGAATGTCTATCAAGAACGGCTTGCCCGGGGCATTCCGGAAGGTGAAATACTGCAGTCCATCTATGCAAGAGGCCGGGACAATGCCCGTACACCTATGCAGTGGACGAACGGCGAGAACGCAGGCTTTACGACAGGGATCCCGTGGCTTTCCGTTAACCCCAATTACAATGAGATCAACGCAGAGGAAGCCCTGCAAAATCCAGCCTCCACCTTTTACTTCTATCAAAAGCTGATCGCCCTGAGAAAACAGTATCCGGTATTTCGGGATGGCAGCTTCAACCTCCTGCTGCCGGAGGATGAGAAAATCTTTGCCTATACGAGAGACACGGAGCAGGAACACCTGTTGATCATCTGCAACTTCACAGCAGGATCCATTCCATTCGACCGACCAAAGGAATTTGAATCCGCCGAGCTGCTCTTGTCCAACTACGAAGCGGAGTCGAATGAGCTGCGGCCCTATGAAGCACAGATCTTCTATCGGAATGAGGGACAGTCATGAGATGGAAACACTGCGTCTTTGACCTATATGGCACGCTTGTCGACATTCACACAGATGAGCAGTCGCCCCAGCTATGGGAAAATCTGTTAGACCACTACCGCTCTCAGGGGGCAGTTTACCATTCTGCCGAGGAACTGAAACAGCGCTATTTCGCCATCGTCCGCGAGCAGGAGCAGGGGAAATACCAGCTTCGTAACGATTCCCATGAAGCTCATCCGGAGATCCAGATTGAATACGTCTTTCAGCAGCTTTTTGAGGAGTGCGGCGTTCCTGCAGATCTGAAGCAGGCTGTGCAGGCAGGACGCCGTTTTAGAGAGTGGTCTATGGAGTATATTCGACTCTATGAAGGTGCTTCGAAACTGCTTCATAACCTCAAAAATCATGGATGTAAAGTACATCTCCTTTCCAATGCTCAGTCGATTTTTACGACCTACGAATTGGAGAGATTGGATCTGATTTCGGCATTTGACAGCATCTATCTCTCCTCAGACTACGGCTGCAAGAAACCGGATCAGCGATTTTTCCGTATTTTATTAGAGGAACAAGAGATCGAACCCGGAGCAGCTATCATGATTGGAAACGACGGCATATGTGACATTTCGGGGGCGAAAGCAGCTGGCATGGCCACGATTTATATTCGATCCAACATATCCCCAAAAGAGGATTTTCCCGAGGCGGATTTTGTTTTACCGGAGATGAATCTGGGAATGGCAGAGGAAATTTTGCTGAAAGAGTAGTGTGGATTATCGCTTTCCTTTCCCCGTCATTTTTAACTGTTTGTAACAAATTTAAATTTGTACTCAAAATTACCATTTTTAAGCAAAATTAACCCGTTTGTTGCCGAGAAAAGAGTCGACAATTTAGGATATAAAAAGTAATTTGTGAAAATGGCGACAAAAGAGATTGACAAGTTAGGAAAAAGGAGTTAAACTAAAGTTGCCGTTCAGTGAGGCATAAAATTGCAAAGCTGAATGGGAATCATTACATCATGTAAGGAGAGGAACAACATGAACAAGAAACTGCTCTCAGTGTTGCTTGTTCTTGCTCTGGCGCTCGGTCTTCTGACCGGCTGCGGCAGCAAGAGCAGCAACGCTACTCAGGAGGAGACCAACACTCCTGCAGCTACTGAGGACACCGAGACTGAGGCTCCCGCTGATGTCGACTACGGCACCGGCACCATCACCATCTGGGTCGCTGACAACGTGAAGGACTTCACTGAGGCTCAGGCTGCTGCCTTTATCGAGGCCAACCCCGCTTTCGCCGGCTACGACATCGTTGTCGAGGCTGTTGGCGAGGGCGATGCCGCTGGCAACATGATCACCGACGTCGAGGGCGGCGCTGATATCTATGGCTTTGCACAGGATCAGCTGTCCCGTCTGGTCGTCGCTGGTGCTCTGACTCCCGTTGTGGGCGACAATGCCGCTTGGGTTGCTGAGCAGAACGACGCCGGTGCTGTTGGCGCTGCCACCATGGGTGACACCATCTATGCTTACCCCATCACCTCCGATAACGGCTACTTCCTGTACTATGACAGCAGCATCATCACCGATCCCTCTTCCCTCGAGGCGATTCTGGCCGATGCTGAGGCTGCCGGCAAGGGTGTCTACATGGAAATCAACAACGGCTGGTATCAGACCTCCTTCTTCTTCGGCACTGGCTGCGAGCTGACCTATGACACCGATGAGAACGGCTTCACCGGCGCCAACGTTACTTATGCTTCCGATGCCGGCGTTCAGGCTCTGAAGGCCATCATCGCTCTGAGCAACTCCCCCGCTTTCACCAACGGCTCCTCCGTTGAGAACGCCACCAATGCCGCTGCCATTATCGACGGCACTTGGGATGCTGGCAATGCTCAGGCTCTGTTTGGTGACAACTATGCTGCCACCAAGCTGCCCACCTTCACTGTGGATGGCAACACCTATCAGATGAGCGGCTTCAGCGGCTTCAAGCTGCTGGGCGTCAAGCCTCAGACCGATGCCGGCAAGCTGGCTGTCTGCCAGGCTCTTGCTCAGTACCTCTCCAGCGCTGAGGTTCAGCTCGCCCGTTTCGAGGCTGTGGGCTGGGGTCCCTCCAACATCACTGCTCAGCAGGATCCTGCTGTCCAGGCCGATCCCGCTCTGGCCGCTCTGGCTGAGCAGATCCCCTATGACATTCCTCAGGGCCAGTATCCTGGCGACTACTGGGGTCTGGCTACTTCCCTCGGCGACTCCGTCATCGCTAATGAGTATGACAACGCCTCCCCAGGATACCTGCATTTCCTACGCTCAGTAAGTTAACGGATTCGTTTCACTGAACGGGAAGCATTCCGCTTAATTGAACGAAACGTCAGGCAGGGTGTTCTATGGATGCCCTGCCTGATGCTTTCAACGGGTGAGCCATCGTTTTGAGATTGGAGGTATTATGGAAGAGAAAAAATCAGTAGCCGCTAAAATCGGCGGTTTCTTTAAATGGATCGGCACAGATCTGAAAGAGATCGGCAGAACATTTGTAAAGGGAGACATTTTTACCAAGATCTCCTTTATCATTATGGGCTTTGGTCAAATTGTCCGCAAGCAGTTTGCCCGCGGCATTGCGTTGTTGGCTGCGGAAATTGCAGCTCTGTACTTTATCTTTAGCTTTGGCGCAAGTTACCTGAAGGATATTGCCACACTGGGCACTCAAGGCCGCGGCTTCAATCCTGACGGTACGGTCTCTTATGGCGACAACAGCTTCTTTATCCTGCTTTACGGCATTCTGACCATTGTTGTGATTCTGGCGCTGCTCTTCCTGTGGAGAGTCAACCTGCGGCAGAATATGGATGCCCAGGAGCGCCTTGCCGAAGGCAAGAGACTGCCCACCAACCGGCAGGATCTTTTCTCCC